>NZ_KQ033901.1:1876306-2176306 GCF_000969705.1 Nitriliruptor alkaliphilus DSM 45188
CCGACCCAGGCGCGCTGCTGTTCGCCTCGCCAGGCCGTCCCGTCCGAGGTCCCGATGGGACGGTCACCCGCATCGGTCGCGGCTTGTACCCCTACAGCAACTGGCGCGAACGCACCTGGGAGAAGCTCGTGGCCGCAACGCCCCACTGTCCCGGTGTCCAGGTCTGGGAGGTGTACGTCCGCATCCGTCCCGACCTGTTCGGCCGACGCGGAATCACGAGCCGCAGGCGACCCGAGAGTGAACTAGCACCTACCACGGGAAGGCGCGCAGAAGGGCCGCATGGATATCGTGTGCGCGCATACCGCGGTGCCGCGCGTCGACGACGCGGAACGGGCCTCGCACCGCGATATGGTCGCGAGGTCCACACCTGACGTCAGAGAAACAGGACACCACGTGCCCGCCAAGAAGGCAGCCAAGAAGACCGCGACCAAGCGCGCGGCCACCAAGCCGAACCGGACGATGTCGGCCGAGCACAAGGAAGCACTTGCGCGCGGCCGCAACGAGGGTCGGGCTGTCCGCGCCTACCTCGCTGCGCTGGACCAAGCCGCCAAGCCTGGTCGCCGCATGAGCAAGGACGAACTCGAGAAGCGGCTGGCTGCCACTCGCGACGAGATCGCCGCGGAGACCGACCCGGTCAAGCGGCTCGAGCTGATTCAGAAGCGCCTGGATCTCGAGGAGCGACTCAGCGACCAGGGCAACGATGTCGACCTCGCCCAACTCGAGGCGGACTTCGTGGCCGCAGCCGCGGGGTACGCCGAACGCAAGGGGATCTCATACAGCGCCTTCCGCGAGTCCGGCGTCCCCGCCGCCACGTTGAAGGCTGCCGGCATCCGGCGGACTCGCAAGTCGTGAGCGCGGCCGCGGCGACCGCGGCGAGCCGAGCGACGGGGACCCGCCCACTGCCGTGACGATGTGCGGCGTGTAGCCGTCGGCGATGCGCGCATAGCGACGATCCGATAACGCCGGTTCGGGCGACAGTTGTCGGGCCTACCGGCTACCGCTCTTAGCGCCGAATAGGTAGGCCTGCCGGGACTTCTCGGGCGGCATGGGCGCGCGATGAACGGTGGTGTCGACGACGAAGCCGGCCTGCTCGAGGAGCTCTCGGATCCGTTCTGGTCGGGACCGGTAGACATCCAGCGACACCTCGTGGCCGTAGGCGTGATCGAGGTGGACCGGTTCGTCACCGATCTGGAACGCCATCAGCAACTGTCCGTCCACTCGTAGGACGCGGTGGAACTCGGCGAACACCTCCGGGAGCCGCTCTGGCGGCGTGTGGATGATGGAGTACCAGGCGACCACGCCACCGAGGGAGCCGTCCGAGATGTCCAGAGCTTCCATCGAACCGACCCGGAACGACAGGTGCGGGTAGGTGGCTCGGGCCGTCGTGATCATCGCCGGGGAGAGGTCAACACCGAAGGCCTCCAGATCGAGATGGTCCAGAAACCCGGTGATCCGTCCAGGGCCACAGCCCACGTCGCCGACGAGGCCCCCGCCGGTGCTTTGGACGCGTTCACCGAACGTGGCGAGCAACCCCCGGTCGAGGGGCTTGCCGGCCAGTTCGTCACGCAGCAGGTCCGCGTAGTCGACCGCCACCCGATCGTAGGAAGCTCGGGTCCGTTCGGCGTAGGAGGCTTCGGTCACGGTGATCTCTCGGCGTCGTCTGCGAGTTGGCGCGCACGCTACTTGCGACCGCCGCGGCGGGGAAGGCCGTTCCTCGTCTGTCGCGAGCGAGGAACCGTTCGAACACGCGGAAGCCGTGAGTATGCGCGCGGCGCCTCGGGAACCGACCGCTCATAACGTTCGGCCGGTCGACGGTACGGGGCTTGGGTGGTCCTCGTATCGTTGTTGCTTCTCAGCTCAGCCGGCGCGAGAGAGATGGCGTGGGCGAATCGAGGGGCAGGTCGTGGTGGAGTCGCCGTCTCGCAAGATGCGCGGCGCTGGGGCGGCCACCGCTCGGTTCGCCTACAGGTCACATACGGCGGGGTCGACAGAGTGGGGATCATCGCTAGAGACGTTGCTCAACTTCGAAGGTCCGTACATGACAGGACTGCGGCCGCGGCTGCTCACGCTGCGTCCGTACCCGTATGGGAAGCAGACGGCGGCGCGTGCGATGGCGCTGCTGTGGTTGGTGGGGGGAGCGACGACCCTGCTGGTGGTCGTCCTGCCACACCCCCCCGCGCTGCACAGGGGGGTGATGCTCGTCATCGGCTTGACAGCTCCGGTTGTGGCCGGTGTCATCTATCGGCTGCGTGAGGTGTTGCCACGCGGGGTCTACCCGTGGCTTCTTGGGACGGGTTCCGGCATTACGACGGTGCTGGTCGCCGCAGGCGGTGGTGGATCGGCCTCGGTGTCGTTGAGCTTCTTCTACATCTGGGTTGTCATCTTCGCCGTGTTGTTCTTCCCTCCGGTGATAGCCGCGGTCGAGATCGCGATCGCCGCCGTCGCGTACGGAGCCGTGATGGTGTGGACGGGCTCGTTCACCTCCGGGACGTTCACCGCGGTCGAGCCGACGGTTCTGGGTGCGGTGATCGCCACGTCGTGCGCGGTGATCCTGTTGCTTTCCCACGCCCGCGAGGCAAGCGAGATCGATCCGCTCACTGGGATTGCGAACCGTCGTGGCCTCGACCGGGTTCTGGCGATGGCCATGGAGCAGGCTGCCCTGCACGAGGACCCGTTGGTGGTGGCGATCATCGATATCGATCACTTCAAACAGATCAACGATCAGCACGGCCATGGCGCCGGCGACAGCATCCTTCAGGAGATCGTTGAGGGGTGGACCCGAGTTGTTCGTGCTGGGGACACGATCGCGCGGTTCGGCGGCGACGAGTTCGTCCTCGTGCTGCCCGAATGTTCGCTGCTTGAAGCTGATGCGATCCTTGAACGGCTGCGTCTGGTGGCCCCGGACGGGATCAGCTGTTCGTTGGGCAGCGCGAGGTTCTGGCCGGGGGACAGCGCATCGCTATTGATCAGCCGCGCCGACGCTGCCCTCTACACTGCCAAACGGCTCGGTCGCGACCAGCTTTCCTGGGCGAACGAGTACCCACCCGCTGCGGCCGATGTTCTTGCGGTCGACCACCCGTGGTCGACCCAGTGAAGGACACTGCCGCTACGGCTCACCCCTCCGGATCCGGATACGTGCCGGGGTGTCGGGGGCCGCTGGTGACGCAGGACGATGATCTCGATGAACTCCTGGGGTTGCTCAAGCTGATCCCGGAGATGTTGCACACCTTCGGTGACCTCGACAGCGCAGATCTAGACGTGGGCATCGACGATGCGCTGCGCCGCATCGGCACGTTCGCGGGCGTGGATCGCAGCTACCTGTTCACGTTCGATGCCGAGCACCAGGTGTTTGACAACACCAACGAGTGGTGCGCGCCCGGGATCGAGCCCCAGATGGACCAACTGCAGCGTGTCGACGTCGATCTGTTCGCCACGTGGATCGACCGCTTCCTGGCCGGCGAGTTCGTCTACATCCCGTCGGTCGCCGGGCTACCCGACGACCGCCGGGAAGAACACGATGTGCTCGCCGGCCAGGGCATCCAGTCGTTGGTGACGGTGCCGTTGCTCGCCAACACCCGGCTCGTCGGCTTCCTCGGCTTCGACGCGGTCGTCGCCGAACGCAACTGGTCCGACGGCGCCTTGATGCTGCTGCGCGCCGTCGGGGACGTGATCTGTGGTGGGCTGATGCGCCGCGAGGCCTTCCAGGCCGTGTCGCAGCGAGAAGAACGCTTCCGCGCGCTGATCGAGCACTCATCCGACGCCGTCATGATCCTCGCGACCGACGCGTCCATCCACGAGTTCGGCCCCTCGACCGAGCGGGTCCTCGGCTGGGCGGACACCGAGCCGGGGACGCAGCGCTACCTCGACCGGGTGCACCCCGACGACCACGCACACGTGGACCAGGCGTTGCGGCGGGCCACGATGCGGCCGGGAACCAACGTTGCGGTGCCCGACCACCGGCTCCAGCATGCCGACGGCTCGTGGCGCTGGTTCCTCGCCACCGCCATCGACCTCACAGACCTTGCAGCCGTGGAAGGTGTCGTGCTCAACGTGCACGAGATCACCTCCCGGAAAGCCGCCGAGGAGGCGTTGCAGCACCAGGCGCTCCACGACCCGCTCACCGACCTGCCCAACCGCTCGTTGCTCCTCGATCGGCTCCAGGTCGCGTTAGCGCGCACCGACCGCGGATCCGGTTCAGTCGGGGTGATCTTCCTCGACCTCGACCGGTTCAAGCTGATCAACGACTCGCTCGGCCACGCGATCGGCGACGAGCTGCTGGTCGAGGTCGCCCACCGGCTGACCGCGCTCGTGCGCCCCGGCGACACGGTCGCCCGCCTTGGCGGCGACGAGTTCGTGATCGTCATCGACCAGGTCCCCGACGACGCCACCGCGCAGCTGGCGACCAGACGTCTGCTCGCTGCCTTCGGCGACCCGTTCCGTCTGCGTGGCCGCGACCATGTGGTCACGGCCAGCGCCGGACTGGTCCTGGCTGAACGGCGGACCGGGACCGACCGCACCCCAGACAGCCTGCTGCGTGACGCCGACGCCGCGATGTACCAGGCCAAGGAACATGGGCGTGCCCGCGTCGAGCGCTTCGACGGCGCGCTCCGCGAGCGACTGCTCCGGCGCGTCCAGCTCGCCCAGGACCTCCGTGGCGCGATCGAACGCGGCGAGCTGCACCTCGACTACCAACCGCTGATGACCCTCGACGGTGACACCGTGACCGGGGTCGAGGCCCTGCTGCGCTGGACCCACCCCGCCCACGGCGCCGTGTCACCATCCGAGTTCATCCCGGTCGCCGAAGATCACGGGCTCATCGTGCCGATCGGCCGCTGGGTCCTCGACACCGCACTCGGTCAACTCGCTCGCTGGTCACGCAGCGACACGGCCCTGCGGAACCTGACCGTCAGCGTCAACGTGTCGGTCCAGCAACTGACCGCGGACGACCTGACGGCGACGGTGACGCGCCTGCTCGCCACCCACGACATCGCGCCCGAGCGGCTGTATCTCGAACTCACCGAGAGCGCCCTGATGACCGAACCCGAGGCCGGGCGGCAGATCCTCGGTCAGCTCCGTCGCGCCGGGGTCCAACTCGCGATCGACGACTTCGGGACCGGCTACTCATCGCTGGCCTACCTGCGTGAACTCCCAGTGACCACCCTGAAGATCGACCGGTCCTTCATCACCCGACTCGGGAGCAACGCCCGCGACGAGCGGCTCGTCGCCGCGATCATCAACCTCGCCCACGAACTCGACCTCACGGTAGTCGCCGAAGGCGTCGAGACCGTCGAACAGCTCACCGAACTCCGCCGGCGCGGCTGCGACGTCATCCAGGGCTTCCACCTGCAGCGACCCTGCCCGCCCGACGAACTCGAGCGGACGCTACGGGCCAGGACTCATGTGGATCCACATGTGTCACGAGCGGGAAGTGTCCGATAGACGCCCCACGCTCAGGCGGACAGCGCAACAAGCCCGCTCAAAGCGCGACCCGCGTTCGACGTCGGGGGCGGGTCGGTGAACTTCTCTGAAGGTGTCATGACCCCAGCGCCTCGCGGGTCCGCGCCGGTTGTAATGCCGGGCCCGCGGTCGACGCGACGGACTCGAGACGGGTATCGCCCTCCATCACCGTGACTTTGCGCGCCCGCTCGTTGGCGACCGGACGCGCATAACCGCGGCGTCGACGGCGCCCGTTCCGGCAGGACGAACGCAGCCCGAGGTCAGTCCGCGACTGTGGTCCTTCGGGGGCACCGCGAGGACCGCGTTGACGGAGCCGGGCCGGACACGGGCCGGACGGCTCCAGATGCATGCCCCAGCAGGCTGCCGGGCGGGCGAGCACCACCTCGCAGTGATGCTCGAGCACGAGCCAGGTGGGCTCCGGTCAGCGTGCCGCGGCGGGGTCGAGCGGGTGGGACCGCAGGAACGCGGCCAACGCTTCGGCGACCTGCGGCGTGTGTGTGATCGCCAACGAGTGGTCAGCACCGTCGATCACGACGTCCTCGGCGTGCGGGAGCCACTCGAGGATGAGCTGTCGAACCTCGGCGAACCAAGGACCGCTGTCGCTGCCACCGATGTGCATTAGCGGGGCGCCGATGCGTCCGGCGTCGTCTCGGTCGAACCGCCACTCGAGCAGTGCGGCGAGGTCGGTGTCGAAGAAGGTGCGGACATCGCGCTCCATCTGGTCGGCGGCACCGGGCACGTGGCGCTCGATCTCCTCGCGCCATCTCGGTCCGATCACCATCCCCAGGAACTCGTCGAGCGCCGCGTCGAGGCCTCGCTCCTGCCGGCTCTGCAGCAGGCGATCGTTCGCCGCACGGAAGTCCGGAGCACTCGCCGTGTGCACCGGCGGTGGCTCGAGCAACGTCAGACTGTGGACGCATGCCGGTGCGTCTGCGGCAAGTTGCAGCGCGATCGCACCACTCAAGGACGCCCCCACGATGTGTGCACGCGGTATCCCGAACGCTTCGAGCAGGGCGCGGCAGTCGGCGGCATCACGCACGATCGAACCGGGGCCCGTGACCGGGCCGCTCCCGGCGTAGCCGCGGCGGTGGTAGAGGATCTTGCGGTAGCCCTCCGCGAGCCTCGGGTGATCGGCCAGCGGGAGCAGCTCGTCAGCGACCAGTGCCGTCTGCACGAACACCACCGGCTCGCCAGCACCCCAGTCGACCACCTCCAGGTCGGCACCTGGAACCGCGACCTGTCGCGTGACCACGTTCAACCTCCCGAGGCCAGCGAGCTCTCCGCGCTCTACCTTGCCACAGGTGGGACCGGAGCAGGCTGGGGAGGTCGCAAAGGTGGGAGCCAGACGAGGTGGTCCGCGTTCTCCGGCTGGCGTGCCCGATCTCGAGGAAGGAGTGGAGCCGGTACCGGAACGGGCAGGGAGCCTCGCACGCGGCAGGCAGGCCTACGAACGGCAGGCGTGGGCACAGGCCTACGACGCGTGGACGCAGGCCGACGACCTCGCACCGCTGGAGGTGGAGGATCTCGAGCGGCTGGCGGTGGTCGCCTACCTGCTCGGCCGCGACGACCAGAGCACCGACCTGCTGACACGGGCCCACCGCGAGAGCCTCACGGCGGGAGACCCGGCGGGGGCCGCACGGTCCGCCTTCTGGCTCGCGTTCGGGCTGCTGTTCCGCGGCGAGGAGGCACGCGCCGGCGGATGGTTGTCGCGCGCCCAGACGCTGCTGGAGGATGGTCCGGAGTGCGCAGTACACGGTTACCTCCTCGTCGCGAGGGCGCTCGCGAGCCTCGCTGACGATCCGGCGGCGGCCTACGCCTTGTCCGAACAGGTCCAGGGGTTCGGTCAGCGGTTCGAGGACTCGGACCTCGAAGCCATCGGGCGGCTGGGTCGCGGCGAGGCGCTGATCCGGCTCGGCGACACGGCGGAGGGCGCGTCGCTGCTCGACGAGGCGATGGTCGCGGTGGATGCCGGCGAGGTCGGACCGGTGATCGCCGGGATGTTGTACTGCGCGGTGATCGAGGCCTGCCGCGACATGTTCGATCTGCGCCGGGCGCAGCAGTGGACGGCGTCGTTGCACGACTGGTGCGAGGAACAACCCGATCTCGTCCCCTACCGCGGGCAGTGCCTGGTACACCGTTCCGAGATCATGCAGGTGCACGGCGAGTGGGCCGATGCCATGACCGAGGTCCGCCGCGCGCAGCAGTGGCTGTCCGACCCTCCGGGTCAACCGGCCGCCGGCATGGCGTTCTACCAGCGGGGTGAGCTCCACCGGCTGCAGCTGGAGTTCGTGGAGGCCGAGGAGGCCTACCAGCATGCGGCCGATCGTGGGCGGGAACCACAGCCAGGCCTGGCGCTGCTCCGGCTCGCCCAGGGCAAGGTCGCCACCGCCGAGGCGATGATCCACCGCGCCGCAGACGAAGCTGCCGGTGACGTCGCACGAGCACGACTGCTCGGCGCCTGCGTGGAGATCCTGCTCGCCGTAGGAGATTGTGGTGCGGCGCACGACGCTGCGCAGGAGTTGTCGGAGATCGCCGCTCGGCTCGGTGCGCCGTCGCTGGTCGCGGAAGCGGCCGCTGCCAGGGGCGGGGTGCTCCTCGCGGAGGGCGATGCCCAGGGAGCGTTGCGACCCCTGCGGCAGACGGCCTCGGCGTGGAGCGGGCTCCACGCCCCCTACGAGTGTGCACGGGTCCGCGTGGCGATCGGTCTCGCGTGCCGCGCACTGGGCGACCTCGACACGGCACGGATGGAGTTCGAGGCCGCACGCCGCACCTTCGTCGAGGTCGGCGCCAAACTGGACCTCGTCCGACTCGCTGCTCTGACGCAGCGTGCGACCCCCCGGGCAGGGGGGCTCACCCCCCGAGAGATCGAGGTGCTCGGGCTGGTTGCCAAGGGCAGCACCAACCTTCAGATCGCGGACACGCTGGTGATCAGCGAGCGGACCGTCGCCCGCCACATGAGCAACATCCTGACCAAGCTCGAGCTGTCGAACCGGGCGGCAGCCACGGCCTTCGCGTACGAACACGACCTCGTGTAGCCCACAAGCGGTCCGTCCGGTGGGGATGTCGCTCTGTGCTGGGTCCGACTACACAGGGATGACCACGCTCGCCACCTGCTCGAGATGGGCATGTCTGCCGACGCGGTCCTCCCCTCGCATCCGTAGCGTCTCAAGCGGGTCGTCGACGTGATCGGGCGTACCGCGTCTGGACGCCGAGCCGGGATGGAAGTGCCGAGATGAACCGAGGCTTCGACATCGCTGGGCTCGAGGGCGGGACGGTCACCGTGGCCTCGAGCGAACTGCAGGACCTGGATCGCGGGATCCAGGGTCGTGTGCTCCGCTCCGGGGATGACGGCTGGGCCGACGCCGTGCTCATCTGGAACGGCATGGTCGCCAAACAGCCGGCGCTGGTCGTCCAGCCGGTGTCCGCCCAGGATGTGGCAGCCGCGGTCGGTCTTGCCCGCGCCCATGGCCTGCTGCTCTCGATCAAGGGAGGCGGCCACAACATCGCCGGGACCGCGATCGCCGACGGGGGGTTGACCCTCGACATGTCGCGCATGCGCGAGATCACCGTCGATCCGCAGGCCCGGCGGGCCGATGTCGGTCCGGGGTGCCTGCTCGGCGAGGTCGACGAGGCGACGCAGGAGCACGGCCTGGCGACGGTGCTCGGCTTCGTCTCCGAGACTGGGGTGGCCGGGCTCACGCTCGGTGGCGGGCTCGGCTACCTCACACGCCGCTTCGGCTGGACCGTCGACAACCTCGAGGAGGTCGAGATCGTCACGGCGGACGGACGGATCCGCACCGCCAACCGTGACGAGAACCCCGACCTGTTCTGGGCGCTCCGTGGCGGCGGCGGCAACTTCGGTGTGGTGACCCGCTTCACGTACCGGCTCCACGACGTGGGCCCCACGATCTACGGCGGGCTGATCGCCTGGCCGCACGATCGCCTCGACGAGGTCCTCACGACCTACCGACAGGTCACCTCTGAGGCGCCCCGCGAGCTCACCGTCCAGCTGTTGCTGATCAAAGCTCCGCCTGCCCCCTTCGTGCCCGAGGTGTGGCACGGCGAGAAGGTCTGCGCGATGCTCGTCTGCTACAGCGGCGACCTCGCCCGGTCCGACGAGGTTCTGGCCCCGATCCGCTCGCTTGGCGACCCCGCCATCGAGCTGCTGGACGAGCTTCCTTACACCCAGCTGCAGTCCCTGCTCGACGGCAGCGAGCCCAAGGGCCAGCACTACTACTGGAAGACCGACTTCGCCGCCGAGCTCAGCGACGGCCTGCTCGCCGCGACACGGGATCTGTTCGCCGAGTGTCCGCTGCCGGAACCCGACCTGGGCTTCCTGCACCTCGGCGGAGCCCTCAACGAGTACGCGGAGGACGACGGCGCGGTCGGCAACCGCGATGTGCACTACGCGACCGGCGCCAACGGGATGTGGGAGCCAGACGATCCCGACGCGGAGCTGTACCGACGGTGGATCCGCGACGCCTGGCAACGGCTGCGACCGTTCTCGACCGGCGGCAGCTACATCAACTTCCAGACCGAGGATGAGAGCGAGGAACGCATCCACGACACCTACGGGATCCGCTACGCCCGTCTCGTCGAGACCAAGAAGCGCTACGACCCCGACAACCTCTTCCGGGTCAACCGCAACATCCGCCCGAGATCCTGATGGACAACGACCGCGAACCGACCGCGCAGGCGATGAACATCCGGGCGATCGCCAAGCAGGACATCGAGCGCGTCACCGACATGATGGCCCGAGCCTTCGACGACGACCCGGTGGTCAACCACCTCGCCAAGCAGGACGAGCAGCGCGAAGATCGGGTGCGCCGCTTCCTGCGACTGGCTCTGGTCCCGCTGACCTTCCCGTTCGGCGAGACCTACGCGACCGACGGGTTCGAGGCAGCCGCGTACTGGAACCCACCGACCCAGCGCCCCCACGGCTTCTGGAGCGACCTGCGGCTGCTGCCGCACCTGATCCGGGTGACCGGCGTCGGCGGGCTGCCGCGGGCCATCCGGTGCCTCGACCTCCTGGAGCGCAAGCACCCGCAGGAGCCCCACTACTACCTGTTCGCGCTCGGAGTGGAACCGTCGATGCAGGGGCGGGGCATCGGCGGTCGGCTGATGGAACCGATCCTCCAACGTTGCGACCGCGAAAGCGTCCCCGCGTACCTGGAGTCGACGAACGAACGCAACCTGCCCCTCTACGAGCGCCACGGGTTCCGCGTCCTTGAGGAGGTAGCACTGCCGGAGGCAGGCCCCACGCTGTGGCGAATGTGGCGCGAACCTGAGGACCCACGACGCGAGGCAGCTCATCAGCACATCAGGTGAGCTGTGCCTTTCGCGTGAGGTCCCTCAGATCGAGGCATCCGCCGGTCGAAAGCGACGGCGGCGGAGGGCCACGTGCACGCCCACCCCATACCGCTCATCTCACGGATGTGCTCCCCGGGGCCGATCGCGGTCCTTGGCCCGCAGGAGCGTGGTGGGCGACGTCCACTTGAACTCACACGGCAAGAGCCGTATTGCCGTAGGCGGATCCAACCTGAGGCGACCGCCTCGGGATGGTGACCTTCGAGCGCGAGCTGGCGTCGAGGATCTGGTCCAGTGCCCTCACGGCGCCGCTCCACGATCGACCGGAGGGGCGTGCAACACGGTGCTTGGCGAACTCCACCGGCATAGGCTGATCGGGAGCCACGATGGCGGACGCGACGCGTGAGGCGCAACGGATGATGGCCGTGGACGGCACGGTCACCGAGGTTGCGACCGGGAGGGGCGCTGTCCACGGGGTGCACGGACCGGTTGGGTTGCCGGTGGCGGTCTCGAGTCTGGTGGGTCGCGAGCGGGAGCGGGCCGAGGTCGCCGAGCTTGTCGTGAACACGCGTCTGGTGACCCTGACCGGTTCGGGGGGCTGCGGGAAGACCCGGTTGGCGTTGGAGGTGGCCCACGATGTGGCATCGGGGTTCGAGCACGGGGCGGGTTGGGTGGAGCTGTCGGGGGGTGGGCGATCCAGGTTCGGTCTGATCCACCCTGGATCTGATGGAGGCTCCTAACCTTGGTTTCCAAGGAGGAGTCATGTCCACGATCGGGAGTTCCGGCAAGCCGCAGTCACGCCGCTACACGCCGGCGGAGAAGGAGCAGGCGGTCCGGATGGTCCAGGCGCTCCGGGCCGAGCTCGGCACCAGGCAGGGCACGGTCCGGCGGGTCGCTGACCAGCTCGGCTACGGCGTCGAGTCGGTCCGCGGGTGGGTCAAGCAGGCCGAGATCGACAGCGGCCAGACACCGGGGACCACCACGGCCGAGCAGGTCCGGATCCGTCAGCTTGAGCAGGAGCTGCGCGAGGTCAAGCGCGCGAACGCGATCCTGAAGTCCTCAGCGGTTTTCTTCGCGGCGGAGCTCGACCGCCCACATCGCTGATGGTGGACTACATCGAGCAGCACAAGGGCGAGTTCGGCGTCGAGCCGATCTGCACCACCCTGCAGTTCCCGCCCTCGACCTACTACGCGGCGAAGTCACGGGTGCCCTCGGCACGCTCGATGCGCGATGCGGTGCTGTTGCCGCTGCTGCTGAGCCTGTGGATCGCCAACTACCGGGTGTACGGCGCCCGCAAGCTGTGGAAGGCGATGGGCCGCGCCGGCGAGACGGTCGGGCGTGACCAGGTCGCCCGTCTGATGCGTGAACTGGGCATCGAGGGGGTCAACCGCTCCAAGACGGTGCGCACCACCCTGCCCGGCGAGCGCGCCGATCGCCACCCGGATCTGGTGGACCGCCAGTTCGTCGCCGACCGTCCTAACGCGCTGTGGGTAACCGATCTGACCTACGTGCCGACCTGGTCGGGCGTGGCGTACGTGTGCTTCATCGTGGACGCCTACTCGCGGATGATCGTCGGCTGGCGGTGCGCGCCGAACATGCGCACCCAGATGGTCCTCGACGCGATCGAGATGGCCCGCTGGTCACGCGGCACCACCCTCGAAGGGCTCGTCTGTCACTCCGACGCGGGCTTCGCAGTTCACGTCTCTGCGCTACGGCGAGCGGCTCGCCGAGATCGGCGCGGTCCCCTCCATCGGCTCGGTCGGCGACAGCTACGACAACGCGCTGGCCGAAGCCGTGAACTCGCTCTACAAGTCCGAGCTCATCCGCGGTCCTGGGCAAGGGCCCTGGAAGACCGTCGATGACGTCGAACTCGCCACCCTCGGCTGGGTCACCTGGTTCAACACCCTCAGGCTCCACGGCACCCTCAACGATGTCCCACCGGCCGAGTTCGAGGCCGCCTACGCTCACCCAACGGAGACCAACCAGCCGGTTGGAATCCAATGAACCGAGTCTCCACCGAATCCAGGGTGGATCAGGCCGCTGCCGCGAGTGCCGGCATGATTGTCTCGAGCGGACACCCCCCTCGAGCGAGAGGTGGCGCCTCGCGCCCGGCAGGGCTTCCCGGCTAACGTCCGCAGTCATGCAGGAGCGGGTCTTGCCCCGGGACGGCTCTGTGCGGCTGGCCTCGTTGTTCGACCACGCGACGAAGCAGTCACGGTTGCGTGTGCCCAACTCGGTCCTTGCGGTGGCGAAGGGCCGCACTCCCGGATCCGGCATGCGGGGACGGGCTGCGGGTCCGCTCGCGAACCGTGATCGATCGATCGCCGTCGTCAGAGAGGTCAGGCGCCCATAACATTGCGAGCCGCAGGACGGGATGCGCAGGACTCTTGCGCGAGGGGTCGCGTGCTCGCGCACATCGCCGGCGACCGCGGGCCTTCGGGCCAAGGACCGCGTTATAGAGGTCCGGAGGCTGGTGTCAATCAGCCGGGCAGGCGAGTGAAGCTCCCGACCGGCGTCTTGACGGTCACGGCCACGCCGGAGCCCGCGATCTGCTTCATCTGTTCGACCAGGGGGTCGGTGGGGATCCCGCAGATGACGACGGTCATGCCCTCCCACTCGGCAAACTTCTGCCATTCGTGCAGGCGGCCGGCTACCACCTTGGTCTGAAGCTCCAACGAGGCGGCGTCGGGGTGCACCTGCACGGTCGTGGCTTCGGCCCGGTCCTCGTCGATGTAGGCCCCGAAGTGCAGGATGCGGGGGTTGTTCGCCTCGACGAACTCCAACCACTCGGGGGTGGCATCGCGGAAGCCCTCGAACTGGCCATCCTTGATGCGGTAGGTGTTGATGAAGATCAACGGCTCGGCCATGGTCCATCCTCGGGTCACGGTGGTCCGGCTTGCACGCGGCGCGGCCTGTGGTTGACCGCCACGGCCTAGACTCAGCCAACCCGGAGATTTACATGGTGTCAAGTGGCGAGGCAGTGTACGGCGACCCGGCAACGCGACGCAGGATCCTGGAGGCGGCCTGGGAGCTGATCGAGGACCGTGGCGCGGCGCTGCGGATCGCGGACGTCGCCGCTCGGGCCGAGGTGTCGCGCCAGGCCGTGTACTTGCACTGCGGGGACCGCACCAAGCTGCTGCTCGCCCTGGTCGCCTACATGGACGACCAGATTGGGATTGGCGAGCTGCTGGCGCCGGTGTTCGAGGCGCCCACCGGCGTCGACGCGCTGGACCGGCTGGTGGAGGCGCTCGCCGCCGCTGCGCCCAGGATCGATGCCGTCGCCAAGGTCATGGACGCCGCGCAGGACGAGGACGCAGCATTGCGGGCCGCGCTGCGCAACCGCATGGCCCGCCGGCACGCCACCCACCGGGCCGTCATCCAACGCATCGCCGACGAGGGCCGGCTCGCCGACGGCTGGACCATCGACGCGGCCACCGACCTGTTCCACGCGATCACGATGCCCGGACCGTGGCGCGAACTCATCCACGAGCACGGCTGGAGCCAGCAGCAGTACTTCGACCGCATGACACGACTCCTGCACCACAGCTTCGTCGCCGACCCAGCCGCAAGCTCGAGACAACCCACCTCACGACGGTGACCACGGCCAGCGGCCGGCGCACGGGCACGCTCCGCGCTGTCACGTCACAACAGATGCGACAACCCTGATCGTTTCCGAGCTGTGAAGAGCGAGCACACCGCACGCTTGAGGCGATTGCGAACTGCATCCGCGACCCTGCGGTCGGCTGATCTCTACAGCGGTCCTTGCGGCGAAGGGCCGTACGCGAGCCCTCTCTCCCGAGAGGGTCTTCGCGACCCACGCGCGAACCGTGACTGCGGGTGCGTCGATCCTGGCGGCGACCCGCGCATAACAGGTACCGACCCGTCGGTGTATCGCGCGCCTGGTCCGGGCTCTCTCCCACAAGGCGGCGCGGACTCGTTGATGACCCGAGGCCCATCGCCATTCTCCCGGGTCGGCTGCCCGTGTCTCTCCGGAGCGGAGCGTGCTGTGGCTGGGCCCTCAGGAGGTGAGGCCGAGCTGGGCGGCAACACCGGTCGCGTCGAAGTAGGACCGCTCCTCGGTTACCAACCCGTCCTGCCCTACGGACCAGCAGACAGCGGTCTCGAAGGAGACGGGCCGTCCGGTTGCGGAAAGCTCACCATCAGGCATCTCCAGCGGGCCGTCGTTGACGCCGTTCGCGGCCAGCTCGAAGGCAACCCGGTCACCGGCGTCGATCACCGGACGGAGCAGTCTCCACTGCATGTCGGGGAAGGCCCGCCAGATCGACTCCAGCAACGCTTCGATGGCATCCCGGCCCTTGATGGACTCGGGGAAGAGCGGGGCGTGGATCACGGCATCCGCGGTGAAGAGGGCTGCCCAACCAGCCACGTCGCGTCGGTTGAACGTCTCCACGTACTGGCGGGCCAGCGCTTCTCCGGTCACCACCCCTCCGGCTCCTAACTCTTGGACTTCTGCGGCGTTGCAGTGCTCTCCGGAACGCTGGGAGCCGGTTGGTGCCCTCGCACCCGCCGGCGGATGGCGGAGCCGACGGCGCGCCCAAGGATCGCCGGCCGGAACATCTTCCTTGGTGGGTCATCGAATCCGACCACCCGAAAGAGCTGCACGAGGACCTCGATGTCGCCATCCTGAGCTGCCCCAATGAACATGTCGCCGAAGGCGTTGCCCACGCGGACGTGCACCGGGAGCCGACCTTCCCGTTCACGTATGGCCAGGTCTGCGATGGCGCCGGCGCTCCAGGCCAGCTTTGTCGGTTTGGCGACGGCCTTGAGATAGCGGCCGGTCAGGTTGTCCATCCCCTTGGCGAACACCTCGTGCATCGCTTCGGCTTGCATGGCTGCCACCGTCATGCCCTGGCCATAGGTCGGGTTGAGGCTGGCTATGGCGTCCCCGATCGGCAGCAGCCCCGCAGGGAACCTCTTCAGCTTGTCGTAACGACGCCAGCGGGTCGCAGGGAAGCGGTGCTGGATGACCGATCCGATCCGTTCCGCCGATCGTGCCACGGCCACGACGCGGGCGGGGACCAGGTCGGCAAGGAAGTCGAGCATGTCTTCGAAGTTTGTGGGCGGCTCCAGCCCGCCCACCCCGAACGCAGTGCACACCCACGTGCTGTTCTCGTTCTCGAACACCCAGGCGCCACGTTGGTGCCCCCGACTGGGGGCCACGGTGAAGCTCTTCTCCCGAAAGGTTCCCGGCTCGATGCGCAGCAGCTGGGTGCAGTAGGTGACCCCAACGTCGACCGACTGCTCGCGTGGCGGGTCGAACCCGAGCGACTTCAGGAACCCTGGCGTGCGGGCTGCCCGGCCAGTAGCGTCCACGACCAGGTCCGACGAGACCTGCTCGAAATCCGCGGCGCCGTCGCGGCTCACCCGGACTCCGGTCACCGAACTGTCCTCATCGGTGACGAAGTCGGACACGGTGTGTCCGCCGTGCAGCGTGACGTTGGCCAGCTGGACAACCCGCTCGCGCACACGGTGCTCCAACAGCGGGCGGCTCGGCTGGTACGCGGGCACAAGCCCAGGGTGGGAGCCTTCGTGGGGCAGCTCGCGACCCCCGACCGCCGACCAGGAGCCGGCCAGGTCCGTCCCTGTGACAGGCACGCCGTCATCTACCAGTGTGCCCAGCAGACCCGGGAACAGTTCCTCCAGCACCTTGGCGCCACGGGAGAGGATGATGTGAACGTGGCGGCCTTGGGGGACACCGCGGCGGGCAACCGGCCCATCGGGAAGCTCGTCTCGCTCGAACACGGTGACCTGCTCGTAGAGGTCGGAGAGCACGCGTGCAGCCAGCAACCCCGCCATGCTCGCGCCGACGACGACGGCGCGCTCCCGCCCTGGCGTCGCTCCCATGACGCCCTCCTCACGTCGGCTCCGACACGTGTGCACCAAGACCATTCATGCACCACATCGGGGCATGGTCCGTTCGTCCAGCCCTGTCTTCGTGGGCGCATTCCGTCGTGACTGTTCGGATCCGGATCCGGCCGTTAGCCTTGGCGACAATCCTCCCCGAGAGGCGTGGAGTACCCGTGGAGTCCACGTGGAGCCCCGGGGCCGTCGCCGGCTCGACGACTCCTGCCGCCACCGAGCAGGTGGTGGTCCCCTTCCGGGTTCTGGGCCCGCTCGAGGTCGGCGATCCGGCCGCCCCCGTAGACCTCCGCGGCACACGGGTTCGTCGCCTGCTGGCCAGGCTGCTGCTCCACCCCGGCGGCGTGGTCTCCGTCAACCACCTCATCGACGCGGTCTGGGACGGCGAACCGCCAGCCAGCGCCGAGGTGACGCTGCGCAGCCACGTCGCGACCCTTCGCCGGGCAGTGCTCGCTGCCGGGATCGAGACCCCGGTGGTGACCCGCCCGCACGGCTACCTCCTCCAGGTCGCCCCACAGCAGGTGGACGCCCGCCGCTTCGAGAAGGGCATCGCCGGCGGCAGGGCCGCACTCGAGCGCGGCGATGTCACGGTGGCAGCCCACGCCCTGCGAGACGCTCTGGGGCTGTGGCGTGGGCCGCTTCTCCAGGATCTCGGCCCTCCGCGCTTTGCCGAGGCGGAGGCCGCCCGGCTCGAGGAGTTGCGGCTGACCGGCCTCGAGGCTCGCGTCGACGCCGATCTGGCGTCGGGACGGCACCGCGAGCTCGTCGGCGAACTCGAGGCCGCGGTCGGTGCCCACCCGTTCCGCGAGCGGTTCTATGGCCAGCTCATGCTCGCCCTCTACCGGTCGGACCGGCAGGCCGAAGCGCTGGAGGTTTACCAGGACGCCCGCAGGCGCCTGAGTGACGAGCTGGGGCTGGAACCCGGACGAAGCCTGGCGGAGCTGGAGACCGCGATCCTGCGGCAGGATCCTGCCCTGCTGTCAGGTCCCGGGGCGACGGCCGCTTCCCCGCCCGCGATCCGGGTCGGCGCCCGACCGTCCGCCTCCGGCTCAGCCACGCTGCTCGACGTCATGCGTCGGCAGCCGATGGTGGGACGCGCCGCGGAGCTGGAGCGCCTGACGGCGCTGTGGCAGGCCGTTCGTGACGGAGGCAGTCGCGTCGTGTTGCTCGCGGGCGAAGCCGGAGCCGGCAAGACCCGGCTGGCCGCTGAGCTTGCGGCGCACGCGACCGCAGGTCGCGCGATCGTGCTCCTCGGCCATTGCGAGCAGGCCGCCGCTATCCCCTACGCGCCGGTCACCGATGCGCTCTCCGGCAGCGCTGAGGTTGCGGACGCGTACACACGGGTACCGGCGCCGGTCCAACACCTGCTGGCCGCGCTGGTGCAGCGGCCGGCGGAGTCGCGGGGCGGTGACCCGCCGGCACCCGATGATCCGCATGAGCGGCAGCTCGCCCTGTTCACCGCGGTGAACGAGCTGGTCGCGTCGGTGGCCGGCCGGGCACCGACGCTGCTGGTCGTGGACGACGCCGAGTCCCTCGACGCAGCCAGTGCGCGGCTGCTGGCGCACCTGGCCCGTCACCTCCCGGCCCGCCTGCTGCTGGTGGTCTGCTTCCGGGACCCGCCGGGCAGCCGCCACGCACCCCTGCGCGCGTTCCTCGCCGATGTTGGTCGCGGCGGTGTCGCGGACCGGCTCGATCTTGGACCGCTGCCCGAGACGGAGCTCGCCGAGCTGGTCGCCGCCTGGAGCGGGCAGCCTGCATCCCCCGATCTGGTCCATGCGCTGTGGTCGTCCACCGGCGGCAACCCCTTCTACGCCGGTGCGGTCGTTGAGGAGCTCATGACGCGGGGCGGGCTCGACGCAGCCGAGGCGGCGTGGCGCGTCCCGACCGGTGTGCGTGACATGCTGCGGGAGCGGCTCCGCGACCTGTCAGCCGCCGCGCGGGATGTCGTCGGCTGTGCGGCGGTTCTTGGCCGGGAGATGGCGTTCGACCTGCTCGTCAGGGTCGCGGATCGTCTCGAACACGAGGTCGTCGCGGCGCTGGAGGAGTCGATCGCCGCGGGCTGGCTGGCGGAGAGCGGCAACGCGTGGGAGGCCGGCTACGCCTTCCGGCACGCCCTGATGCGAGAGGCGGTACACGCCGACCTACCGGCGCCACACCGGCAGCGTCTGCACCTGCGGGCGGCAACCGCCCTCGAAGAGGCGGGGCTGGCGCGGCCGGCCGAAGTCGCGGCCGCGGCGGTGCACCTGCGATCGTCCGGCCCGTTCGGCGACCGCGAGCGCGCTGCGAGCCTCAGCCTCGAGGCTGCGGAGGCCGCCGCGCAGGTGTACGCCTGGGACGAGGCCGTCACTCACGCCGAAGCCGCTGTTGCCATCCTGGCCAGCATCAACGCGGCCCCGGCGCTGCAGGCAGACGCAGTCCGGCGCGCCGCTGAGCTGCTGATCACCTCGACGCTCGACCTGCCCCGTGCCGTCCGGCACTTCGAGGCTGCGCTGACGCACTACCGCGCCGCTGGTGACGACGCAGCCGTCGCCGCGGTTCGGAGCCGGCTGGGATTCGTCCTGTCGTATCACCACAGCGTGATGGACATCCCGCGGGCGCTGGAGCATTTCGCCGCAGCCGAGGCCATGCTCACCGACGGCGAGGCAGCCTTCCACCTGCAGTTCGGCATCGCACTCGCGACCGTGATCGGCCTTCGAACCGACCAGAGCCGTGTGGCCTCGGCACGGGCCGTCGAGATCGCCCAGAACCTGAAGCGGCGCGACCTGGTCGCCCTCGTGGGACCAACGCAGGCCGCCAGCCGGTTCGGCGCTGGCGAGCTCGCCGCGGGACTGGCAGCGCTCGACGATGCCTGGGAGGTGGCGCGCGAGCTCGGCGATCCCAGGCTGGGGTGGGAGGTGACCTCCGTGGGCGCCATGCTCAACACCGTCTTCCTCCTCGACCCCGAAGCCAGCCGTATGTGGTGTGAGCGGGCCTTCGCCCAGCCCCGGCTCGAACGCCTGGCACTCCCCCTCGAAGTGATCACCGATCAGTTCGTGCACGCCCTGGCCGTTGAGGGTGATCTGGGCGCAGCGCGGGAGCGGGCCGCCGAGCTGCCGGACGACGCGGTGAGCCGGAGGCTCCTGTTGCTGTGCGACGGGGACTGGGAGACCGCAGAGCAGTCGTGGTCTGAAGCACGTGACCGCGATCTCGGCCGCGGCGACCTGGTGAACGCGTCGCTGAACGCGTACTGGGCCGGTCAGGCGCGGTGGCTCCTGGACCGACCCGAGCAGGCGCTCGAGGCGTTGCGACAGTCGCTGGAGATCTGCCTCGCCGGCCCCCAGCTGCTCGGTGAGCTCATGGCTCGCGCCGAGATGGCCCGCTACCTCGCAGCCCACGGTGACGTCGACGAAGCGGACGTACACCTGGTCCGCTGCGACGAGATCCTCGGCGCCGGAGAAGACTGGCGCGGCCGTGCCGGCCACGTCGAACTTGCCCGCGCCACGGTCGCTGGCGTGCGGGGAAGACATGGCGATGCTGACGCTGCCTACACACAGGCGCTAGAGGTGCTCACCGCCTACCGGCTGCCCTGGTGGCGCGCCGAGACACTGCTCGCGTGGGCCCGCACGGACGAGACGGCCAACCGGCCCGGCGACGCCGAGTCGAAGCGCACGGCTGCCCTCGAGATCTACGCTGAGCTCGGCGCCCACGACCGATGGTGTCGCAGGCGCTGAACGGTTCGGCCGACCAGCTTGGTCCGGCCTGGCAGTTCGCCGGGCCTCGACGGGGACCGCCACCGTACCTCGCTGCGAAACCTCGAGGGACGTTCCCTACAGCAGCACCGCCTCGTTGGTGCCGTTGAACGCGGTGTGCACGCTACCGTCGCCAGGGTCCACGAACGCCGTGCCCGCCGAGAACGGGCGCTCGACCCAGTCGTCAGCTTGACGTAGGCCAGTTCACCGGACTCTGAAGGAAGCGCGAGACCGAAAAGCAAAGGTTCGGGTTCTTGTCGGCCGCCCTTGCAGTTCGGTGGCTTTGTCGTGCAGTTGCCCCTTCTCTACGCGCATCGGCGGGAGAACAGAAGCGGCCCCGACGCTCAGGTCAGGGTGTGGCGTCGCCGCGTCGTCGTTCGTTCGTATCGGTGGCGAGCAGGGCGATCTCGACGAGCGGTCCGTCAAGCCGGCCCACCAGGCGCCGCCAGCGGGAGGTGTAGAGTTCCCGGTCACGCTCCCACCGGGAGTCGTGGCGCTCGATGACCTCCGCGGTCGCATCCTGTACTTGCCGAGCGAGCCGGATCGTCACCGGCTGACGGTTGTGGAAGTTACGCCACCACGTCTTGGCATCCGCTCGCTGTGGGGCGACCACGAGCAGCTTCCCGTCGCGTGCGTACTGCACCGGGATGGCGTACTGCCGGCCGGAACGCCGGCCGGTGTAGCGCAACTCGATGGCCGACCCGCTCAGCAAACGGTGGAGGGGCGAGCGGAGGATGGCCAGAACCAGCGTGTTGCCCTGCGGGAGTTTGACGCCCAAGCCCAACACCCAATCTCACTCGCGCCGACACTGCCCTGCAAGCCCTCACCGGCCACCTCACACCGCAGTCGTCCGTGCGGGCTTCGCGACCTCACTCTATCCGCGGATCTTGGACAGCAACTATGGGCACCTGAGGCCGCTAGCAGCCGGACCGAAGGCGAGCACAACGAACCCTCTGTGTGTCAAGGGGCGAGGTCGGTGGGTCGGGCGAGGGCAGGGCGAGGTGGTCCGGCGACAGGTGGCCGGACCCTCTGTAGGGTTGTTGGTGGATCCGGGTGTGACTGAACGTCAGCCCTCGAGGCTGCCGTGTCCCCCGGGTCCGCTCATGCCGCGGCGATCTCTTCGGTCGTCGCGGAGTCGGCGAGTAGCTGCCGGTAGATCACGTTGCACAGCTGCCGCTTGAGGGCGCGCATCGCTTCGCGGC
Organism: Nitriliruptor alkaliphilus DSM 45188; assembly: GCF_000969705.1. GTDB lineage: Bacteria > Actinomycetota > Nitriliruptoria > Nitriliruptorales > Nitriliruptoraceae > Nitriliruptor > Nitriliruptor alkaliphilus. The sequence continues at coordinate 1,897,881 of NZ_KQ033901.1, forward strand.
GGGACTTGCCTTCCGCGAGACGCCGGTCGACGTAGGCACGGCCGGGGCTGGTGTGCGAGAGCTGGCTGAGAACGACCATGTGGATGGCGGCGTTGAGCCGCCGGTTGCCTCGTCGTGAGAGCCGGTGACGCGAGACGTCTCCGGACGAGGCTTCGATCGGTGCGGTGCCGGCGTAGCTCGCGAAGTGGGCCCGGCTGGGGAACCGGTCGATGTCGCCGGCATGGCCGATGATCGTGGCCGCGAGGATCGGTCCGATGCCTACGATGTCGGTCAGGGTGGTCTTGGAGGCCGTGACGGCTTCGACGATGCGACCGTCGATGTCGACCAGCTGCCGGTCGATCTTGCGCAGGTCGGCAACGAGCTCCCTCGCGAGCTGCTTGCGCTGTACCGCGACGACGCCTTCAGGGCGGATGCCCTGTAGCAGTCGGCTGGCCCTCTCGGCTGTGAGATGTAGCGGAGCGCCGCCTGGACGCAGATGCCGCAGATGGTTGTGCAACCGGCACACGATCCGGTTACGGGACGCCGACAGCTGATCGCGCCGATCGGAGAGCATCCGCAGCACCACCGTGACGTCCTCGGGCCCGACCTGGCGCAGCTGGCGTCCGTGCAGGGCAGCGATCGCGGTCGAGCGGGCATCGTGGCTGTCGGACTTGCGGGCCGACCCGCCCGAGAGCAGACGCACCCGAGCCGAGAGGGTGGCGGGCACGTCGGTGACCGGCTCACCAGCGGCGATCAGCTGTTGGGCCAGCAGCCGTCCGAGTCCGTTGGCGCCCTCGACCGCCCACCGACGGTCCGGCCACGCCGCGGCGAAGGTTTGCAGCTGATGGATCTGGTGCTTGCCGGCCGTGACGCGTAGCTCCGCTAGGACCTCTCCGGCCGCGTCGAGCGCGACGGCGGTGTGCGAGCTCTTGTGGGGATCGATCCCGATGATGACGTCCATGCTGGTCTCCTCGTTGGTGAACGTGCAGGAGCCGCTACGGACAGTCCTGATGCGAGTTCAGACATCCCTCTGTCGAGTCACGTGGCGGCGGCCTCGGCGGGCGCACCTCGTTACCAAGTCAGCCGGAGGCGACAGGGGATTACAGAGCGTTCCCGCCGAGGCCATCGACGCTACGGAAGGCCATCCGTCTCGTCGCCCACCACCGAGTCTCCATCAGGGGAGTACCGCGCGGGTCGGAGCAACATTGCGGAGGCGGCCGGGCGGATCCCTGCGGGGACGGCCGAGGGATTCCGCGAGGCCGTCGCCCGCGTGCCAAGTGATCGTGGGCACCGTGACTGGCACCGCGCTGCGGTCACGCGTCTCCGGCGGCTTGCCCCCACGCTGCTGCGAGCCGCGTGAACGCCGATCGAGTGGACCGCAGGGAGGCCCTCCAACACGCCGGACGACTTGGTGATCCTCGCCTACGGCGAGCGGATGAACAACGGGATCAGCTACGAGGACCTGGTCTACAACCCGCACGCTGACCGTGTCGTACGTAGCACGGGCGACAACCACATCTACTGGGTGGATCCCGACGAGCTGAACGTGACGACCAGCGTCGCCTCGTCGCCGCTGGGCAGCTGGGACACCCGCAAGCTGGCAGTGGATCCGACCCGAGGATGGTCGTACCAGAACACACGTCGCTTCGACGATCAGTTGTACCTGCACGTCCCGCAGCACGACGGCTCGCTCGTTCGGCTCCGGCTCGGGTCCGGCCACATCGGTCTGCCGCTGGCACCGCACGACAGGTGGATGCTGGCCGTCGACCCAGGCTCGGGTGTGCTTCACATGTCGGTTGGGACCCAGATGCGCCAGGTCGAGCCGATCGACGACACCGATCCCGGCGATCCCAGCTCCTGGGCTGTCCGCGACATCACCGGCGCTCCCAGCCTGATCGACTACGGCTTCGTCGCGCCCGGTGTGGCCGTTGGATCGCTGGCCACCCCGATCGACGGCAGCCGGTTCGCGGTCATCACCATCGAGGGCACCACCGCCACCGTCACCCCGATCCACGGGATCGACGGCCCGGCAGGAACCGGAACCTTCGAAGCCTCCTACGTCGCAGAGACCGCCGACGGTCACGCCTGGCTGGTCGCCGGTGATACGGCCCAGCATGTCCGCATCGATGGGACGACCGCGACCCTGATCGACGATCCGGTGACCTTGCTGCACCCGGTGTACTCGTCGCGTTCGCTAGCGGCTGACCCGGACACGGGCTCGCTGTGGGTGGCTGACGGGTACCTCAACCAGGTCCTGGTCAACGAGTACCGCGACGGGCTCCACGTCGGGTCACTCGTGCGCGACCAGCTCGGCGCGCCCGCGGTGACCGCGCTCACCATCGACGGGCGAGGCGGAGCGGTCGTGCTCGCCAACGACCACGTCTTCCGAGTCGGTCGCGGCACCCCTGCGACGCCTCCCGAGACGGCGCAGCCGCCGATCGTGATCGACAACGGCCACGTGGACGTGACCCCGTCGCTGCTCCCTGATGGCAGTGCGACGCTGGTGCTCCATCACGACGGGACGCTCGACGACTGGTGGCAGGCGAGCGACGTGGTCTTCCACGTTCGATCCGTGCCGGAGCGAACCTACGACACCACGGGGACGATCTACGAGGACTGGCTCGGCGCGGGGGAGGTCACCTACGTCGGCCCCTCCAACTTCGACGGCCTCCCCTGGCTGGGATGGAGCAGCACGTACATGGGCCGGTACGTCGAATCCGGCTACCCGCAGGTGCGGCTGGTCGAGGTCGACGGGCCGGGTGACTTCCTGATGGGTTCGCTACCCAACCCGCAGCTCGCCTCCCGTGACCTCGATCTCGTCTACGTGCCGCCCGAGCACACCCATCAGATCTGGATGTTCGCCGAGCCCGGCGTCTACCGGCTGCACATCGCCATCCACGCCGTACTCAACGACGGGACCGAGGTGGAGGACGTGGACGTGCTGACCTTCGTCATCGGCAACGACATCGACCCGACCACGGTCACGCCCGGCGCAGCAGCCGGTGAACCCGAGTCGGCCTCGCAGACGATCGTCGCCACGCTGGACGAACTGGCTGGTGCGCTCGTGATCTCGGTCGACCCCGACGACCGCACGGTCGAGCTGGCGGCACCGCAGTTGGCCGGTGACGGGGCGTCCTGGGCGACCTCTGGCGAGCTCCGCCCGGTGGCGGTGACCGACACCCGGTCTGGCGCGCCCGGATGGACCGCATCCGGCCAGGTGTCCGACTTCGCCGCCGCAGGTGGCCCCTCCTTCGCCGGCTCGCTCCTCGGGTGGGAACCGGTGGTGCTCGATCAGCCAGCCGGAGGCGGCGTTGAGGCGGGACCGCCGGTCGCACCCGGATGGCCCGACGGTGACGGGCTCGCAACGGCTCGCACTCTTGCTTCCGCGGGCGTCGGGCAGGGGTTCGGGACCGCTCAGCTCGGAGCGGCACTCGAGCTGCGCCTGCCGACGCAGACCACCCCCGGCACCTACGAAGCGGTCCTGACCTTCACCGTCATGTAGCCACACGAGGCTGGGCTGTTCGGGTCGCGGACTCCCACCCGCCGCCCGACAGCCCCGCCACGTCGAGGAAGGGACAGCACGTGCGCCCAGGTGTGCAGCAGCGGGATCGTGCCGATCGTGCGTGGCGCGTCGTCGGCAGCCTCGTTGCTGCCGTGCTCGCCGGGAGCCTGCTGCTCTGGACATCGGGACCGGCCGCCGGCCAGGACGACGAGGTGGAGACGCCCGCCGACCCGGACGACGTGACCCCGCTGGACAGCGACGCCGAGCAGGAGGGCGACGGCACCGACAGGCTCACGTGGGGGGTGGTGCCCTCCGGTCCGGACGGGCCGACCGGGCGGGCGAGGTTCGACCTCGACGTGGCACCTGGCGAGACACTGATCGATCACCTCGGCGTCATCAACTACACGTTCGACGAGCAGACCTTCGACGTCTACGCACAAGATGCGTTCACGACCGATCAGGGTGGCTTCGACATCCTGCCGGCCGCGGAGACGTCGACCGCTGCCGGGACGTGGGTCGAGTTGGACATCGAGCAGGTGACGGTCCCGCCGCGCTCCCGAGTCGACCTTCCGTTCCGCGTCGTGGTTCCGCGGAACGCCACGCCGGGGGACCACGCCGCCGGCATCGTCGCGTCCTCGACGAGTGCCATGGTCGGTGAGGATGGCAGCCGTGTCGCGGTCGACCGCCGCGTCGGTGCACGGGTCTACCTCCGGGTCGACGGTGACCTCGAACCGTCCCTGACGATCGAGCAGCTCGAGGCTTCGTACGCGCATCGGCTGAACCCCTTCGGGCGCAGCGTCGTGACGTTCGGGTACCGCGTCGCCAACACCGGCAACGTCCGGCTTGCAGGAGACCCGACCGTCGCGACGCGCTGGCTCTTCGGGTGGTTCTCCACCTCGACGGCCGGCGAACCGCTGCCGGAGCTCCTGCCAGGCGAGTCGTTCACCAGCACGACCGAACTGACCGGTGTTGCACCGCTCGTGTGGCTGTACGGAGACCTCGAGATCGTCCCGGTTCCTGCGGAGGGCCGGGAGGCGCTCGCGGTGACCCCAACGGTCGCGACGGTCGTGGTCTGGGCCCTTCCGTGGACGCTGCTCGCGCTCGTGCTCCTGGTGGCTGGAGGGCTCGCCTACCGACGCCGTCGCCGACGGTCGTCCGGTGCTGCCAGCGCCGCTCTGTCCGAGGGCGTCCGTTCTCGAGATGCCGACGGGGACCGGCTACCTGGCGACCGCGACCGGATCGTCGACCCCGCCCGGGCGGCCGCCCATCGGGACGAGGGACGCGGGTCGTGAGCGCCGGCACCGCGAGCCGTGGACGGACCCTCGACCTCGTTGCGGTCGTACGGGGCATCGGCTGGATGTTCGTGGTGATCAGCGCCGTCGTCCTCCTCTACGTGGTGTACCTGCTCTGGTTCACTGGTCTCGCGACCGCGCAGGCCCAAGCGGAGCTGGCTGACCACTGGTCGCCGAAGCCGTCCGACGCCGTGGTCGCGGAGACGAACCGCGACGATGTTCGAGCTGACCCCGACCGTGCGCCGGCGATCGGTGAGCCGGTCGCGGTGCTGCGGTTCGAGCGGGGCGGCGACGCCATCGTGTCCGACGATGAGCTGTACGTCGTCGAAGGCGTCGCCGACGCCCAGCTGCGCGACGGCCCAGGCCGGTACCCGTCCACGGGAATGCCTGGTCTGTCCGGCAACGTCGCCATCGCCGGGCACCGGACCACGTACGGCGCTCCGTTCTGGTCGCTCGACTCGCTCCGCCACGGCGACACGATCCATCTGATCGACGAGGTCGGCGACGAGTGGATCTACGGCTACGTCAAGCAGCAGATCGTCGCGCCCTCCGACACCTGGGTGCTGGGCGGCGACCCGCTCGGGACCGGGGTGCCGACGCTGACCCTGACCACCTGCCACCCTCGCCACAGCGCGGCGCAGCGCTTGGTCGTGTTCGCCGAGTTGCTCGACCACCGGCCGGCCAGCACCTGACAAGCTGCTCGAGTGTCGAGCCGCGGATCGATGTCGGACCAGGCCAGCTGTTCGCAGCGCCAGATCCGCTTCTTCCACACCAGCACCGTCGGCCGGCCCGCGATCGGGACGTCGCGGACGATCGTGCGGGCACGTCCCTTCGAGCCGGCGCGTACCCCGCGGGTGCGGCAGAAGTCACGGTCGGTCGTGGTCTCGACCAGCAGCATCAGCTCATGGCGATGCTCGGTCGCGGCGAGCAGCCGGAAGCCGTCGAGTCCGAGAACAAGGCAGGGCAGAGCGGTAACGTGATCCACGCTTGTGGCCTCCGTAGTGGCGTCCTAGACACCGCCATCTTCGTGAGGCCACAAGCGCGTTCGAAGCATCCAACGCCGCGCTACCGGATCACCCGCCCCCCTCGTTCATCGCGAAGAGCCGGTTTGGCAGCTGTTCGAGCTGCGCCTGGCCCGGGAGGTCGCGGCCCACCACCTCGGTCACCGTGACGCATACACACCTCCACCAGCTCTACATCGGTGCTCGCCCCGGACGAGTCGGCCGGGCCGCTTCCTCGGTTGAACCACCAGTGACCGTGTCAGGGCGTCTCTGCGGATCGGCGGGTCAAGGCCTCGGCCAGGGCTTTCGGTTGGGTGAAGCAGGCCTCGTGGCTGCCGGGTACGAACTCAGGGGCGACTCCCAGCCGGTCGGGGAACCGTGGTGTCCACGCGTACTCCCCGGGCGGCAGTGCGACGTCCTCCTGGGAAACGAGGTAGCGGACGGGTAGGCCGATCGCCTGGAAGTCGACAGGATCAACGGGCTGGCGGAAGTAGTTCATCGGTTGCGGCACAAGCAGCGTGTGGACGAGTCGCTGGACCGCATCTGTTGCATCCTGCATGAACGCCTGCTGCCATACCTCCAGGGGCAGGGTGACGCTGTCGGTGCCGGATGCCTCTGCGAGCGCTGTGAACAGTTCCACGTAATGCGGCGGTACCTCGTCCAGCAGGCTGGCACCCTCGGTCGGCACGAAGGCGCTCCAGTACACGACCTCGCGGAGCCTGGCCAGCAGCTTGGGGACGGCTGCGGTCATCGGGTAGCCGCCCCAGCTGTGCCCGACCAGCGTCACGTCGTCGAGGTCGTGCTGGTCGATGAGGTTGACGAGGAAGTCGCTGACGTCGACCAGGTTGTGCGCGGTGGGATCGTCCCCGTCGGCCAGGCCGGGAAGGGTCGGGGTGAGCACAAGGTGACCCTGCGCGCGGAGGTGCTCCGCGACGGGGCGCCACGCCCAGCCGCCATGCCAGGCACCGCTGATGAGTACGTACGTGTGGGTCATGGGGTCCTCGGTGTTGTCGTGGGCGGAACTGTGGGTGACTCGCTCGTTCAGGTGGCGATGGGGGACGGGTGGGGTTCATGGACCGCTCGGAAGTACTCCGTCGCGGGAGTGAGAAGAAGCTGGTAGACCTGCAGGAAGAGCTCGTGGGCACGGAGCCCGTTCCAGTCGGGCGGGAGCAGTTCGATCGGGAGGTCCGGATCCTCGAAAGGGAACTTCCGGTAGGCGTGGACCAGTTCGATGTGTTCGACGAGGGCGTCAGCCCCTCGCAGTTCGCGTGCCTCGTATGCCGGGAAGCGGGCTGTGTAGTGGTCGATGAACTGGGAGTACCCGTCGTTGAGGTGGCCGAGATCCCAGCAGCGCCGGGCCAGGTCGCGGTCCTTGGCGAGGTCGCCGGTGCGAACCTCGAGCAGGTCCACCTGAGCGTCGACGTCGTGGTCGCCCATGGCAGCGAGCACGTCGGCGCGCCGGTTCCGGGGGCTCAGCCATGTCGATGGTGCGAGTGGCCCGAACCCGAGCCAGGCGAGCCGGGTTCGGAGCCACTGGCGGATCTGGCGGTCCTCTTCGGGCACGTGGTAGATGGCCATGGTCCACGCCCCGTCCCAGGGGTCGGTGCTGTGCCTGGTGAAGATCCGCTCGCGACCGTCGTCGAGCTCCCTCAACGCCATGTCCGTCAGCTCGTACCAGCTTGCTCGGCCGTGCCGGGTCGTGGACAGCCATCCCTGCTGTTTCATCCGTGACAGGGTGACCCGGGCAACCTGGGCGGTGACATCGAAGGGTTCCATGAGCTGCAGCAGCGCTTGCGCGCTGGTTGCCCCGCCGTGGTAGCGCACGTAGTTGGCGAACAGGTCGATGACGAGACTGCGGGGCCGCAATGTCCATCCCTTCACATCGAGCGGTCTCCTGTGCAGTCGAGCGGATCGAGTCCTCCGGCTCGGTCGCGGGCCACAGTGACCGAAGCAGCCACCACAGGGCTCCGACGCTCACGAGCGCGTAGCCGGCGAGGTAGAGAAGCTGGATCGGCATCCCGAGGACCGCCGGTCCACGGCACCGTCCAGCCAGACGTTCCAGGCCAGGGCGTTCAGCACGAGGACGACCGCTGCCCGGGCACCACGGTGCGTGTTCGTTGCACGGCTACACCCTCCCAACGGTTGGGGCCGCTCCCAGGCACAGGCCCCGTGGGGCATCAGTCTGTCATTCAGGCTACGTGACGTCAAGCGAACGTTATATCAATGCCCCGCGTGACCTCGAATCGATGGATGGGAAGGGAGCGGATTTGGGGAGTATTGTTCGGTTCTGTCGCCATTCTGCGGGCTGGTGACCGGTTCGGTTCTAGGATGCAGCTTTCAACCTTCATGTAAACGTACGTCATCAAGGATGTTATGTTATTGACACTCGGTCGCCCGACACCGCGCGCCGGCAGGCGGAACGCTGGCGCACCGCTCCTCAGGGTTGCGCCGGGGCAGATGGTTGCGTTGCGAACTACGAGTACGCTCCGCTGAGGCACGCATGAGGAGGACCCGTGACGTCCGGCGACGACGTGGTACTGCAGCAGGTCGAGCTCGGCATGCCGTGGCAGACGATCGACCCCTTCCTGTTCTGCGTCCACCACGATGACGACTACCCCGAAGGCGACGAGGAGCTCGGCCCCTGCGCGCCGCTGGTCGGCCGCAACCTCGGCGCCGACTTCTCGGGTCGCGACGGCTGGTCGATGTACCACGGCTCGCTCGTGCCGGGCTTCCCGCAGCACCCCCACCGCGGCTTCGAGACCATCTCGTTCATGCGGCGCGGGTTCATGGACCATGCCGACTCGCTCGGGGCGGCGGCGCGGTTCGGCCGCGGCGACGTCCAGTGGATGACCGCGGGCTCGGGCATCGTCCACGCCGAGATGTTCCCGCTGCTCAACCGCGACGCGCACAACCAGACCGAGCTGTTCCAGATCTGGATCAACCTGCCGGCGAGCGACAAGATGGTGCCGCCGCACTTCTCCATGCTGTGGAGCCACCAGATCCCCCGGCACACGTTGCTCGATGCCGCCGGACGGCCCACGGAGGTGACGGTCGTCGCTGGCGAGCTGGTCGAAGGTCACCGCGCCCCCGCGCCGCCGCCGCACTCGTGGGCGTCCCGGCTGGACAGCGACGTGGGCATCTACCACGCCGCGATCGCCCCCGAGGGGTCGTGGCGGCTCGGCCCCGCGGCGCACCCCCAGACCATGCGTACCGTCTACGTGTTCCGCGGCGGATCGGTCCGCATCGGCGGGATCGAGGTCGCGGGTGGGTACGCGGCCGTGGTCCGCTCGGACGTGCCGATCGAGCTGGTCGACACCGGCGACGGCGCCGAGGTGTTGGTGCTCCAGGGCCGGCCGATCGGCGAGCCGGTCGTCCAGTACGGCCCGTTCGTGATGAACACCAAGGCCGAGATCCAGAAGGCCTACCACGACTACCAGGAGACCCACTTCGGCGGCTGGCCGTGGCCCGAGGATGATCCGAACCACGGCGCCGACCTGCGGCGGTTCGCCAAGCACGCCGACGGTCGCGTCGAGGAACTCGCCGCGACCGGCACGGGTTGACGGTCGGCGAACTCGACCCTCAGGTCACGGAGCTCCGCCGAGCAGCGAGTGGCCCCAGGCGGTCACGGCGCGGCCGTCGCTGGAGGTCAGCAGCCGGGCGCGTGCAGGTGGCTGTCGAGCAGCGGTTCGGCAGCTGAGCGTGCCAGTCGTGCCGCCCCCGGGTCCGAGCGGAACGACGCGGACACGATCGCACCGTCGATCAGGACCAGGAGCTGGCTCGCCAGGGTGTCGGGGTCATCGGCGTCGTCCGCGACGAGGTCCCGGAGGAAGCCGTGCAGCGCTCGCTTGTGTTGGCGGGCTCGCTCTGCGACGAGCTCCGACACCTCGCCGAGCTCGCCGTAGGCGTTGATGAAGGCGCAGCCACGGAACTCCGGCTGCGCGAACCAGTGCTCCAGGGAGTCGAAGACGGCCAGGACGCGGCCACGCGCGTCGCCGGCCTGGTCGGTCACGAACGTCCGCAGCTCGGCGCGCCACCGGCGATCGCGCCGGTCGAGGTAGGCGTCGATCAGGGCTTCCTTGGAGGGGTAGCACTGGTACAGGCGCTTCAGGGAGATGCCGGCGGCGGCCCGTACCTCGTCGACGCCGACCACCTGGAGGCCGCGGGTGTAGAACAGTTCGTCGGCCGCCTCGAGCAGCGATGTTCGTGCTTGCGTCAGATCCACGGCGAAGCCCTCGTGACGGTGGCGGCGGCAGAGAGGCCGGTTCCCGCGCCGAAGGGTTGACGCGAGAACGGCCGTTCTCTATCGTACGCGCCGGGGAGGAGAACGAGCGTTCTCCTCGCCACGTGCGGGGGACCGACACGGGGGGTAGGGAGGCAACGCGCCATGTCCCACCACCTCGACTCGCCGCTCGCCCGTGAGGATCCGCGGCTCGACATCAGCGACGTCTACCTGTTCCGCGGGCGACGTGGCACCGTGTTCGTGCTGAACGCCAACCCGCTGTCGGGAGCCGGCGGGTTCCATCCCGAAGGCCTCTACGAGTTCCGGATCGACACCGATGGGGATGTCGTCGAGGACCTCACCTTCCAGGTCCGGTTCGGCCCGATGGAGCCCGACGGTCTCCAGTCGCTCGAGCTGCGCGAGCTGCGAGGCATCGACGCCCAGGACCGCGATGCCGATGTGCGACCCGTCCTCAGCGGGGCCACCCAGCAGCCACTGGAAGCGGACAACGGGCTGCGTGTGTGGGCCGGCCCGGCAGCCGATCCGTTCTACATCGACGGAGGGGTCGTCGGCCCGGTCGTCCGTGCCGTGACGAGCGGCGTGCGGCTCGACCTGGATGACGTGGTGAGGGTCGAGCACGCCAACGCCTTCGCGGGCACCAACGTGTCCACCATCGTCCTCGAGGTACCGGACGAGGTGTTCGGCGCGCGCCACATCGCCTTCTGGGCGACCACGGCGCTCGCGACCGATGCCGGTGGGTGGCGCCAGATCAACCGGTGCGCCCAGCCGCTGGTCAACACCATCTTCCATCCCGACGACTCCGACCAGGCCAGCGGGTACAACACGACGCACCCGCGCGACGACGACGAGATCTACGGCGAACGGTTCGCGGCGATGGCTGCCGGCGCAGCGTCCGCGCTGGGCTCGGCCAGCGACCCAGCGGAGCACGGCAGCCGCGTCCGCGACCTGCTCCTGCCCGACGTGCTGCGCTACGAGATCGGCACGTCCGCGTGCTTCGGGTTCACGGCCCGCAACGGGCGTGGGCTGACGGAGTGTGCACCCGAGGTCATGTTCGCGATCGTGCTGGGCGCGGCGGTGCCCCTCGGCCTGGACGCCACGTCCGCGCCCGGCGAGCTTCGCGACGATCTGCCGTACCTGGCTCTCCCGATCGGTGAGGGGTCCGACGCGGACGCCGAACTCGCGCCGGCCTGATGTCGCCCGCGACGGGCCGGCAGCGAGCCGAGGTGAGCCTGGCGGAACGCAGCGACGTGGACGCGGCCGTGGCGGCCGCGACCGAGGCGTTCCCGGCGTGGTCCGAGACGTCGCTCACACGGCGGGCCGCCGTGCTCTTCGCCTTCCGAGAGCTGGTGCGCAGCCACCTCGACGAACTCGCTGCCCCTTGACCGAGCGTCAGTTCTCCAGCAGGGTCATCGAGTAGGAGTAGTTGCCGGCGTCGTAGACGTGAGACCCGAACTCGAGCACGCTCCCGGTGTCGTCGTACGCCGTGCGTTCCATCGTCAGCAGCGGCGCCCCCACCTCGACGCCCAGGCGCGCGGCCTCCTCTTCCGTCGCGGCGGTCGCGCCGATGCGCTGCTCCGCCAGATGCGGGCGCACGCCCTTGGTGCGCAGATACGCGTAGAGGCCGCCGGACTCGAGCGCCGAGATGGTGAGGTCCCCGGCGACCGTGGCGGGCAGCCAGTTCCGCATCAGCGCGATCGCGCGTCCACCCGCGGAGCGCCGTCGTTCGATGGCGACCACCTTCTGGCCGGGTTCGAGGCCCAAGCGCTCGATCTTCTCCTCGGTGGCCTGGCCGACCTCCAACTTGAGCACCTCCGTGGATGGTTCCTGGCCGGAGCGCTGCAGGTCGTCGTACAGGCTGGTGAGCCGCAGCGGTCGCCGGACGGCGTTGCCGATCACCTGCGTGCCGACGCCGCGCCGCCGCACGACCATGCCCTTGTTGACCAGTTCCTGGATGGCGCGGTTGACCGTGGGCCGGGAGATGCCGAGCCGCTGCGCGAGGTCGGTCTCGTTGTCGATCCGGTCGCCCTGGCCGAGGTCGCCCCGTTCGATGGCGTCCTCGAGGCAGCGCGCGACCTGGTAGTAGAGCGGCACGGGGCTCGCACGGTCGAGGTCGAAGGTGACGCCTTGCACCGGTTCGTTCCTTCCGTGGCCCGACGATCCTACCCCGGATACCAGTTCCACCTGTCGTCAGGTCGTTCTGTCAGGAGGTGGGGTCGCTGGATACGGCGCACACTCCTCTTCGTAAGACCCATTTGTAAGAACGTAATGACATAGTATTGACATATGCTGCAGGGAGCCCTAGGGTGAGCTGGCAGAGGGTGTTGCCCCCCCGACCCATGCCCCCGGACACGAGGGAGCGAAGAGGCGTGACGTCCCCACCGCCCTACGACGTGCTCGCGATGGGTCGCGTCGGGGTCGACGTCTACCCCCTGCAGACGGGCGTGGGGATCGAGCACGTCGAGACCTTCGGGAAGTTCCTCGGCGGGACGGCGACCAACGTGGCGGTCGCGGCCGCCCGGCACGACCGGCGAACCGCGATCGTCACCCGTACCGGTGACGATCCCTTCGGCCGCTTCGTGCACCGAGCCCTGCAGCAGCTGGGTGTCGACGACCGCTACGTCTCCGCTGTGGCAGGCCTGCCCACACCCGTGGCCTTCTGTGAGATCTTCCCGCCCGACGACTTCCCCATCTACTTCTACCGCGAGCCCAAAGCTCCCGACCTGGAGATCCGGCCCGACGAACTGGACCTCGACGCGATCCGCGATGCGCGGATCGTGTGGGTCACCACGACCGGCCTGTCGGATGAGCCCAGCCGGTCCGCGCACCACGCCGCGCTCGACGTCCGCCAGCGCCGTCAGTACACCATCCTGGATCTCGACTACCGGCCGATGTTCTGGGAGTCCAGGGTCGCCGCGCGGGCCGAGATCCAGAAGATCCTGCCGCAGGTGACCGTCGCGATCGGCAACCTCGATGAGTGCGACACGGCGGTGGGGGAGCGGGACCCCGACCGAGCCGCCGACGCGTTGCTGGCCGCGGGTGTGGACGTCGCGATCGTCAAGCAGGGCCCGGCCGGGGTGCTCGGGCGCACCGCCGATGGATCGGTGGTCGTGCCCCCCCACCCGGTGGCCGTCGTGAACGGCCTGGGGGCGGGGGACAGCTTCGGTGGGGCGGTGTGCCACGGTCTGCTGGCCGGCTGGTCGCTGGAGCGCACGCTGCGCTTCGCCAACGTCGCGGGCGCGATCGTCGCGGGACGGCTCGAGTGCTCCACCGCCATGCCCACAACCGAGGAAGTGGAGGCCGCGTTGGCGGACGCCACGTCCTCCGGCTCCGAGGAGTGACGTCGTGAGAGAGCTCGACTTCGACGCTCTGCGCCGTACGCGGGCGCACCATCCCGAGGCGGTGCTGGAGGTGGCCGCGGGACGCCGGCGCCCGCCGCACCTGCCCGCGGACGGTCGGCTCATGCTGATCGCCGCGGACCATCCGGCGCGGGGGGCGATCGGTGCCGGCGGCGATCCGACGGCGATGGGTGACCGCGAGGAGCTGCTCACCCGGCTGGTCGCCGCACTGGAACGGCCGGGGGTGGATGGGGTGCTGGGCACGGCCGACATCCTCGAAGACCTGCTCCTCCTCGGGGCCCTGGATGACAAGGTCATCATCGGGTCCATGAACCGCGGTGGCCTGGCAGGCGCGTCCTTCGAGCTGGACGACCGGTTCACCGGCTACGACGCCGAGACGATCGCGGCCATGCGCTTCGACGGCGGCAAGATGCTGACGCGGATCGACTACGACGATGGGGGCAGCATCGCGACCCTCGAGGCCAGCGCCCGCGCCGTCGACCAACTGGCGGACCGGGGGCTGATGGCGATGGTCGAGCCGTTCATCTCGACCCGGGTCGACGGCAAGCTCACCAACGTGCTCACCACGGATGCCGTCGTCCGATCGGTCGGGATCGCCAGCGGGCTGGGGCGCACGAGCCGCCACACCTGGCTGAAGCTGCCGGTGGTGCCCGACATGGCGCAGGTCATGCGGGCCACGACCCTGCCCACGCTGCTGCTGGGCGGGGACCCGACGGGCCCGCCGGAGGAGTACCTCGCCGCGTGGCAGGCGACGCTGGCGCTGCCCGGCGTGCGGGGACTGATCGTCGGCCGGACGCTGTTGTTCCCACCGGACGGTGACGTCGGCGCCGCCGTCGACACCGCGGTGGCCATGGTCCACAGTGGCCAGCCAGCGCACGACGGAGCGATGGCGTGACGCGTCCCCCACTGCATCACCCGGCCGGAGCCCTCGCTCGGAACGGGTTCGCGCTCGACGTCGATCCGGACGCCGCCGGGTGGGGCTACTCCAGCCTGCGGGTCGCGGCGCTGGAGACGGGCGGCAGCCAGACCCTCGCCACCGGCGAGGACGAGGTGGTGGTGCTGCCGCTGGAGGGCTCCTGCGTCGTCGACATCGACGGCGAGAAGCACGAACTGCAGGGCCGGTCGGGGGTGTTCGCCGCCGTCAGCGACTTCGTGTACGCCCCCCGGGAGTCGACCGTCACGATCACCAGCCGCGACGGCGGGCGGTTCGCCATCCCCGGCGCGCGGGCGCGCCGGCGGCTGCCCGCGCGCTACGTCCCGGCCTCCGACGTGGCGGTGGAGCTGCGTGGCGCCGGCCCGGCCTCGCGGCAGGTCGTCAACTTCTGCACCCCCGACCGGTTCGAGGCCGACCGGCTCATCGCCTGCGAGGTCTACACGCCGGGCGGCAACTGGTCCTCCTACCCGCCCCACAAACACGACGAGGAACGGCCGGGCGAGGAGACCGCCCTCGAAGAGATCTACTACTTCGAGGTCGGCGACGGCCCCACGGGTCCCGGGATGGCGTACCAGCGGGTCTACGGCACCGACGACCGCCCGATCGACGTGCTCGCGGAGGTCCGGACCGGCGACATCGTGCTCATCCCTCACGGCTGGCACGGCCCATCGGTGGCGGTGCCCGGCTACGACCTCTACTACCTCAACGTCATGGCCGGTCCGGGGGCGGAGCGGGCCTGGCGCATCTGCGACGACCCCGTCCACGCTTGGATCCGCGAGACGTGGCAGGACGAGCCCGTCGACCCCCGTCTGCCGCTGACCGGCCCGGCCCCCTCGGAGTAGCGCCATGACTGGGAGCACGATCCGGCTGACCGTCGCTCAGGCCCTGGTGCGGTTCCTCGCCGCCCAGCACACGGAACGCGACGGCGTCCAACGACGACTGATCGCCGGCACCTTCGGGATCTTCGGTCACGGCAACGTCGCCGGTGTGGGGCAGGCCCTGCTCCAGCAAGAGCTCGCCGACCTCGACGGGGGTGGCGACCCGGTGATGCCGTACGTGCTGGCCCGGAACGAGCAGGGCATCGTGCACGCGTCGGTGGCCTTCGCCCGGATGCGGAACCGGCTATCGACCTGGGCGTGCACCGCCTCGGTCGGGCCGGGGTCCACCAACATGCTGACCGGGGCGGCGCTGGCGACCGTGAACCGGCTGCCGGTGCTGCTGCTGCCGAGCGACATCTTCGCGACGCGGGCTCCCGACCCGGTGCTGCAGCAGTTGGAGTACCCCCTCGGGCCGGACGTCAGCGTCAACGACGCGTTCCGGCCGCTGTCGCGCTACTTCGACCGGGTGTCCCGGCCGGAGCAGCTGCCGGCCGCGCTGATGGGTGCGATGCGGGTCCTGACGGACCCGGTCGAGACCGGTGCGGTCACCGTCGCGCTGCCCCAGGACGTGCAGGCCGAGGCGTACGACTGGCCGCTGGAGCTGTTCGACCCGCGGGTGTGGCACGTGGCCCGCGCGCAGCCGGAGCTGGCCGCCCTCGCGCGCGCCCTGGAGGTGATCCGCGGCGCCCAGCGGCCCCTGATCGTCGCCGGCGGGGGCGTGATCTACTCCGAGGCCACCGACCAGCTGCGGGCCTTCGTCGAGGCCACCGGCATCCCGGTGGCGGAGACCCAGGCGGGAAAGGGGTCGCTGCCCTACGACCACCCGTTGGCGCTCGGTGCGATCGGGTCGACGGGGACGACGGCTGCCAACCGGATCGCGCGGGAGGCCGACGTGGTCGTAGGGATCGGCACGCGCTACAGCGACTTCACGACCGCATCGCGCACCGCGTTCCAGCACCCCGACGTGCGGTTCGTGAACGTCAACGTGGCCGCCTTCGACGCCGCCAAGCACGCCGGCGTCATGGTCGTCGGCGACGCCCGCGGAACGATCGTCGCCCTCACCGACGCGCTGGAGGGGTGGTCGACGTCCGACGAGTACCGCCAGCTCGCGCGGCGCGTCGGCGCAGCGTGGGACCGGACCGTCGAGGCGGCCTACCACCTGGGACACGCTCCCCTGCCGGCGCAGTCCGAGGTGATCGGCGCCGTCAACGAGTCGTCCGGCCCGCGTGATGTGGTCGTCTGCGCCGCCGGCTCGATGCCGGGCGATCTCCACAAGCTGTGGCGCACACGCGACCCCAAGGGCTACCACGTCGAGTACGGCTTCTCCTGCATGGGCTACGAGATCGCCGGCGGCCTGGGCATCCGGATGGCCTGCCCCGATCGCGACGTGTTCGTCATGGTCGGCGACGGCTCCTACCTGATGCTCGCTCAGGAACTGGTCACCGCGGTCCAGGAGGGCGTCAAGATCATCGTCGTCCTGGTCCAGAACCACGGGTTCGCCTCCATCGGGGCCCTGTCGGAGGAGCTCGGCTCGCAGCGCTACGGCACCCGCTACCGGCAGCGGAACCCGCAGACGGGGCGGCTGGACGGCGATCTGCTGCCCGTCGACCTGGCCACCAACGCCGAGAGCCTCGGCGTCCGGGTCCTGCGCCCCGAGGGCATCGACGAGTTCCGCAAGGCTCTCACCGACGCCAAAGCGTCGACGGAGCCACGCCCGGTGCTCGTCCACGTCGAGGTCGACCCGCTCGTCTCCGCGCCCGGCAGCGAGTCCTGGTGGGACGTCCCGGTGTCCGAGATCGCCGACCTCGACTCCACCCGCCAGGCGCGCGCGACCTACGAGGCTCGGAAGGTGACCCAGCGCCCGTACCTGTGAACGTCAGCGACCGTACGCACACCGAGCACCTGCATGAGGATGTCCCGATGAAGACCATCGAACACTGGATCGGGGGCACGTTCACGGCCGGAACGTCGACGCGTCGTGGCCGCGTCCTCGACCCCGCGCGGGGCGAGCAGACCGGCGACGTCCTGCTGGCTACCAGCCAGGACGTCGACGAGGCCGTCCGGACCGCCCGCGTGGCCGCGGCCGGGTGGGCGGAGACCTCCACCAGCCGCCGCACCAAGGTGCTGTTCAGCTTCCGCGAGATCGTCAACGCCCGGGCGGAGGAGATCGCCCGGGTGATCACGGCCGAGCACGGCAAGGTGCTCTCCGACGCGCTCGGGGAGGTCCAGCGGGGCCTCGAGGTGGTGGAGTTCGCCTGCGGGATCCCGCAGCTGCTCAAGGGCGAGTACTCCGACCAGGTCTCCACGGACGTGGACCTGTTCGCGTTCCGGCAGCCCCTCGGCGTCGTGGCCGGCATCACCCCGTTCAACTTCCCGGCCATGGTGCCGATGTGGATGTTCCCGATCGCCATCGCGTGCGGCAACGCGTTCGTCCTCAAGCCCAGCGAGCGGGACCCCTCCACCTCGAACCTGCTCGCCGAGATGTGGAAGGAGGCCGGTCTGCCCGATGGGGTCTTCAACGTCGTCCACGGCGACAAGGAGGCCGTGGATGCGCTGCTGGACCACCCCGACGTGGCGGCCATCTCGTTCGTCGGCTCGACCCCGATCGCGAAGTACATCCACGAGCGGGGGACCGCCAACGGCAAGCGGATCCAGGCGCTGGGCGGTGCCAAGAACCACGCGATCGTGTTGCCCGATGCCGACCTCGACTTCGCGACCGATCACCTCACGGCGGCGGCCTTCGGATCGGCTGGCGAGCGCTGCATGGCGATCTCCGCGACGGTGGCGGTCGGTGGGGCCGGCGACCGGCTGGTCGAGGTGCTGGACGCCAAGGCGCGGGCGATCAAGGTCGGCCCCGGCCTCGACCCGGCAAGCGAGATGGGTCCGGTGGTCACCGCTGAGGCGCGGGACCGCATCGTCGGGTTCATCGGCTCGGGCGAGGAGCAGGGCGCCAAGGTCACCGTCGACGGCCGCGACCTGGTGGTGCCGGGTCACGAGAACGGGTTCTTCGTCGGCCCGACCGTGATCGATCAGGTCGGCACCGACATGGACGTCTACACCAACGAGATCTTCGGGCCGGTGCTGTCGGTGCTCCGGGCCGACACCGTCGACGAGGCCATCGCGCTGATCAACGCCAACCCGTACGGGAACGGCACCGCCGTGTTCACCAACGACGGGGGCGCCGCCCGGCGGTTCATGCGGGGCGTGCAGGTGGGCATGATCGGGATCAACGTGCCGGTGCCGGTGCCCATGGCCTTCTACTCGTTCGGCGGCTGGAAGGACTCCCTGTTCGGCGACCGGCACATCCACGGCCCCGAAGGCGTGTCCTTCTACACCCGCGGCAAGGTCGTCACCGCGCGCTGGCCCCACATCGGCGGCAGCGCCGGCGCCTCGCTGGACATGCCCACCGCGCAGTAGCTGCCCCGCGCGGCTCGCCGCCCTGGCCGCCACGTGATGCAGGCACGCCGACCACGTCCCGAGCCGCGCTCCGCGGCTACCTCACTCGCGGCCCCCCCGGGTCACCTCGGTGGGGGGCCGGTGGTGCCGCGGACCACCAGCTTCGGTGGGATGATGACCCGGCGCGATTCCCGGTCGGTGGTCAGCCGCTCCAGGAGCAGCCGGGCAGCCTGCTCGCCCATCTCCTGGCGTGGCTGGTGGATCGTCGTGAGGTCCAGCCGTCGCAGCGACGCCAGGTGCACGTTGTCGTACCCCACCACGGAGACGTCGCGTGGCACGTCGAGGCCGGCTTCCCGCAGCGCGTCCAGCACGCCCACCGCCTGGTAGTCGTTGGCGCAGAAGATCGCCGTCGGCCGAGGCCCATCGGCCAGCAACTGCGCGACGCCTGCCTCGCCTGCCTCCTCGGTGAAGTCGGCACGCACCTGCCGGACGTGGCTGGCGAGGCCGTGGCGCTCCATCGTCGCGACGTAGCCGCGTGCGCGGCGGTTCGCGCCGCTGCCGCTGCCACCGTCGATGTGGGCGATCCGGCGATGTCCCAGTTCCACGAGGTGGTCCACGGCCAGCCCGGCGCCCATGTGATCGTCGTTCACGACGACATCTACGCCAGGCAGACGCACGCTCCGGGTGATCGCCACCACCGGCACCGACGCCGCGACGTGTCGGATGACACGACTCGCCACGCGTGCGCCGGCCATCAGGATGCCGTCCATCCGCAACTCGAGCAGCGTCTCCAGGGCTTCCGTCTCGCGTGCCGGCGACAGGAAGCCCGAGTTGATGAGGACGCGGTACCCCTGAGCGTTCGCGGCGGCGACGATGCCCTCCGTCACCTCCGCGAAGAACGGGTTGCGCAGGTCCGACACCATCAGGCCGAGGTGGTGAGACTCCTGCCGGACCAGGCTGCGTGCCGCAGCGTTGGGTCGGTACCCGATCTCCTCCGCGGCAGCGAGCACCAGCCGGCGCCGCTCGTCCGACACCTTGGACGAGCCACGCATCACCAGGGAGACGAGTGACTTCGACACGCCCGCACGCTCCGCTACGTGGCGGATGGTCGGTTGGCTCACGCACGCCTCCGTCGACAGAACACGGGGTGGCGACTCATCATACCGCCAGACTATGCTTCGAACTTGGAACGTTCCAACGGCTCTGAGTGACAGGAGGGTGGCTCATGGCTGTTCCGGTGAGGCTCGGGCTCCTCGGCGCCGGTCGGATCGGGCAGATGCACGCCGAACTGCTGGCCCGTCGGGTGCCCGGGGCGCGCCTCGTCGTCGTGCAGGATGCCGTCCCGGAGGTCGCCTCCCGGGTCGCCGCCGACCTGGACGTCGCCGTCGCCACCTCGGTGGACGAGGTACTGGCTGCCGACGTCGATGCGATCGCGGTCTGCACGAGCACCGACACGCACGCGGACCTGATCGAGCGTGCGGCCGGCGCCGGCAAGCACGTGTTCAGCGAGAAACCGATCTCCCTCGACCTCGACGAGGTGGACCGGGTGATCGCCGCCGTGGACGAGGCAGGCGTCAAGCTGCAGGTGGGGTTCAACCGGCGCTTCGACTCCAGCCACCGGGCCGTCCGCGATCGGGTCGCCGCCGGCGCCGTAGGGACACCGACCGTCGTGCGGATCACCAGCCGTGATCCTGCCCCTCCCGGGCTGGAGTACATCCGGCGGTCCGGTGGGCTGTTCCTCGACATGACCATCCACGACTTCGACATGGCCGGCTTCCTCGTGGGGCAACGCGTCACCGAGGTCGCCGCTGCCGGCGCCGCCCTGGTGGACCCGGCGATCGGGGGAGCGGGAGACATCGACACCGCCCTCCTCACCCTGCGCTACGAGAGTGGGGCACTGGCGGTCATCGACAACTGTCGCCGCTCCGGGTTCGGCTACGACCAACGCGTCGAGGTCCTCGGCACCGCCGGCCAGGTCCGGTCCGACAACCACCGGTCGAACCACGCGGTGCTCGAGACCAGCGACGGGGCGAGCCTCGCGGCGGTCCCCACGTTCTTCGTCGAGCGGTACCTCGACAGCTTCGTGGCGCAGTGGGAGGCCTTCGTCGACGTGGTGCGTACGGACCGGATGCCCGAGGTCGACGGCCGCGCGGCGCGGGTGCCCTTGATCCTCGGGCTCGCCGCGGGAGCATCCTTGCGGGCCGGGGGCTGCCCGGTGAAGGTCGCCGACGTGGCCGCCGAGGCCGCCTGATCTCTGCTAAAGGATTGGAACGTTCCAACATTCTCCTTGCAAGTTGGAACGTTCCAACGTAGGCTGGCCGCGGAGAGGCTGTCGTGCCCGCACGACAGGGAGCGTGGGAGAGGAGCCTGGCCGATGGCCAGCGGTCGCCGCCGGGTCGCCGGGGCCCCCATCACGTGGGGCGTCTGCGAGGTGCCCGACTGGGGGGTGCAACTGCCGCCGGATCGCGTGCTCGGAGACATCGCGCAGCTGGGGCTGACGGCGATCGAGGCGGGACCGGAGGGGTTCCTGCCATCGGAGGCCGGTGCGGTCCACCAGCTGCTGGACCGGTACGGGCTAGGCCTCGTCGGCGGCTTCGTGCCGGCGCCGCTTCACCTGCCCGAACGACGGGACGACGCGCTCGCAGCCGTCCAGCGTCAGGCCGCCTTCCTGGGCGCCACGGGGGCGGAGCTGCTGATCCTGGCGGCCGCCACCGGCAGCGAGGGCTACGCGACCGCAGGCGCCCTGGACGCCGACGGATGGCGGCAGCTGGTCGCCGGGCTGAAGGCGGCCACGGAGGTCGCGTCCCATCACGGCCTCGTGGCCGTCCTGCACCCGCACTACGGGACCATGATCGAGCGTGGCGAGGACGTGGAGCGGCTCCTCAACGAGTCGGACATCGACCTGTGTCTGGACATCGGCCACCTCCTCGTCGGGGGCGCCGACCCGGTGGCCGTCACGCGCGCGGCCGCGACCCGCGTGCGCCATGTTCACCTGAAGGACGTGAACGGCACGCTGGCCGAGCAACTCCGTGCCGGGGACCACGACTACCGCGACGCGGTCGCGGCTGGGCTGTACGAGCCGCTCGGTCGCGGCGACGTGGACATCGCGACCATCGTCCGCCTGTTGGACGACGCCGGCTACGACGGGTGGTACGTGCTCGAGCAGGACACGGTGGTCGACGACACCGCGGACGATCCGGACGATCCGGACGGTCCCGCGGCCGCGGCCGCCGCCAGCCTCGGCTTCCTCGCGGAGATCGACGGCCGGACAGGGTGAGCGAAGGCCCTCCACGGAGGGCGGGACGAGCGTCGGCAACGACGACCTGAGCAGGGAGAAGCAGCACATGAAGCGATGGACATGGCTCAGCATGGTCACGGCAGTCGCCGTGCTGGCCTCGGGATGCGGTGGGCAGGACGGTGAAGCCGCCGAGGCGACGGTGACCGCTGATGACCGCGACTACCGGTTCGTGGTCGTCTCGCACGGCCAGTCGGCCGACCCCTTCTGGTCGGTCGCGGCGAACGGTGCGAACGACGCCGCCGCGGACATGGGCATCCGGGTCGAGTACCAGGCACCCGGAACCTTCGACATGGTGGAGATGAGCCAGATCATCAACGCCGCGGTCGCGTCGGCACCCGACGGACTGATCGTGACCATCCCCGATCCGGGCGCCCTCGGGCCGGAGATCCGTGCTGCGGTCGCCGCGGGCATCCCCGTGGTCTCCATGAACTCCGGTGCGGAGTCCTTCGCGGACCTCGGCGTCCTGGCGCACGTCGGCCAGACCGAGTACGAGGCGGGGCTCATCGCCGGTCAGAGCTTCGCCGAGGAAGGGGTCACGAACGCACTGTGCATCAACCAAGAGGTCGGGAACCTGGCCCTCGACCTGCGGTGTGAGGGCTTCGCCGACGGTCTCGGCGGCGACGTCGAGGTCATCCCGGTCAACCTCGCGGACCCGACCGGAGCGCAGGCGGCGGTCGCCGGTGCCCTGTCCACCCGCAACCCGGACGGCATCCTGACGCTCGGCCCGACGGGCGCCGGACCGACGATGGCGGCGCTCGAGGAGGTCGGCCAGGTCGGCGACGTGGCGTTCGCCACCTTCGACCTGTCGCCGGAGGTGCTCGAGGCGGTGGCCGACGAGACGATGCTGTTCGCGATCGACCAGGCGCAGTACCTGCAGGGCTACCTGCCGATCGTGCTGCTCACGAAGTACCTGGAGACCGGTGCGCTGCCGCTCGGCTCGGTCGACCGGGTCATCCTGACCGGCCCGCAGCTGGTGACCGCGGACGTCGCGGCGGACGTGGTCGATTTCTCGGCGCGCGGGCTGCGCTAGAGACCCCGGTGGTCGGGGCAGTACGCCTGTCTCGACCACCGGCCCACCTGAGGGAGAGAGAACGTGGCCGGTACGACTACTGAGACCGCCCCCCCGGCGGCCGTGGAGGAACGCCTCCGGCAGGTCAGTCCGATCAAGAAGCTGCTCACGCGCCCGGAACTCGGTGCCCTGGTGGGCGTCGTCATCGTGTGGGCGTTCTTCGCGATCGTGGCCTGGGACAACAACTTCGTCAGCTGGAGCGTGACTGCCGCGATCTTGAACCGGGCTGCGCCGCTCGGCATCCTCGCGGTGGCCGTCGCCCTGCTCATGATCGCGGGGGAGTTCGACCTCTCCGTCGGATCCGCCATCGGGTTCTCGGGCATGGTCGTCATGATCCTCGTGACACCCGAGGCGATGGGTGGACTCGGGTGGGGACTGTGGCCCGCCATCCTGGCCGCGCTCGTGATCATGCTCGTCGTCGGGTTCTTCAACGGGACCCTGGTGATCCTGACCAGACTGCCCAGCTTCATCATCACGCTGGGGATGCTGCTCATCCTCCGGGGTCTGGCGATCGCCGTACCCCGTGTGATGACCAACCGCACCCAGCTCTCGGGTCTCGGCCAGGTCGAGGGCTACGGCCTCGCCCACGCGCTGTTCGCGAAGCAGATCCAGCTGTTCGGGAGCGCCTTCCGGGTCTCGATCCTCTGGTGGGTCGGCCTGACCGCGCTGGCCACCTGGGTGCTGCTGCGCACACGGCAGGGCAACTGGATCTTCGGCGCCGGTGGAGCCGCAGACGCGGCTCGCAACATCGGTGTCCCCGTCGTCCGAGTCAAGGTGGCCCTGTTCATGATGACGGCGGTCGCCGCGATGCTCGCCATGCTCGTGACGGTGATCCCCGCCGACGGTGCCGACTCCCTGCGCGGCACCCTGCGCGAGTTCGAGGCCATCATCGCCGTCGTGATCGGCGGCACGCTGCTGACGGGTGGCTACGGCTCGGCGGTCGGGGCGTTCCTCGGTGCGCTGATCTTCGCGATGGTGCAGCAGGGGATCATCGTCACCGGCGTCGACGGTGACTGGTTCCAGGTGTTCGTCGGCGCGGTGCTGGTCCTCGCCGTGATCTTCAACAACTACGTCCGACAGAAGGCGATGCGCGGATGAGCACGACAACGAACGGCCCGGCCCCGTTGCTCGAGGTCAGGAGCATCTCGAAGTACTTCGGCAGCGTCATCGCACTCCAGGATGTGTCGATGTTCGTGCGTGCCGGTGAGGTCACCTGCCTGCTGGGCGACAACGGTGCCGGCAAGTCGACCCTCATCAAGACCCTGGCAGGTGTCCACCGGCCAGACGAGGGCGAGTACCGGTTCGACGGGGAGCAGATGGAGTTCGACTCCCCCCGGGAGGCACTGGAGCAGGGGATCGCGACCGTCTACCAGGACCTCGCGATGATCCCGCTCATGTCGATCTGGCGGAACTTCTTCCTCGGCTCCGAGCCGAGGAAGGGGTTCGGGCCGGTGAAGTGGTTCGACGTGGAGGGCGCGAAGGCGACCACCCGCGAAGAGATGGGCAAGATGGGGATCGACGTACGCGATCCCGACCAGCCGGTCGGCACCCTGTCGGGGGGCGAGCGCCAGTCGGTCGCGATCGCTCGTGCGGTCTACTTCGGCGCCAAGGTGCTGATCCTCGACGAGCCCACCGCTGCACTCGGGGTCAAGCAGGCCGGCGTCGTGCTGCGCTACATCCTGCAGGCCAAGCAGCGCGGTATCGGTGTGATCTTCATCACCCACAACCCGCACCACGCCTACCCGGTCGGGGACCACTTCGTGATCCTCCGCCGCGGCAGGATCTTCGGGGACTTCGCGAAGGAGGATCTCGCGCTCGAGCAGCTGGTCCAGATGATGGCCGGAGGCGCCGACCTCGAGGTGCTGTCCCACGAGCTCCGGGCCGCTGCCGAGGGCAGCACGCCGGCCGAGGCTGCGGAGCTCGCCGAAGCCGCCCGGGAGTTCGAGGCCGAGGCGCACGGGGAGTGATGGGGTGAAGGTGACGAGTGAGGTGGTGACCGCCACCCAGGGTCGGAGGACGGAGCCGTGAAGGACATCGTGATGGTCATGGACACGGCGGTCGGTCGTCCGACCGCGATCCTCGGTGGCCTCGCGGAGCGAGGCATCGCGATGGTCGCTGGCTGCTTCTTCCCGCGCTTGGAGGGCCGGGTCGCCCACGTCACGGTCGACGACGCCGACGTGGAGGCCGTCCGGGAGGTCGCGACAGAGAAGGGGGCGCTCGTCCTCGACGTCCGGGACGTGCTCGTGCTCGACCAATCGACGCACGGGGACCCCCTCAGCATCGCGCGCAGGATCACGCAGGCCGGCGCCGTGGTGCAGGTCTCCTACTTCGGGGCGAAGGGCGAGGTGGTCGTGGCGACCACCGACATCGCCCGTGCCCGGGAGGCGCTCGGCCTGGCTAGCTGATCCCCTCCGCCTCAGGCACGAACCGCTCCACCTGCTCCCACGTGCCGGAGGCGAGGGATCGGGTCATGGCCTGCATCGCCGCGGCGGCCCGGACCGCGTCGTCGATCGTCGGCCCGTGAGGTTCCTGCTCGGCGATCGACCGCAGGAAGCTGGCGGCTTCGGCGACCTTGAGGTCATCGAAGCTCATGGGGATGGACGCGGCCGGCTGGAACCGGTGGACCTCGCCGTGGCCGGGGCCGACCAGCACGGTGGTCCGGGCCTGGTTCTGGTGACCGTCACCGGCGGTGTGCACGAGCTCGCCCATGCGCCGGAAGTCCCAAGCCACGGCACCGTCGGTGCCGTGGACCTCGAAGCCGTAGTTGTTCTGCTCACCGACGCTGACGCGGCTGGCCTCCAGCGTCACACGGCCGCCGCTGGCGAGCCGCAGCAGGCAGGCGACCCAGTCCTCGTTCTCGACCGGTCCGAGCTCGCCGTCACCGGTCGCGTAGTGGCTGGTGGCGCCTCCCGGCCGGGGACGCTCCGGGATGAACACGGCCTCGTCGGCGACGAGACGGTCGACGTCACCCAGCAGGTGGTGGACCAGGTCGATGCCGTGGGACACCAGGTCGCCCATCACCCCCGAGCCCGCGAGGGCGCGCTGGAAGCGCCACGACAGCACGCCCTGCGGATGTGCCGCGTAGTCCGCCAGCAGCCGGACGCTGGCGTGCGTGACGCGGCCGAGCTGTCCGTCGCGGATGAGCTGCCGGGCGTGCGCCACGGCGGGGACGAACCGGTAGTTGAAGCCCACGGTGGATCGCACGCCCCCCGCCGCGACAGCGCGCGCGACGTCCCGGGCCTCGGCCAGATCGCGACCCACCGGCTTCTCGATCCACAGGTGCTTTCCGGCCTCGGCGAAGGCGACGCCGATCTCACGGTGGAGGAAGTTCGGCACCGTGACGCTCACGGCCTCGATCTCCGGATCCTCCACCAGCTCCCGCCAGTGCCTCGCCACACGCGGGAAGCCGTACGGGCGAGCGTCGTGCTCGGCTCGATCGGCCACCTCGTCGACGACGGCGACCAGCCTCGGTGTCACCGCCAGGTCCGGGTAGTGATGGCGGACCCGGGTGTACGCGCGCGTGTGCACCTGCCCCATCCAGCCGAAGCCGACGACGCCGATGCCGAGCTCCGCGGGACCGTCCGCCCGCGGCGTGGTCTGCTCCATCACCTACCTCCTCGCGCCCTCCGTCGGCCAGGTCGTCCGGGTGCGGCAGGCGTGGACGACCGCAGAGGCGAAGGTTCTCCACGTCAATAGATTGATCTTACATCTTGACGAACGACAGGAGGGGTGCCGTGTCCGACGAGCTGCCCGCGACGCCGAGCGGCGCATCCCCGTTCGACCTGGCCGTCTGCAGCGAGATGGTCTTCCGCACAACGCAGGTGGCCGACATCCCCGGCCGGTGCGAACCCGGTACCGGCGAGATCAACTACCCGGCCATCGCGGCGGCACGCGCCGAGATCGGCGAGCGAGACAACTCGGGCGCCATCCCCGAGGAGGGACGTGGGCGACGCGCCGGCGTAGGGGGCGGGCGGTTCAGGCGAGCCAGCCGAGCCGACGCGAGACGCTCTCGGCCGCAGCGCGCACGAGGCCACCGACATCGTGCAGATCCCGCTCGTGGAAGCGGTACTCCGGACCGGAGATCACGATGGCCGCGACCAGGGAACCATCCGCCTGGCGGACCGGTGCGGCCACGGCGTTGAGTCCCATCTCCAGCTCGCTCACCGTGATCGCGTAGCCCTGCTCACGGACCGCCTCGAGGTCCTTGCGCAGCAGCTCCGGGTCGGTCAGCGTGTGCGGCGTGACGCTGGGCAGGTCGAGCGTGTCGCCGTCATGGAGCTCACCGGACCCGAAGGCCAGGAACACCTTGCCGGTCGCGGTGGCGTGCAGGGGATGGAACTGGCCCACCCAGTCGACGGAGATGATCGCCGACGAGAGGTTGATCTGCTCGATGCTGACCACCTCGCCGTCCCGCAAGACCGCGAGGTTGACCGTCTCGTTGGTCCGGGCGCTCAGGTCCTCGCAGACATCGCGAGCGATCTCGGCGAGATCGACGTCGCCGCTGATGCCCGCTGCCAGACGCACCATCGCGAAGCCCAGGCGGTACTTCTGGCTGCCAGCGTGCTGCTCGACGATGCCGCGCGCCTCCAGCGTCGCCATCAGACGGAACACGGTGGACTTGTGCACCTCCAGTTCCTTGGAGATCTCGGTGACGCCCGACCAGCCGTCACGCGCGAGGATCTCCATGATGGAGATGGCACGGTCGACGGACTGCACCGCTGCCTTCGGGCGGGTGTCACCTGGCACAGCGTCAACGCTCATGCACGGCACCGTACCCGACCTCGACCGCACGCCCGGCTGGCCCATCCGGCGCTCCACCAGGACCGTGGTCCCAGCCTGACCGACCGCCGCCGCACGCTTCGCGCGTACCCCTGGGCGGCAGGCGCCCGGTCTGGGTGCTCCAGGGCCGCTGCCCTCACTACTTCTTGACCGCCTGCCCTGCTGCGGACAGAGTTCGTTGCAGTCCTCGCAATCGTCTCGTTGAGCGCAACACCTGTCGGGTCGCCACCGCCTCTGGGAGGAGCGGCGGCAGCCCAGGAGGGCGTGGTGCACGCCCCCTAACGACCGCCCGGTGTGGCGTCGTCACGCCGGGCCCTGGGAGAGAGGAGCGCCGGTGTCGTCCATGCTGGCACGGTCCAGAGAGCACATCCATCCCGTGGTGTTCCCCGTCTCGGCGGGCGTCATCGTCCTGTTCGTCATCTACGGGGCACTGTTCAGCGAGGACGCCGACCGGCGCCTCGGTGCGACGCGTGACTGGATCACGGCGAACCTCGGCTGGTTCATGATCGGTGCGATCGGGCTGCTGCTGCTGTTCTGCCTGTGGCTGGTGATCGGGCGCTACGCCAGCGTCAAGCTCGGCCCGGATGACGCCGTCCCGGACTACAGCTACCTCACCTGGTTCGCGATGCTGTTCAGCGCCGGCATGGGCATCGGGCTGGTGTTCTGGGGCGTCGCCGAGCCCGTCTTCCACTTTGCGGGCGCACCACGCGTGGAATCCAACACCGCCGAGGCTGCGCGCGAGGCTCTGCTGCTGAGCTTCCACCACTGGGGACTCGGGGCCTGGGCCGTCTACGCCGTCCTCGGCCTGTCGCTGGCCTACTTCGGCTACCGGCACGATCTGCCCATGACCGTCCGCTCCGCCCTCTACCCCTTGATCGGGGAGCGGATGCACGGGTGGGCGGGCAACCTGGTCGACACCCTGGCCATCTTCGGGACCATGTTCGGCGTCGCGACGTCCCTCGGCCTCGGGGTCGCCCAGATCAACGCGGGCCTCAACCGCGTCCTCGGCGTGGGGGTCAGCCAGGGCGTGCAGATCAGCCTGATCGCCGGCATCACCCTGGTCGCCACGATCTCGGTGGTGACCGGCATCGACAAGGGGATCCGCCGCCTGTCGGAACTCAACATCACCCTGGCGGGACTGTTGCTGCTGTTCATCGCACTCGTCGGACCGACGATGCTGCTCCTCGGCGCCTACGTCGAGAACATCGGCAACTACGTCACCAACTTCGTGGAACTGCTGTTCTGGAGCGGCAGCTACGACAACGAGCAGGGCGCCTGGCTGAGCGGCTGGACCATCTTCTACTGGGCCTGGTGGGTGTCCTGGGCGCCCTTCGTGGGGACGTTCATCGCTCGCATCTCCCGCGGCCGGACCATCCGCGAGTTCATCCTCGGCGTGCTGCTCGTGCCGTCGGCGGTCTCGTTCCTGTGGTTCACCGTGATGGGCAACTCCGCCCTGGAGATCGAGCTGGAAGGCGCCGGCGACATCGTCGGACCGACCTTCGAGGCGACCGAGTTCGCCATGTTCGCGCTGCTCGAGCAGCTCCCGTGGACGACCTTGACGTCGATCGTGACGATCTTCGTGATCGTGGTGTTCTTCGTCACCAGCTCCGACTCGGCCTCCTACGTCATCGACATGATCGCGTCCGGTGGGTCGCTGAACCCGCCGGTCGGCATGCGGGTCTTCTGGGCGGTCTCGGAGGGTGTCGTCGCGGCGGTGCTGCTGGCTGCCGGCGGCTTGGGTGCCCTCCAGGCCGGGGCGATCGCGACGGGTCTGCCCTTCACCGTCGTGTTGCTCGTGGCGATGGTCGGGATCATGAAGGGGCTCCGCAGCGAACAGCCAGGGATGACCCTGCGCGATGTGGTGGCGGCACCACTGATCGAAGGTTCGACGGACCGGCGCGAAGCACGGCGCACGGCGGCCGCCCGTACCCAGGCGGCGCCGGGGGAGCCGACGGACGGTGAACCGCGCGACGACACGCTGACACCGCAGTAGCGGAGCGGCGCTCGGTGTGTCTCGCCCCGAGGTACCCGGCAGCTGCGAGCGGGATCGGTCCCGCACGACGAAGGAGCTCAGCCCAGATGGAACGCGTGATGGTCGGTGTCGACGCATCCAAGACCTCGGTCGACGCGCTGCAGCGCGCGGCGGACGAGGCCCGCTGGCGGGGTGCCGTGCTGGAGATCGTGTACATCTTCGATCCGCCCGAACAGGTGACCGCCTTCCCGGTCCCGCCCTCCAAGGGGCGCGATGTCGCGCGTGACATCGAGGTGGTGCGTGCCCAGGCCACCGAGCAGCTGGAGGCGTGGGTGAAGGAGACAGGGGTCGACGTCGGTGACCTCGAGGTCGAGTGGTCGATCCTCGCCGATCGCCGCCCGTCGCGAGCGATCATCGAGCGCTCTGGCGACGCCGATCTGGTGGTCGTGGGAGCGCGGGGTCGCGGCGGCTTCGCGGGCCTGAAGCTCGGCTCGGTCAGCGAGCAGGTGATCCGCCACGCCAAGTCACCCGTCCTGGTCGTACGCGAGTCGACCCAGTAGTACGGACGTCCCCGTGGTCCACACCGGCGTCCTGGGGGCGGCGGGTGGCTGACCGGTGTCCGGCGGCGCTGGGTGGCCCGGGGCCGGAGCAGCGGCGCCTCGCGGTGGGGCGCGATCCGGGCTGCCCGGCCCCTTGACCGCGCGCCGACATCGGGGCAAACTGTTGCGCATAGCGAGGAAGGTTGCGGAGTGAGCAACGCGAGTGGGACACAGGACGCCCAGGGCGTCCTCGCCGCACCGCCCCCGTTGGACCCCTCGCGGCCGCACGGACCGTCTGGCGACATCCTCGACGCCATCGGCGACACCCCGCTGGTCTGCGTCGACGGTGTCTGGGCGAAGCTCGAGTTCCTCAACCCGTCGGGGTCGGTCAAGGCGCGGCTGGCCCGCTACATCATCGAGCGTGCCGAGGCCGAGGGACTGCTGCGTCCCGGTGACACCATCGTCGAGGCCTCCAGCGGCAACACGGGCAACGCCATGGCGATGCTCGCTGCGGTCAAGGGCTACCGCATGGTCGTGGTCATGCCACGAGGCATGAGCCCGGAACGGTCCGCGATCTCCCGGGCGTTCGGCGCCGAGGTGGAGCTGGTCGGCGACTTCCAGGTCAACGCGGCCCTGGCCCGAGCGCAGGAACTGGGGCGACTCCCCGGGTACTTCGCGCCCGGACAGTTCGAGTCGGAGTGGAACGTCGAGGAGAACCGCACCTGGCTGGGACCAGAGATCCTGCGGCAGCTTCCCGATGGCGTCCGCCCGGATGCACTCGTCATGGGCGTGGGTACCGGTGGGACCCTGATCGGCGTCGGCCAGGCCTTCCGTGAGGTCAACCCGCAGGTCCGCCTGGTCGCCCTCGAGCCCGCCGAATCCTGCACCATCCTGTGTGGCGAGGTGGGACACCACCTCATCGAAGGCATCTCGGACGGTTTCGTCCCCGGGATCCTCTCCCGCCACCGCGACCTCGTCGACGACGTCGTGTCGGTCGCCAGCGTCGAGAGCGTGGCGGCCATGAGACGGCTGGCCCGCGACCACGGCATGTTCGTCGGTCCGAGCTCCGGTGCCCACTTCGTCGCCGCACAGCGACTGCGCGCCGAGGACCCCTCGCTCTCGACCATCGTCACGGTCTTCTGCGACGAGGGCGAGAAGTACCTCAGCCAGCTCTTCAGCGACGTGACGACGACCTGAGCCGCAGCCGCGGAGCGGCCGGCGCGAGGAGGGCTCGAGGACCATGAGCTTCGACACATCCGTTCGCTCGATGGCGCCCCGTGTCCGGGATGATCTGGCGGCGACGCTCGAGCGGGCACGCTTCGAGATCCTGCCGATCGCCGGCGTCGACGAGCAGATCGCCCACCTGCCGGCCGGCGCGGCGGTCACGGTCACCGCGTCCCCGTCCAAGGGCATCGACGCGACCCTCGACCTGTGCGCGCGACTGGTGGACCGCGATCTCCAGGTCATCCCGCACCTGTCGGCCCGCCTCGTCCGCGACCGACGCCACCTCGCCGATCTGTTGCGGCGCCTGCGGGACCTCGGGATCGACGCCGCGTTCGTGGTCGCGGGCGACGCGCCCGAGGCCGCCGGACCGTACGAAGGCGCAGCCGACCTGCTGAGGGAGATGGCCGACCTGGGCCACGAGCTGCGGGAGATCGGCATCACCGGCTACCCCGAGAGCCACGCCTTCATCCCCGACGACGACACCATCCGGGCGATGTCCGACAAGGCGCCCTACGCGACGCACATCGTCTCGCAGATCTGTTACGACCCCGCCGTCATCGTCGGCTGGATCCAGGCCGTTCGTGCCCGCGGGATCACGCTCCCGATCCACCTCGGCATCCCCGGTGCCGTCGACCGGGCCAAGCTCGTACGCATCTCGATGCGCGTCGGCCTCGGCGATTCGGTCCGCTTCCTGCGCAAGCAGTCAGGCGTGGTGTCCCGGCTGCTGACCGGCTACACGGCCGACGACCTCGTGTCCGAGCTCGCCGAGACGGTGGCCGACCGCGACAGCGGCGTCGCCGGTTGGCACCTGTTCACCTTCAACCACGTCGACCAGACCGAGCGCTGGCGCCAGCAACTGCTGGCCCAGCTCCGCACCACCGCGGACGATCGGGTGACCGACACCGACCAGCGGCGCGCCCCGCGCCGAGGAGCACGGGCATGAGCGGCTTCCCCAGCGATCTCCAGATCGCACGCCAGGCGACGTTGCGGCCACTCGACGACATCGCCGCCGACATGGGCATCGGCCCCCACCTGTTGGAGCGGTACGGCGACGGCGTCGCCAAGATCAAGCTGGCCGCCATCGAGGAGCTGGCCGACCGGCCGGCCGCCCGCTACGTGGTGGTGTCGGCCATCACCCCCACGCCGCTCGGTGAGGGTAAGACCACCACGACGGTCGGTCTCGGGCAGGGGTTCTCGCACATCGGGCGGCGGGCCACGGTGGCGATCCGACAGCCGTCGATGGGCCCCACGTTCGGCATCAAGGGCGGCGCGGCGGGCGGCGGGTACAGCCAGGTCGTCCCGATGGAGCTGCTCAACCTCCACCTGACCGGCGACATGCACGCCGTGACCGCGGCCCACAACCTCCTCGCAGCGATGATCGACAACCACGTCCACCACAACGACGACTTCTTCAACGTCGATCGCCACTCGGTGACCTGGCGGCGGGTCCTGGACGTCAACGACCGGGCCCTGCGCAACATCATCAGCGGGCTCGGCTCCCGCCTCGACGGGGTGATCCGCGAGGCCGGGTTCGACATCACGGCCGCCTCCGAGGTGATGGCGGTGCTGGCCCTGTCCACCTCGCTCCAGGACATGCGTGAGCGGATGGGGCGGATCGTCATCGGCAACAGCACCGAGGGCAAGCCCATCACGGCCGAGGACCTCAGGGCCGCGGGCGCCATGACGGTCATCATGCGTGAGGCGATCAAGCCCAACCTGATGCAGACCCTGGAGAACACGCCGGTCCTGGTGCACGCCGGTCCGTTCGGCAACATCGCCCACGGCAACTCGTCCATCGTCGCCGATCTGATCGGGATCCGCGGCGGCGACTACCTGATCACCGAGGCCGGGTTCGGCGCCGACATGGGGGCCGAGCGGTTCTTCAACATCAAGTGCCGCGCCTCCGGGCTGACGCCCGATGCGGCCGTGCTGGTGGCCACGGTCCGTGCTCTCAAGGCGCACTCCGGCCGCCACAAGGTCGTCGCCGGTCGGCCGCTGCCCGAGGGGATGCTCCCCGAGAACCCCGGGGACGTGGAAGCTGGCGCGGACAACCTCCGCAAGCAGATCGAGAACATCCGGGTCCACGGGGTCTCGCCCGTGGTCGCGATCAACGCCTTCCCGACCGATCACCCGAGCGAGCACGAGGCGATCCGCCGGATCGCCGAGGAGATGGGCGCCCGCGTGGCGGTCAGCAGCCACTTCTCCGATGGCGGTCGCGGTGCGGCCGAGCTGGCCGAAGCCGTCGCCGAGGCAGCCGAGGAGCCCAGCGAGTTCCGCCTGCTCTACCCGGACGAGGCCAGCCTGCGCGAGAAGATCGAGGCGGTCGCCACCAAGGTCTACGGCGCCGACGGGGTGTCCTACGACCTCAGCGCGCAGCGGCAGCTGGACAGCTACGAGGCGAACGGGTTCGGCCACCTGCCCGTCTGCATCGCCAAGACCCACCTGTCGATATCGTCCGACCCGACCCTCACCGGCGCCCCCACGGGGTGGACCCTCCCCGTCCGTGAGGTGCGGGCGTCCGTGGGCGCCGGGTTCGTCTACCCCATCTGCGGCGACATGCGCACGATGCCGGGCCTGAGCTCGAACCCGGCCGCCCACCACATCGACATCGACGAGGACGGCGAGATCGTGGGCCTGTCCTGAACCTGCACGACCTGACCCTCGAGGAGTACCTCGAGCGTGTGGCGGCGCGTGCGCCCGCGCCCGGCGGTGGGGCCGTGGCGGCGGTGACCCTCGCCGCCGCAGCGGGCCTCGTGGCGATGGCCGCTCGCTTCGACGACGGCCGCGACGAGACGGCCGCGATCGTCGAGGAGGCCGACGCGATCCGGCGGGAGGCCCTGCGGCTCGCCGATGAGGACACCGTCGCCTACGCGGCCGTCCTCGACGCCTCACGTGCGGACCACGACGACGAGGCGGCGCGTCGCCGTGCCGTGCGAGCGGCCCTGTCGGCCGCCACCGACGTGCCCCTCGGTGTCGTCGAGCGTGGGCACCGGGTCGCCACGCTGGGCGTGCCCGTCGCCCTCGATGGCAACCCGAACCTGCGGGGCGATGCGCTGGTCGGCGTCCGACTGGCGGACGCCGCCGCCCGCAGCGCCGCGGACCTGGTCCGCCTCAACGCATCGCTCGGTGACCTGGGCGACGGGCCGGTCGATCAGGCCGAGTCCTGGTGCGCCGAGCTCCGCGTCGTGGTGGGCGCGTTGGAGCAACCGCCACGCTGAACGGATCGGCAGGGCGGGGCGCACCCACCACTGAGATATCTCTTGCCATAGAACTGATATATCTGTACGGTGACCGAGTCGTCCACAGGAGCAGTCCCACGGCCAGCAACGCGGATCTCGACGCGTCGAGCCCCCTCGACGACGGCCACGCCCGGCTGCAGCGTCTGGCCGTGCTCGTCCCCGAGCACGCCCCGAGCACGTCGTTGAGCGACCAGGCCTACTACCTGTTGCGCGATCGCATCGTCACGCTTCGACTGCCGCCGGGAGCGCTCGTCAACGAGCGCGACCTCATGGAGGAGTTCGGCCTCGGCCGCACCCCGATCCGCGAGGCACTGCGGCGCCTGGCCGACGAGGACCTCGTCGAGGTCTACCCCCGCCGCGGCATCCAGGTCGGGCCCATCGACGTCGGCGACCTCGGGGCGATCTCGGAGGTCCGCGTCGAACTCGAGGGGTTCGCCGCCCGGCTGGCGGCTCGTCGCGCCAACGCCGACGACCGTGACGACCTGCGGGCCCTCCTCGACGAGATCGAGACCATCGCCGCCGGCGACGACGAGCCCGACGAGCTTCAGCTCATCCACCTCGACCAGCGCATCCACCGCCTGATCTACCGCGCCGTGCACAACCCGTTCCTGGAGGCGGCCCTCGATCGCTACTACGTCCTGGCGCTGCGGCTGTGGTTCCTGGCGCTCGACCGGGTGCCACGGCTGGAGGACGCGGTCGGGGAGCACGGCGAACTGCTCCGCACGATCCTCGACGGCGACGAAGCCACCGCCGAGGCCATCGCCCGGGACCACGTCATCGGCTTCGAGCAACAGATCCGTCAGTTGTTGTGACGCCTCCGGGCGCAGAACCGAGATGAAGGGTGCACCGTGAGTGACCTGCCGGAGGACGCGAACGTCGTCGTCATCGGAGCCGGGATCGTCGGCAACTCCCTCGTCGGCCACCTGGCCGACCTGGGGTGGCGCGACATCGTCCTGCTCGACAAGGGGCCGCTGCCCGACCCCGGCGGGTCGACCGGGCACGCCTCGAACTTCATCTTCCCCGTCGACCACAGCAAGGAGTTCGCCCTGCTGACGCTGGACTCCCAGCGGCAGTACGAGCAGATGGGCGTCAACACCACCTGCGGCGGCATCGAGGTGGCACGCACCCCCGAGCGCATGGAGGAGCTGCGGCGCCGCATGGCCTCGGCCAAGGCGTGGGGCGTCGAGTCCGAGCTGATCGGCCCGAAGGAGGTCGCTGAGCTCGTGCCCTTCATCAACACCGACATCATCCTCGGCGGCTTCCACACGCCGTCGGTGTCGGTGGTCGATTCGCTCCAGGCGGGCACGCTCATGCGCCAGCGGGCGCTCGACGCCGGTGCGCTGACCATCTCGCCCTGGACCGAGGTGGAGGACATCGAGGTCGACCGCGGACGCGTCAAGGCGGTGGTCACCGACAAGGGACGGATCCGCTGCGACTACGTCGTCATCGCCTGCGGCGTGTGGAGCCCGCGCATCGCCGCGATGGCCGGTGCCTCGATCCCGCTGACCCCGGCCGTGCACCAGATGATCGACGTCGGGCCCATCCCGCTCCTGGAGGCGACCCGCAAGGAGATCGCGTTCCCGATCGTCCGCGACGTGGACACCAACATGTACGAGCGCCAGAACGGCGGCGATATGGAGGTCGGTTCCTACGCGCACCGGGCGATCCTGCACCACCCGAACGAGATCCCCTCCATCGCCGAGGCACAGCTCTCGCCGACCCAGATGCCCTTCACGGCCGAGGACTTCGACCAGCAGATGGAGGACGCCCTCGAGCTGATGCCCGAGATCCTCGACGTCCCTGGTGCCGGCATCAAGCACGCCATCAACGGGCTGCTGTCGCTCACGCCCGACGGCGGCCCCCTGCTCGGTGAGACCGTCGAGGTCAAGGGCCTGTGGTCGGCCGCCGCGGTCTGGATCAAGGAGGGGCCGAGCGTCGGCCGGGCCATCGCCGAGTGGATGACCGACGGGCAGCCCGAGTACGACCTGCACGGCGGCGACATCGCTCGCTTCGCCCCCAACCAGCGCACGGCCCACCACATCCGCGCCCGGACCAGCGAGGGGTTCAACAAGACCTACGGGATCGTCCACCCGCGCGAGCAGTGGGCATCGAACCGCGGCGCGCGCCTCGCCCCGTTCCACCGCCGTACCGAGGCGCTCGGCGCCGTCTACTTCGAGGCCGGCGGCTGGGAGCGGCCCCAGTGGTACGGATCCAACGCGCCCCTGCTGGAGGAGTTCGCCGACCGCATCCCGCAGCGGGAGCACGAGTGGGACGCTCGCTGGTGGTCGCCCATCATCAACGTCGAACACCTCGCCATGCGCGAGCGGGTCGCGATGATCGACCTCACCGCCTTCTCGATCTTCGAGGTGACGGGCCCCGGCGCGGTCGACTACCTCCAGCGCATGACCGTCGCCAACATGGACCGCCCGCCTGGCCGGATCATGTACACGCCCGTCCTCAACCAGCGGGGCGGGTTCCGCAGCGACCTGACCGTCGTGCGTCTGGGCCCTGACCACTTCCGCATCATCACGGGCGGCGCCGACTGGGGTCGCGACCTCAAGTGGTTCCGCGATCACCTCCCCGAGGACGGGTCCGCCCACCTCACCGATGCCACCAACGCCTGGACCACCATCGGCGTGTGGGGGCCCCGTGCCCGCGACCTGGTGTCGTCGGTGACCGAGGACATGTCCGACGAGGCCTTCCCCTTCGGCAGCGCCCAGTGGCGGGAGATCAACGGCGTGCCCGCGCTCCTGGTGCGGATCTCCTACGTCGGCGAACTCGGCTGGGAGATCCACGCCCCCATCGAGCAGGGCGAACGGCTGTGGGACACCCTCTTCGAGGCGGGACAGCCGCTCGGCTGCATCCCGGCCGGCGCCGGCGTGTACGGCACCACCGGCCGGCTGGAGAAGGGCTACCGGCTGATGGGCGCGGAGCTCGAGTCAGAGTTCAACCCCGTCGAAGCCGGCCTCGCGCTGCCCAAGGTGAAGTCCGCTGACTTCATCGGCAAGGAGGCCTACCTCGCCGCCCGGGAGGAGGAGCCCGCCGCGATCCTGTGCACGCTGACGGTCGAGGACCACACCTCCGCGTCGGGCATCCTCCGCTACCCCCAGGGCGGTGAGCCGATCCTGACCCTCGGCGGCGGCCGGATCGTCGACCGCCACGGACGCCCGTCCTACGTCACCACCGCCGGCAGCGGCCCTTCCGTCGGCAAGCACCTGCTGCTGTCCTACCTGCCACCCGAGCTGGCGGTCGAGGGCACCGACCTGCTGGTCGAGTACATGGGCGAGCGGTACCCGGTGAAGGTCGCGGTCGCCGGCCGAACCCCGCTGTTCGACCCCGATGACTCCCGTATGAAGGCGTGACGTCGTGCGGATCCTGGTCTGTGTCAAGCGCGTGCCGGCCCCCGGCGCCAAGATCGTGCTGACCGACGACGGGGGGGCGATCGACGACCGCCACCTCGGCTTCACGGTCAGCCCCCACGAGGAGTGCGCCGTCGAGGAGGCGGTCCGGCTCATCGCCGAGCACGGCGGCTCGTCGACGGTGCTCGCCCTCGGGCCGCCGGCCGCCGAGGAGCAGCTGCGGACGGCGATCTCGATGGGCGTCGACCACGGCGTGTTGCTGCCCACCGAGGAGCCCGACTGGGATCCGCGTGCGACCGCAGCGGCCCTCGCGGAGGCGATCAGGGTCCTCGAGGACGAGGATGGGACCTTCGACCTGGCGCTGTTCGGCAACGAAGCCGCCGACGCCGCCAACTACCAGGTGGGTGTCCGGGTCGCGTACGCGCTCGGGCGTCCGGTCGTGGCCGGGGTCAAGCAGATCGACATCGGCGACACGGTCACCTTCCACCGGGGCGTCGCTGAGGGGTTCGAACTGTGCGACGTCTCGCTGCCGGCGATCGCCGCGGTCAAGGAGGGCATCAACCTGCCCCGCTACCCGGCGATGCGGGGCCGGTTGATCGCCAAGAAGGCGCAGATCCGTCACCTCGAGCCCACCCGTCGTCCCGGTGGCTTGACGCTCCGGCGGCTGCACCATCCAGCCCAGGAGGAGACCGAGACCGTGATCCTGGGTTCGGGAGCCGAGGCCGCTCCCGCGGTCGCGCAGCTGCTGGAGAAGGTGGGAGTGCTATGAGCGGCACGATCCTCGCGTTGGTCGAGCTGGAGACCGATGGCTCGGTCGCGGCGACCTCCGAACGGATCCTGACGTTCGCGCGGCGCCTGGATGGCGTCCTGACGGCGGCGGTCATCGGCCCCGTCGGCGAGCTCGCCGTCGACGGGCTGCGGCGTCAGGGGGTCGAGGTGGTGCACGCCCTGGAGCACCCCCTGCTGGTCGCCTACGCCCCCGCGGCGTGGGCGGAGGCGGTGGCGCAGCTGCTGGACACCGAGGCGGCCGCGGTCGTGGTCGCTGCGGCGACCGACCGCGGCAACGAGGTGATGGCGCACCTGGCGGCTCGGACCGACCAGCCCCTGGCGACCAACTGCCTCGAGGTGACTGCTGTCGACGACGGCTGGGCGCTGACCCGACAGCGGTGGGGCGGCGTGCTGCTGGAGGATGCCCACCTCGACGCCGAGGTGGCGCTGCTCACCTGCGTTCCCCACGCGGTGGCGGCGGAGCCCGCCGGGACCGCGGGCGCCGCGGAGGTGCGGATCGTCACGGCGGAGCTGACCGCAGCCGACGTCGTCGGGCAGGTCCGTGAACAGGTGCGCCGTACCGAGGGGATCAGCCTGGCGACCGCCCCGGTCGTGGTCTCCGGCGGGCGTGGTGTCGGCAGCGCCGAGGGCTTCGGGGCGTTGGAGGA
Organism: Nitriliruptor alkaliphilus DSM 45188; assembly: GCF_000969705.1. Lineage (GTDB taxonomy): Bacteria > Actinomycetota > Nitriliruptoria > Nitriliruptorales > Nitriliruptoraceae > Nitriliruptor > Nitriliruptor alkaliphilus. The sequence goes on from NZ_KQ033901.1 coordinate 1,937,374, forward strand.
GCTGGCCGAGCTGCTGGGCGGCGCCGTGGGTTGCTCACGTGTGGCCACCAACAACGGGTGGCGGTCCCACAACGATCAGGTCGGTCAGACCGGCACCCGGGTCACGCCCCAGCTGTACATCGCGCTGGGGATCAGCGGCGCCACCCAGCACTGGGTCGGCTGCATGAACGCCAAGACGATCCTCGCGGTCAACACCGACGCCGATGCGCCGATGGTCACGCGCGCGCACTACGCGGTCGTCGGCGACCTCCACGCCCTCCTGCCGGCCCTCCTGGAGGAGGTCCGCAAGCGCAAGACCGTCCGCGTCTGAGACCGCGCCGTCAGCCGATCCCGTCGGGCATCTCCGACTTGCGCTGGTCGATGTAGGCGCACAGCTCCTCGTCGATGGCGTCGTCGATCGGCGGTGGCTCGTACTCGGCCAGCTGCTGCTTCCAGAGCTTGTTGGCCCGCTGCGCGGCCGTGAGGCTGCCCTCCTCCTCCCACTGCTCGAAGCTCGCGTTGTCGGCCACGTTCGAGCGGTAGAAGGCGGACTCGAAGTTCGCCAGGGTGTGGGCGGTGCCGAGGAAGTGCTGACCCGGTCCCGTCTCGCGGATCGCGTCCAGCGCCTGCCCGTTCTCGCTGAGATCCACGCCCTTGACGAACACCTCCATCATCCCGAGCTGGTCGGCGTCCATGACGAACTTCTCGAAACTCAGCGCCAGCCCGCCCTCCAGCCACCCGGCAGCGTGCAACACGAAGTTGACGCCCCCGAGCACCGTGGGCATGAGGGTGTTGGCGCTCTCGTAGGCGGCCTGGGCGTCCGGCGCCTTCGACGCGGTCAGCGACCCGCCGGACCGGAACGGGACGCCCAGCCGGCGGGCCAGCGCTGCGACCGTGTAGAGCACCAGGGCCGGCTCCGGCGTGCCGAAGGTCGGTGCGCCGGTCTGCATCGACATCGAGCTGGCGAACGACCCGAAGACGACCGGCGCGCCCGGTCGGACCAGCTGCACGAACGTCATGCCGGCCAGCGCCTCCGCGAGCGTCTGGGCGGCGACCCCGGCCGCCGTCACCGGCGCCATCGCCCCGGCCAGGATGAACGGCGTGATGATGCTGGCCTGGTTGTGCTCGGCGTACACCTGCGCGGCATCCAGCATGGACGCGTCCCACACCAGCGGCGACGACGCGTTGATGAGGCTGGTCATGACCGTGCGGTCCTGCAGGTCGCCGCCGAAGGCGATCCGCGCCAGTTCGACGCTGTCGGCCGCGCGCTCACCTGCGGTGACCGAGCCCATGAAGGGCTTGTCGCTGTAGCGGAGGTGGGCGTAGACCATGTCGAGGTGGCGCTTGTTGACCGGCACGTCCACCGGCTCGCACACGGTGCCCCCGGAGTGGTGGAGGGAGGGGGCGAGGTAGGCGAGCTTGACGAGGTTCTGGAAGTCCTCGAGGGTCGCGTACCGCCGGCCCCGGTCGAGGTCGGTCACGAACGGCGAGCCGTAGTTGGGGACGAACACGGTCGCGTCGCCGCCGATCTGCACGCTGCGCGCCGTGTTCCGGGCGTGCTGGGTGTAGATGGCCGGCGCGTTCTCGGACACGATCCGCCGGCACATACCTCGGGGGAAACGGACCCGCGAGCCATCCACATCCGCGCCGGCGTCCGCCAGCAGCCGAAGCGCCTCGGGATGGTCGCGGAACTCGATCCCCACCTCCTCGAGGATCGTGTCCGCGTTGTGCTCGATCAGCTCGAGGCCCTCCTCGCTGAGCACCTCGTAGGGCCGCAGCGTGCGGGTCAGGTACGGGGTGTGGGCGGCCGCTGCGCGGGCGGCGCGACCGGCGCGGCGGGCCTCGCGGCCGCCGCCCCGGCGTCCTCGCGTCGGAGTGGGAGTGTCGGTCGGGTCAGCACTCATGGGGTACCTCGCGGGTCGGCGGTGTCGTCGTTCGGCGCCACAGGGGAGAGACGGCGACGGCGACGACCGGTCGGCGGGCTCGCTGGCCGTGACGCGGGAAGGTCGACCACCTCGGCCAGGTGGGTCGACGGTGCGGTGGCGTGGGGGAAGGCGAGGGCGGCCACGAACAGCTCCTGGAACCGCGGTTCGGTGGCGGTCTCGATCTTGGTGATGGTGCGGACCGTGGCCTCCATCTCGCGCCGCTTGTCGCCGGACAAGAGCGCCCGGACCGCACCAGAGCCGGCGGCGTTGCCGACCGACCGGACCGCGTCCAGTGGGACGTCCGGCACGAGTCCCAGCACCAACGCGTACCGGGGATCGATGTGGGCGCCGAACGCGCCGGCCAGCCGGACCTCGTCGATCCGGTCGAGACCGGCGTGCTCGAGCAGCAGGTCGGTGCCAGCGCGCAGGGCCGCCTTCGCGAGCTGGATCGCGCGCACGTCGTCCTGGGTGATGCGCAGCTGCGCGCCGGGCCCCTCGTCGTACAGCACGTAGCTGTGGGTCCGTCCGTCCGCGACGACGCGGTCGGTCCGCTCGGCGAGCTCCGCGCGGATCACCCCTCGTTGGTCGATGATCCCGGCGAGGAACAGCTCGCCGATCACCTCGATGATCCCCGACCCGCACACGCCGGTCACACCGCCGCTGTCCGCGACGGCCGCCGTGAACCCCTCCTCGTCGGACCAGCGGTCGCAGCCGATGACGCGGAACCGCGGCTCGAGGGTGGTGCGGTCGATGCGGACCCGTTCGACCGCACCGGTGGTGGCCCGCTGGCCGCAGGAGATCTGGGCGCCCTCGAAGGCCGGGCCGGTCGGGCTCGAGGCGGCGTAGAGGGCACGACGGTCACCGACCACGATCTCCGCGTTCGTGCCGACGTCGATCAGCAGCTGCACGGCGTCGCCGCGGTGGGGACCCTCGGCGAGGATCGCCGCCGCGGTATCGGCACCCACGTGGCCGGCGATGCAGGGCGCCAGGTAGACGCGGCCGAAGGGCGCCGGGATGTCGAGGTCGGCGGCGCGCAGCTCGACCGGCTCGCCGGTCGCCAGCGTGAACGGCGACTGGCCGAGGGGGGTGGGATCGATCCCCAGGACGAGGTGGTGCATGATCGGGTTGCCGACCAGCACCAGCTCCAGCACCTGGGAGCGCTCGACGGCGGCGTCCGCGGCCAGTTCGGTCACGAGCTCGGACAGCGCCTGCCGGACGGCGGCGGTCAACGTGCGGTCCCCACCCGGGTTGAGCATCACGTAGGAGACGCGGCTCATGAGGTCCTCGCCGAACCGGATCTGCGGGTTCATCCGGCCGGCGGTGGCCAGGACCTCGCCGCTGGACAGGTCACAGAGGTAACCCGCCACGGTCGTCGAGCCGATGTCGATGGCGACCCCGACGCTGCGGTCGACGTAGCCCGGCCACGCGGCGGCGATCCGGTGGTCGCGCACCGCAAGCGTCGCGCCGTCGGTCGGGTCGGCCACCGCCCGGTGCAGGTGCGGCAGCACCTCGGCGTCGACCTGCACGTCGTGGAGGTCCCAGGTCCGAGCGAGGGCAGCCCGGATCCGGTCGAGCACGCTGGCGCCCGCCCCGGCGTCGTCGTCGTCGAACGCCACGTACCGGAGCGTGACGACCGGATCGATGCGCAGCTCGCCGAGCCCGATGTCCTTGCGGACGATCTGCTTGTGGATCTGGCTGGCGGGCGGCACGTCGACGACGAGGTCGCCGACGATCCGCAGGGCGCAGCCCAGCCGGTGGCCGTCCGCGATGGGCCGGCGGCCGACGTAGTGGCCCTCGAGGTCGTCGGGGTCGACGACGTGGTCGGGCCGGACCGTCATGTCCCACTTGGGGAACGTGCCGACGCTGGGGACGACCTGGCAGCGCCCGCAGATCGCCCGGCCACTGCACACCGAGTCGAGGTCGACGCCGAGCTCCCGGGCGGCGTCGAGCACGCTGGTGCCCTCGGCGACCGTGCCGCTCAGTCCCGACGGGGTGAACACGATGCGGTGCTCGCCCTGGCCGGTGCGGCGCGGCGCGGCAGCCATCGGCCTAGCCGCCCGTCGGGGCGCGTCGCCCGGCTCGTCGTCGGGAACTCTCGCGGCCGGTTCCCTCGCCGTCTGGCTGCCGGTTGGCGCGGATCCATGCGGCGCAGTTGGCGTCGTGTCCCGCCAGGACATCCGCGGCGGTCACCGCCGTCTTCACCTCGGGATGCATCGGGTTCATGATCGCCGAGGTCATGCCGGCGCCGATGGCCATGGACAGGAACGTGCCGGTGATCGCGTGCCGGTTGGGCAGGCCGAAGCTGACGTTGGAGGCACCACAGATGGTGTTGACCTCGAGCTCCTCACGCAGACGTCGCAGCAGCCGGAAGACCTGCTGCCCGGCGCTGCCCATGGCTCCGATCGGCATGACCAGCGGGTCGACGATGACGTCCTCGCGAGGGATCCCGTGATCGGCGGCGCGGTTGACGATCCTGCGTGCCACCTCGAAGCGGACGTCGGGATCCTCGGAGATGCCGGTCTCGTCGTTGGAGATGGCCACCACCGCGGCACCGTGCCGTGCGACCAACGGCAGGACCCGCTCCATCACCTCGTCCTCACCGGTGACCGAGTTGATCAGCGGCTTGCCCTGGTAGACGGCGATGCCCGCTTCGAGGGCCTCCACCACCGAGGAATCGATCGACAACGGTGCGTCGGTCAGCGACTGCACCAGTTGCACCGCGTGGGCCAGCAGCGCCGGTTCGTCGGCGAGGGGCACGCCGGCGTTGACGTCGAGCATCTGGGCGCCGGCCTCGACCTGTGCGAGCGCGTCGGCCGCGACGCGGCTGAAGTCGCCGGCCTTCAGCTCCTCCGCGAGGATCTTGCGGCCGGTCGGGTTGATCTTCTCCCCGATCATGACGAAGGGCCGACCGAAGCCGATCACGACCTCCCGCGTCCCTGAGCTCACCACGGTCTGTGTCATGCGTCCCCCTCCGAGGGTTCGATGCCGCCGTGCCGGACGATCGCGGCGAGTCGGTCACGGGTGTAGGTCCGGTCGAGTTCGTCGATCCGTTCGGCGATGACGGTGGCGGGATCGCCGTCCAGCGGCTGCTCGATCCGTCGCCACTCGGCGACGTAGGCGGCCAGCTCGGTCTTGCCGGCGACCTTGGCCGCCCGATCGATGGCGACCTGGAAGCGGTTCGGCAGCAGCGCCTTCTCCGTGGTGTCCGTCGTGGTGGCGTTCACCTGCGCCGGGATGTCTCGCCACAGGATCGTCGCCAGCGCTGGTCCGCTCGCGCGGCGCCGGCTCATGAGGCGATCTCGATCAGCGCGTCCCGGAGCCCGGTGACCCCGGTGAGGCGCCGCTCGTGGTGCAGGCCCAGGCGCGCCGCCGCGCGCCGCGCGTCTTCGTCCAGGTCGGGGTCGTCGCGCTGCGCGAGGTGTACGAGGCGGCGGTAGTTGCCGAAGTAGGCGGTCAGCAGCTGCGGGTGCCGGTCGATGCCGAGGCCCTCGATCACCAGCCGGTCGAAGTTCCGCGCGAGGTAGTCGGTGAGGTAGAAGGTGCCCGGTTCCTGCTCGTGGAGCGCGGCGAACGCCTCGCCGCCGGCGAACACCTCGTAGCAGTGGGCGCCGGGCAGCCGCTCGGCGCCCTCCTCGCTGCAGACACGATCCAGCAGCCCGCCCGTCCCGCAGTCGGCGTAGCCCACGAGGATCCGATCGGTGTCGGCGCGACGGGCTCGGACCCGCTGCCGGACGAGATCGGGGATCTGGTCGGGACGGTTGTGCAGCGACGGCGGCAGGCACTCGATGGTCACGTTCGGGAGCTGGCCGAGCACCTCGATCAGCTCCCGGGCCAGCGCGCCGCAGGCGATGACGTGCACGCGGGGCGCGGTCGTGTCGACCATCAGGACGCCACGGCGCGGCGTTCTCGGATCAGGCGGGTGGCGGTCTCGGCGGCCATCGCGGCGTCCCGGCAGTAGGCGTCCGCGCCGATCGCCTCGCCGAACTCCTCGTTGAGCGGAGCGCCGCCGACCAGCACGATGAACTCGTCACGCCGGCCCTTCTCCTTGAGCGTGTCGAGGACCACCTTCATGTAGGGCATCGTGGTGGTCAGCAGCGCGGACATGCCCAGGATGTCGGGGCGGTGTTCGTCGAGTGCGGCGATGTAGCTGTCCACGTCGGTGTTGATCCCGATGTCCACCACCTCGAAGCCGGCACCCTCCAGCATCATCGCGACCAGGTTCTTGCCGATGTCGTGGATGTCGCCCTTGACGGTGCCGATCACCACCTTGCCGATGGGTTGCGCCCCGGTCTCGGCGAGCAGCGGACGCAGCAGCGCCATCCCGGCCTTCATCGCGTTGGCGGCCAGCAGCACCTCCGGGACGAAGAGCACCCCGTCCCGGAAGTCGATCCCGACGATGCGCATGCCCTCGACCAGGGCCTCGTCGAGGACCCGCTTGGGTCCCCAGCCGCGCTCGAGCAGGATCTCGGTCCCCTCGGCGATGTCGTCGGCGCGACCGTCGTAGAGATCCTCGTGCATCTGCTCGACGAGCTCCTGCTCATCGAGTCCGCGGAGGTCGAGTTCGTCCGCCGGCTCCTCTGGCATCCCTGGTCCTTCACACCGACGCCGGGGTCGGGCATGCACGTGGACGGGGGCACGAGGCCCCCGGCAGAACCGGCGCCGCAGCGCCAGTATGCACAACGGTTGCGTCCAGCACAACGATCGATATCTGAGACACCGTCGCGAGTCGTGGAGGGTGTGGCCGTTCCCGGGAGGGCTACGGTCGCGCCGGCGCCGGCCGGACGCCGCCGCGGGTCTGGGAGGTCAGGGCGTGCTGAAGGTGCGGGTGCCACCGGGACTGATCCACGGTGAGGTCGAGCAGGGGTACGGGCCGGTCGCCGACGCGTTCCGTGCCAACTTCACCGAGCGTGGCGAGATCGGCGCCGCCGTCGCCGTCTACCGCGACGGGGAGAAGGTGGTGGACCTGTGGGGCGGCTACCGCGACGGTGCGCAGCGCCTGCCGTGGGAGCGGGACACGCTGGTCAACGTGTTCTCCACGACCAAGGGTGTCGCGTCGATGGCGATCGCCGTCGCCCACTCGCGCGGCCTGCTCGACTACGACGAAGAGGTCGCCACCTACTGGCCGGAGTTCGCCGCCAACGGCAAGCAGCACGTCACGGTCCGCCAGCTGCTGTCGCACCAGGCCGGGTTGGCAGCCATCGATCGGCCGCTGGACCTCGACACGCTCGCCGATCTCGACCTGCTCGCTGACGCGCTGGCCGAGCAGGCGCCCGCGTGGGAGCCGGGTACCCGGCACGGCTACCACGGCGTCACGCTCGGCTGGTACGAGGGTGAGCTGCTCCGGCGGGTCGATCCCTCCGGTCGCAGCCTCGGCCGGTTCTTCGCCGACGAGATCGCCGCCCCGCTCGGGATCGAGTTCCACCTCGGCGTGCCCGACGACCTCGACGCGTCACGGTTCGCGACGGTCCACGGCTACCACCCGGCCGAGATGCTGCTCCACCTGCACGAGCTGCCCCCGAGGTTCGTGTTGGCCTTCCTCAACCCGAAGAGCCTCACCGGCCGGTCGTTCGGCAACCCCAAGCTGCTCGGCGTGATCGGCAACTACAACCGCCCCGACGTCAGGCGCCTGGAGATCCCCGCGGCCAACGGCCACGGCCACGCGCGCGCCGTGGCCGCCGCGTACGGGGCGATGGCGACCGGCGGGGACCGGCTCGGGCTCACCCCGGCGACGATCGCGGCGCTGACCGAACCCGCTCGCCCGCCGACCGAGGGCCTGCGCGACCAGGTGCTGCACGTCGACACCGTCTTCTCGCTCGGCTACATGAAGCCGTTCCCGCGGCTGCGGTTCGGGACCTCCGCCGGTCAGGCGTTCGGTACACCTGGCGCGGGCGGGTCGTTCGGGTTCGCCGATCCGGATGCGGGGATCGGGTTCGCCTACGTGATGAACCGCTCCGGCTTCCGCCTGTGGGACGATCCGCGCGAGGTCGCGCTCCGGCAGGCCCTCTACCGCGGCGTCCTGGGTGATGCCCCCCAGGTCCTGGATGCCGATCGCGCCTGATCGGGCGCGAGAAGGTCACCGAGCTCTGGGAGGCCCGGCGGCCTCCCCTTCGAGTTCCCCACGATGTCGCTGGGCGAGACGCTCGTGCGCCCCACCGCCATGCTGTACCGGGACGACGGTGTCGTGCTGCTCGCCGGCTGCGACAAGACCACGCCCGCACAGCTGATGGGGGCGGTCTCCGTCGACGTGCCCTGTCGGAGGTGCTGGGTTCCCAGCCCCTGCACGGTGCCGCGATCCGAGGACGAACTCACTTGCACCTGACTGTCCGGTCAGTCATACTGTGGGCACGCCGTTTGGAGGAGCGTTCGTGGGAACTCAGGCCGGGTTGTCGGAGGAGCAGGTGCGCGAGCGCATCCTGCAAGGCCGTCTCATCGAGGGGCCGGAGTACGCGTCCGAGGACTACCTGAAGGCGCTGTCGCGCACGCTGATCGTCTCGGCGGACACCGAGCTGATCTCCGCGCCGTCCTACCTGCGCGCGGCGATGCACGCGCCGAACACCAGCGCGTACATGTCGGTCCTGAGCATCGTGCAGGACGAGGTGGGGCACGCCCACATCGCCTACCGGATGCTCCGGGACCTCGGTGTCGACGTGGACGAGTTGGTCTACGGGCGTCAGCCGCACGAGTACAAGCACCCCTACGCGTTCGACGTCCCGCTCGATTCGTGGAGCGACATGATCGTCGCGAACGCGTTCTACGACCGGGCGGGGTTCACCCTCCTCGGCGACGTGTTCCAGCACACCACCTACGCCCCGTGGAAGCGGGCGCTGGTGAAGGTGGACCGCGAGGAGACCTTCCACCTGCGCCACGGTGAGCGTTGGATCGCGAAGCTGTCGCGCGACGAGGACGCCCGCCGTGCCATCCAGGCGTCGATCGACTGGATGTTCATCCTCACCCTCGAGTGGTTCGGGCTCCCCGACGACCTCAAGCGACACCACGACCAGGTCGGCTACCAACTGAAGGGGCAGACCAACGACGAGCTGCGTCAGACCTGGATGCGAGCGGTCGTGCCGTTCTGTGAGGAGCACGGCTACCAGGTGCCGGCGCACCACGACGAGGAGACCGACTCCTACGTCATCGACTGCGCCTTCCCGATGGCGTTCGACGCCGAGACCAAGACGTGGGACCACGCCAAGGGGCAGATCGGCTGGGACGAGGTCATGGAGCGCTGGCGGGCCCGTGGGCCGAGCAACGTCGAGTTCGTCCGCAGCATCCAGCGGGGCTACAAGCAACTGCAGGAGCAGCACGCATGACCCCCGAACCGCGCGGCAACAACGACGGGTCGGTCGAACCAGGTCGCCTCTGGGGCGCACTGTCGGCCGTGGAGGACCCCGAGCTGCCCATCTCGTTGGTCGACCTCGGCCTCGTCCGCGAGCTCGAGGTCCACGATGGGCACGTCAGGATCGGGCTGACCTACACCTCCCTGGCCTGCCCGTGCGTCGAGATCATCAAGGACGACGTCCGCGACGCGATCGCAGCGCTGCCGGAGGTGCGTTCGGTCCAGATCGATGATGTGCTCGAGGCCTGGTCACGCGACGACGTCTCGCCGGCTGGTCTCGAAGCGCTACGGGTCGTCGCCGTCCTCTGAACGAGGTCGCCGACGGGAGAGGGAACGTTCGTGAGCAAGCTCGAACCGGATCGCGCCTACGAGGTCTTCGCGCGCCACGACCGCGAGCCGGAGCTACGCCACATCGGGCAGGTCCGCGCCGACGGTGACCGTGACGCGGTCGTCTTCGCCTACACGCTCTACGACGAGCGGAGGTGGCAGGACATGTTCGTCGTCCCGACCGAGGCACTGCACCAGCTGGTGCGCCCCGCCTGACGCTGAGGAGCCCGAGGTGCCGACCTTCCACCTGTACACCCGCACCGAGTACGCCGAGCCGCTCGAACGGCTGGCCACGTTCGACGCGCCGCGAGCCCCGTCGCTCGAGGACCTCCCCGTCGACCGCTCCGAGGGCTGGCTGGAGGTGGTGCTCGTCCCGGACGACGCGATCACGTGGGTGCTCCGCGACGCCGATCTCGTCACCCACGTCGAGGCGCCGGAGGTGGTGGAATGACCGAGGTGCAGATGATGGACCGCGACACCGCCGATGCGCTGGCCAACCTGCTCGTGGTGGTGGGCGACAACACGCACTGGATGGCGCGTTGGTTGTCCGAGTGGGCGGTGGGTGCCCCCGGGTTGGAGAGCGCCGTCGCCGCGGCCGCGATCGCTCAGGGACACTTCGGGCAGGCGCGTGCCCTGTTCCCCTTCGTGGAGCAGTACCTCGCCGATCACCACGTCGAGGGCCCCGAGGAGCGGGAGCGTCGCTACAACGTGGCCGCGTTGGACGAGTCGTCCGGCTCGTGGGCACAGGCGGTGGTCACCCTCTTCCTGGTCGACAACGGCCTGAACGTGGTGCTGCGTTCGTTGCAGGAGACCCAGCCGGAGCTCGAGCGACGGATCGGGCGGGTGCTCGACGAGTCGCGCTTCTACCGTGATTTCGCGGCCGGGCGGCTCGCCGACCTCACACGCAACTGGGAGCACGGCCGCAGCCAGATCGAGCCGCACCTGGTCCCCGTCCTCACCGAGATGCTGTGCTGGTTCGGCCCTCCGGGGGAGGAGGGCGTCGAGCACCTCGTGGCCCAGGGGGTGCTGACCCTCGACAACGACGGGATGCGTCAAGCCTTCCTCGACGACGTCGCGCCCACGCTCCTCGACCTCGGTTACGACCTGCCCGTCGAGGGCCACCCGGGCGCCTGGACCTGGAGGACCCTGCCGTGGGATCGCTGGAACAGCCTGCAACGCCGCCTGGAGACGACGGCGTCGTGACCTGCCCGTGGTGCGGTTCGTCCGCCGTCGAGCAGGTGCGTGACTTCGGGTCCCTGCTGATGACCTCGCAGTGGTTCTGCGCGTCCTGCTCGAGCCCGTTCGAACGGATCAAGCAGCGGGGGAGCGACGGGGACCTCCCGGCGTGAGCGGCGCGGTCCGCGTGCAGGACGAGGCAGGCGTGCGTCTGCTCACGCTCGACCGTCCGCAGACACGCAACGCCATCGACGTGGCGACGCAGGGCGAACTGCGTGAACGGCTGGTCGCGGCCGCGCTCGACGCCGACGTCCGGGCCATCGTGCTGACGGGCCAGGACCCGGCCTTCTCGGCGGGCGGCGACCTGTCGCGCTTCGGCGATGACGTCGACCCGACCGCGTTCCGCTTCGCCAGCCACGAACTGACCGCGACGATCGGGCTGGTCGAACGCATCGAGAAGCCGGTGCTCGCCGCGATCAACGGGGTTGCCACCGGCGCCGGCGCCCAACTGGCGCTCGCGTGTGACGTCCGGATCGCGTCCGAGCGGGCACGGTTCCTCCACCGCGAGTCGTTCCTGGGGTTGCTGCCGGCGCACGGTGGCATCGTCCGCCTGGTCCACCTCATCGGGCTGGCTCGGGCGCGCGACGTCGTGCTCGGGGGCGAGGACTTGGACGCCGAGGCGGCGCTGCGCGCCGGGTTGGTCAGCGAGCTCGTGGCCCACGACGACCTCCTCCCCCGCACGTTGGAGCGGGCACGGTCCATCCTCGAGCGCAGCCCCGACGCGTACGCGGCCGCCAAGCGCGTCCTGAACCTCGCGCCGGCGCTCGACCTGCACGCAGGGATGGCCGTCGAGACCCTGGGGCAGAGCCTGCTCGTGACCACCGACGAGCACCTCCGCCGGCTCGGATCGGCACGCCGACGACAGGCGGGTGGGTGACGGAGCAGGCCACCGACCGCATCCGGATGTTGGAGCTGGCTGACGGCTCGCTCGAGTACGAGGAGTGGGCGGCGACGAGCGTCGGAGCCGACCACCCACCCCTCGTCCTCCTCCACGAAGGGCTCGGTGCCCGGGCGCTGTGGCGCGGGTTCCCCGCTGCGCTCCACGCGGCGACCGGACGACGGATGCTGGTGTACTCCCGGCACGGGTACGGCCGGTCAGCGGTCGTCAGCCGACCTCGTCGCGTCGACTACATGCACCGCGAAGCCGACGTGGTGCTGCCCGAGCTGCTCGACCGGCTCGGGTACGACCGTCCCGTCCTGGTCGGGCACAGCGACGGCGCCTCCATCGCGCTGCTGCACGCCGGGCGCGCCGAACGGGGTGTGGACCGCCTGGTCCTCCTCGCACCGCACGTGATCGTCGAGGACGAGTCCATCGCCGGCATCGAGGCCGCCCGAGAGGCCTACCGCACCACCGCGCTGCCGCAGCGGATGGCTCGCCACCACCGCGACGCCGACACGACGTTCTGGGGGTGGAACGACATCTGGCTCGATCCCGCGTTCCGTTCGTGGGACATCACGGGCCGCCTGCCTCGCATCGACGTGCCGGTGCTCGTCGTGCAGGGGGTCGACGATGAGTACGGCACCCCGCGGCAGCTCGAGCTGATCGAGCGTGGGATCGCAGGTCCGTTCACGGGTGTGCTGCTCGACGGATGTCGGCACGCGCCGCACCTCGACCAGCCGGAGGCGACGCTCGAGGCCGTCGTCGGCTTCCTGGCCGAGGGCCGTGCTCAGGCGCCGAGCAGCCGGACCAGCGAGCCGTAGCACTCGTCTCGGTACCGGCTGTGCGAGCCGCGCCAGTCGTCCTCCTGCATCCACTGCAGGAACGTGCCCTCGATCTGAGCCCGCATGGCGCGGGCAGCCGCGTCGACGTCGTCGACGTGGAACTCGCTCTCGTCCACCCCTCGGCTGATGACCTCGGCGTACAGGTCGTTGATGACGGTGCGCAGCAGTTCGGGCAGCTCGGAGTAGACCGCGACACGAACGGCGTGCTCGATGAGGTCGAGGTAGAAGAGGTTGAAGTCGCGGTTGAGCTCCGGGTCGACGAAGACGGCCTCGACGAGCGAGCGCAACGCCGCCCGCGCGTCCTCGGCGTCGGCGGTGCCCCTCCGGATGCGGTCGGCGGTGCGTTGCAGGGCCCACCGCATCGTGGCGAGCAGCAGGTTGTCCTTCGTCTTGAAGTGGTAGAGGAGCAGCCCTTTGGAGACCCCGGCCTCCTCGGCGATGTCCTGCAACGACAGTCGGTGGCTCCCACGGTGCGCCATGACCCGGTAGGTGGACCGGATGAGTTCGACGACGCGAGGTGACAGCTCGTCGTCCTGTGACGTGGGCGTGGCGGCCGCGTCAGCCATCGGTCGGTGCTCCTTCCGGGCGTGGGCTGCCGCTCGGGGCTCCGGGCAGCAGCGGGAAGGGTAGGGGACGGCGCCGCGTTCCTAGCGTCCCTGGTACTCGGGTGACCGCTTCTCGAGGAACGCGGCCATGCCCTCCGCGCCGTCCTCGGAGCCGAAGAGGGGCGCGAGCTCGTCGAGTTCGATCTGCAGCCCCTCGGCGAGGGGGCGGTCGACCCCCCGGTGCACGGCCCGCTTGGTGGCGGCGATGGCGAGGGGTGCGCCCCGCGCGATGGTGCTCGCGACCTCGCGGACGTGGTCGGTCAGCTCCTCGGCCGGTACCAACCGATCCACCATGCCGAGCCGTGCCGCCTCGTCGGGCGTCACGCTCGTGCCGGTGGTCATCAGCAGCAGCGCTCGACCGCGACCGATGAGGCGCGGGAGACGCTGGGTGCCGCCGGTGCCCGGCAGGAGTCCGAGCGTCACCTCCGGCAGCCCGATCCGGTAGCGGCCCTCCGCGGCGATCCGGACGTCGCAGGCGAGCGCGATCTCGTAGCCGCCGCCGAGCGCGTGCCCGTTGATGGCCGCGATCGTGAGCTTGTCGATCGCACCGAACCGGTCGAAGACCCGGTGGGCGAGCCGCACCATGTCGTTGTTGGTGTCGGCGTCGCTCTCGGCGAAGTTCTTGACGTCGGCGCCGGCGGAGAAGAACTTCTCGCTCGAGCTGCGCACGACGATGACGCGGACGTCGTCGTCCGAGTCGAGCTGGTCGGTCGCCGCACCGAGCTCCTCGATGAAGGTGCGGTCGTAGCTGTTCGCGGGTGGCCGGTCGAGGGTGATGTACCCGATCCGGTCCTCGGTGGTCGCGGTGACGGCCATGGCGGCTCCTCAGGGTCGTTCGTCGGACGGGTCGACGGGCGCGGAACTCAGTGCAGCCCGCCGACGACCACGGACTTGATCTCGACGTACTCCTCGAGCGCCTCGGCGCCGTGCTCGCGACCCACACCGCTCATCTTGGTGCCACCGAAGGGCATCTCGTCGTAGCCGTAGTGCATCTGGTTGACCCAGGTGATACCGGTCTCGAGGCCGTTCATGGCCTTGTCGATGGCGCCCGCGTCCCGGGTCCAGATCGAGGAACCGAGGCCGTACTCGGTGTCGTTGGCCAGCTCGATGGCGTGGTCGACATCGTCCACGCGCCACACCGGTAGGACGGGCCCGAACACCTCCTCGGTGGCCAGGCGGGAGTCGCGCGGCACGTCGACGACGACCGCCGGCTGGAAGAAGTGCCCACCGGACGTGCCGTCGGGGACCCCACCGCCGACCAGCACCTTCGCGCCGCGGTCGACGGCATCGGCGAGCTGATCCTGCAACGTCTGGAGCTGGCGCGCCGTGTGCAGCGGCCCGATCCGGAGCTTGGGCTTCTCCGCCGGCTCGGCGCCGTTGCCCGGCTCGTACCGCTCGACCCGCGACACCATCGTGTCGACGAACCGGTCGTAGACCTCGTCGACGACGAACGCACGCTTCGGAGCCAGGCACATCTGCCCGCAGTTCCAGTAGCGGCCGATCTGGATGGTCTTCACGGCGGCGTCGAGGTCCGCGTCGGCGAGCACGATGCTCGGATCCGACCCGCCGAGCTCGAGGCTGACGCGCTTGAGGTCGCGCCCCGCCAGCTCGGCGATGCGCTGCCCCGTCGAGGTCTGACCGGTGAACGCGACCCGGCGTACGAGCGGGTGGGTCACCAACGCCTCACCGGTCTCGGCGGCACCCGTGACGACGTTCACCACGCCCGCCGGGACGCCGGCCTCGCCGAGGAGTTCCGCGACCCGAAGCGTGGTCAGCGGGGTGGTCTCCGCAGGCTTGGCGACCACGGTGTTGCCGGCGACGAGCGCCGGGCCGAGCTTGTTGGCCAGCAGCGTCAGCGGGAAGTTCCACGGGACGATCGCTCCCACCACCCCGAGCGGACGCCGGATGGTGAGCCCGTACGAGCGGCCGAACTGGCTCGGCAGCTCCTGGTACCCACCCCGGACCTTCGAGGCGAGCTCGCTGTAGAAGTACAACCCGTTGACGAAGTGACCGAACTCACCCTTCGCCTCGAGCGTCGGCTTGCCCTGCTCCTGGACGAGGCTCGCGACGAGCTCCTCGCGGTGCTGGGCCAGCAGGTCGGCGGCTTTCCGCACGATGCCAGCCCGTTTGGTGACGTCCGTCGCCGCCCAACCGGGGAAGGCACGGTGGGCCGCCTGGACCGCGCGGTCGACGTCGTCGGCCGTCGCGTCCTTGACCGTCTCGATCGTCGCGAGGGTCGCGGGGTTCTGGACCTCGCGATCGGCGCCCGTCGCTTCGGCCGCCTCGCCGTCGATCCACAGCTGCGTCGTCACATCGTCCTCCGGGTCGGTCGCACGGGCCGGGAGCCCGCGGCAGGCGGGTGCTGGTGCCACGCAGTGAGCCGTGGCGGACCGGTGACGGAGCCGCCGCCCGCCTGCGTGGGCGCGTGCGTACCCGCTCACCATACCTGACTGACCGGTCAGGCTGTCAAGGGCATGACCGGCTGCCGCGGGTCGTCCGGTGCGCCGGGCGTCGGTGTGCCGGTCGACCTGACTGACTGGTCAGACCGGACGCCGGTCGGCGTCCCTTCGGTTCACTCGGGTGGCGGCGCCGGGGCCCTGCTCGGCGTAGTCTCCGGCGTCCTCGGCCGGGGGCGGGCCCCGGCACGAAACGAAAGAGCCCACGCGGTGCGGCCTCGAAGCCTCGTGATCGACCTGTACGCCAACTACATCCGCTACCGCGGCGGCGTCGCGAGCGTGCAGACGCTGGTGGGCCTGCTGGACCGGTTCGGGGTCGGTGAGGAGACGGCGCGTGTGACGCTGTCCCGGCTCAAGCGACAGGGTTGGTTGGCGACCGAACGCCGGTCACGATCGAGCTGGTACCGGCTCACACCGCTGGGTGTCCAGGAGCTGGACGAGGGCCGCGAGCGCATCTTCACCCGGCATGGGATGGACCCCTGGGACGGTCGCTGGTCGCTGGTGATCTACCAGGTGCCGGAGGCTGAACGGCAGGTCCGCCAGTGGCTGCGGACGCGGCTGCAGTGGCTCGGCTTCGGGCCGCTGGGCCCGGCGACGTGGGTCTCGCCCCACGACCGCCTCCGTGAACTCGAGGAGGCGATGGCGGCGGCCGAGATCGAGGCGCAGGTCGATCTGCTCGACGCCTCGACCGGGAGCCTGGCCCGGGACCGCGAACTCGCCCGGCGGTGCTGGGACCTCGAGGAGGTCGCCGAGGCCTACCAGCGGTTCGTCACGCGTTACCAGCCCCGCATCGAGCGCTACGAGGCGGGCGAGTTCGAGGGCGCCGAGGCGCTGATCGAGCACATCGAACTCGTCGCGGCGTACCGCAAGTTCCCCTTCTCCGACCCCGATCTGCCGCGGGAGCTGTTGCCGACCGACTGGATCGGCACGACCGCACACACCACCTTCCTGCAGGGGTACGAGCTGCTGAAGGGGGCCGCCATGGCGTACTACGACGAGGTCGCCGATCCGGCGCCCGCGGCGGTGGCCAGGGTGCCGCTGCCGGGGGAAGGACGTTCGGGTCTCTCCTGAACGTTGACATGACGGTCGTGGTCTGCGACGTTATGTCACATCGTCGGGGCCGGCCCGAGGATCGGACCCTTGGGAGGTGGGCGTCGTGCGCATCGCCTGCATCGGTGGTGGACCGGGTGGGCTGTTCCTCAGCGCACTCGTCCGCCGGGAACTGCCCGACGCCGAGGTCGTCGTCTTCGAGCGCAACCGCGCCGAGGACGCCTTCGGCTTCGGGGTGGTCTTCTCCAACGCCACGCTCGGGGGGATCGACGCCGCCGATCCGGTGCTCCGTGACGCCCTGCTCGACCACGGCCGTCACTGGGACGAGATCGAGGTGCGCGTCCACGGCACTCGGCTGCGTTGTGGCGGCAACGGCATGGCCTCGATCGTGCGCTCAACGCTCCTGCGGTTGTTGCAGGAGCGCGCTCGGGTGGCCGGGGTCGACCTCCGGTTCGAGACCGAGGTGCGCGACCTCGCGGAGCTCGAGGGCTTCGACCTCGTCGTCGCGGCCGATGGGGCGAACAGCCGGTTCCGCGAGCAGGCCTCCGAGGTCTTCGCGCCGTCGGTGGACGTCGCCAGCGCGAAGTTCATCTGGCTCGGCACCACCTACCCCTACGACGGCCTGACCTTCGTGCACGAAGCCGGCCCGCACGGGGTCTTCGCCGCTCACGCCTACCCGATCGGTGCCGGGGTGAGCACGTTCATCGTCGAGACCGACGAGGCCACGTGGCGGCGCGCGGGGCTCGACGCATTCGACGTCGACCAGCCGCCGGGACCGAGCGACGACGCCACGATCGCCTACCTGCAGGCGCTGTTCGCCGATCAGCTCGACGGGCACGAGCTGATCGGCAACAACTCCCGGTGGGGCAACTTCCGCACGCTCCGCACCGCCCGCTGGTCGCACGGCAACCTGGTGCTGCTCGGCGATGCCGCCCACACCGCCCACTTCTCGGTCGGGTCGGGCACCAAGATGGCCATGGAGGACGCCGTCGTGCTCGCCCGCGCGCTCGGCGAGCACCGGGGCGACGTTCCGTCGGCCTTGGAGCGCTACGAGGCGGTCCGCCGGCCCGCGGTCGAGAAGGTCCAGGGTGCGTCGGTGCCGAGCCTGTCGTGGTGGGAGCACTTCGGCCGCTACCACGACGCGCTCGATGCGCCGCAGTTCGTCTTCCACTTCCTGTCCCGGAGCATCCCGCGCTCGAAGCTGCAGCGGCGCGACCCCGACTTCGTCGCCGCCGTCGACCGTTGGTGGCTCGGCGTCCACGGCACCCCACCGCTGTCGACGCCGCTCGAGACCGGCGCGGGGACGCTCCCCGTCCGGGTGCTGCAGCTCATCGAGGACGGGAGGGGGCACCGGCTGGTGGTGGATGGCGCCGAGGTGGAGCTCACGCCGGCCGCCGAGGCCGCCGAGGGCGCCGCGGGGCTCGTCGAGGTGACCGGTGACCGGGAGGCCGACGGGGCGACGCTCGAGGGGCTGGTCCGGCGCCAGCCGGCGTTGCTCGTGCTCACCGGGGGGAGCGACCTCGACCGCACCCTGCTGAGCGAGCGGGCACGCATGGCGCACGGTGTCCCCACCGTCCTCGTCGGGGACCACGACGACGACGCCGCCACGACGCTGGTGCTCTCGGGCCGTGCCGACGCGGTCGCCCGGCCGGCCACCCTCGCTCCCGGGACCGGGAGCGTGCGATGAGCGGGGGTCTCGACGCCCTGTTCCGTCCGCGCGCCGCTGCCGTCGTGGGTGCGTCCAGCGACCCCGGGAAGCTCGGGTCGGTCATGGCCGCGGCCCTCGGCGCCGGCGAGCTGCCCGTGGTCGGGGTCAACGCGCGGCGGCCCGCGCCTGAGATCGGGCTGTACGGGAGCGTCGTGGACGCGGCGACGGCGCTGGACGGCCCGTTGGACCTCGTGGTGTCGTGCGTGCCGGCCGCCGCGACCGCGCAGGTCGTGGAGGATGCCGCGGCGGCGGGAGCGGGCGCGGTCCTCGTCTGCGCCGGTGGCTTCGCGGAGATCGGGCCCGAGGGCGGGGAGGTCCAGCGCACGCTCGTGCGGGTGCTGGACCGCACCGGGATCCGGCTGCTCGGCCCGAACACCTCCGGGTTCTTCGCGCCGGGACGGCGGTTGACCGCCTCGTTCGTCCCGGGTGCTCGAGACCTCCCCGCCGGTGGGGTGGCGCTGGTCGCCACGAGCGGTGGGGTCAACCACGCGCTCGCGTTCGGGCTCGCCCAGCGCGGGCTGGGGATCCACCTCGGCGTGGGGCTCGGAGCGGCGATCGACGTCACGCAGGCCGACGTCCTCGAGCACCTCGCGGACGATGACGAGGTGACCGCGGTCGCCCTGCACGTCGAGGCCGTCCAGGACGGCCGGAGGCTCGTCGACCGCGTCCGTGACCTGGTGCCGCGCGTCCCGGTCGTCGCGGTGGTCCTCGGTCGTGCCGACGTCGGCGACTTCGCTCGGTCCCACACCGGCGCGCTCGCGACGTCCTGGCGCACGACCCGGGCCGCACTGATGCAGGCAGGTGCCGTGGTGGTCGACGACGACCGGGCTCTGCTGGACGCGCTCGCGGTCCTCGCACGCCGTCGGCTGCCGGCCCGTGCGCGGCCGGGCATCGGTGTCGTCACGGCCCAGGCCGGGCCCGGGCTCCTGCTCGCCGACGGGGCACGGTCTGCCGGCGTCGCGCTCCCCGAGCTCGCGCCGTCCACCCTCGCGACGCTCGGCGAGCTGCTGCCGCCGCTGACCTACCAGCGCAACCCGGTCGACACCGGCCGACCCGGCCCGTCGTTCGGGCGGGTCATCGACGCTGTCGGTGCGGACGACGCGGTGGACGGTGTGGCCGTCTACGCCCTGATCGAACCTGGCGCGCTCGACCTGGCCGCGGTCCTGCGTGAGGTACCGGGCGGTCTGCCGGTGGTGGTCGGCACGACCGGACCCGGCGGGTCCGTCGAGGAGCTGCGACGGTCGTGCGGGGACGCTGGTCCGGTGATCGCGGAGACGTCGGCCGAGCTGGTCGCGGCCGTCCGAGCGTGGGACGCCGACAGCCGGGCACGCGCCAGGCTCGCTGACGGCACGCAGCAGGGCACGACCGTCGCGCCGCTGGACCTCCCGGACGTACCCGACGAGCACGAGGCGAAGACCCTGCTGTCGGCGTTCGTGACGGTCCCCGAGGGGCAGGTCTGCGAGGACCGCGAGCAGGCCCACCGTGCCCTCGCCCGGTTCGGACGGGTCGTCGTCAAGCTGCTCGACCCCGAGGTGGTGCACAAGACCGACGTCGGTGGCGTCGTGGTCGGCGTCACCACGCCCGAGGAGCTCGACACGGCGTGGGACCGGATGGTGACCCTGCACGCGCCTCGGGTGCTCGTCGAGCGCCAGGCGCCGGACGGCCCGGAGCTGCTGCTCGGTCTCCGACGCGATCCGGTGTTCGGCCCGGTGGTGGTGCTCGGCCTCGGCGGGACCGCGGTCGAGGCGCTCGACCAGGTCGCCCTCGGGCTTGCACCCCTCGGCGCCGCCGATGCGGCCGCCCTCGTGTCGGCGCTGCCGGGACGGTCGCTCCTCGAGGGCTGGCGCGGCGGGCCGCGACGTCGGGACGGCGACCTCGAGTCGTTGCTCGTCGACCTCTCCGCTGCGTTCGCCGCCACCGAGGACGTCGAGGAGCTGGAGATCAACCCGCTGCGGCTGCTGCCGGACGGATCGTTGGTCGCACTCGACGCCGTCCTCGTCACCCGGTCGACCGCGGTGCAGCCCCGGTAGCTGACGGCCTTCCCGCCGAGCACGTGCGATGCGCGGATGAGCGAGCTGATCGTGGTGCGGTCGGGGCCCGACGTCGCTTCGAACCACCCGTCCGGACGCGCGGGTTCGCTGTCCGCACCCACGAGCCCGCCGGGACCCTTCGCCTATCACTGTGGTTGACGGGCGTCAACGATATGTCATACTTGCGGCACCCCTGGTGGGGCCCCTCGAGAGAACGGGCCTCGGTGTGGCCGGCGACCGCCGGGTGCACGGGCGGGAGCGATGGGAGAGACCAACGTGAGGATCAAGAGGTTCGCTGCGGCAGGCACCGCGTTGGCGCTGCTGCTCACGGCGTGCGGGACCGGAGATGACGACACCGACCCTGGTGCCGCACCGGGCGACGACACCACCGAGACCGACGACACCGACGACACCACCGACGAAGCGCCGGAGGCCGACGGGGACCCGCTCCGCGTCGGCGTCGTGATCATGACCAGCGGCGTGTACGCCCAGCTCGGCGAGGACACCATCGACGGGATGGAGCTGTACCTCTCGACGGTCGGGAACCAGGCGGCGAACCGTCCGATCGAGCTGCTGATCGAGGACGAGACCGCGGACACCGGGACGGCGCTCGAGCGCACCCGCCGGCTGGTCGAGGCCGAGGAGGTCGACATCCTCTCCGGGCTGATCAGCACCGGCTCGGCGTACGCGGTCGCCGACTTCGTCGAGCAGTCCGAGGTCCCGTTCGTGGTCGCGAACGCGGGCGGCGACGACCTCGCCCGCGGGGCGCGCAGCGACTACATCGTCCGCACCTCGTTCTCGAACTGGCAGAACAACTACGCCGTCGGCGAGTGGTACTACGACAACGTCGGCGAGACCGTCGCGTTGATCGCCTCCGACTACGCCGCCGGTCAGGAGCACATGAACGGCTTCCGGGAGAGCTTCGAAGCTGCGGGTGGCGAGGTCGTCGACGAGGTCTTCACGCCGCTCGGGTCCACGGACTTCAGCTCGGCGCTCGGCCGTCTCGGGAACTCGGGTGCCGACGGGCTGTACGGCTTCCTCGCAGGCACCGACGGGCTGATCTTCGTGCGGGAGTACGACGAGTCCGGGCTGCGTGACTCGATGCCCCTGGTCGCCTCCGGCTTCATGGTCGAAGAGGATGTGCTCGCCGAGATCGGTGAGGCGGCCCTCGGGGTGCGCAGCGGCCTGCACTGGGCCTACGACCTCGACCACCCGGAGAACCAGGAGTTCGTCCAGATGTGGGAGGAGGAGTACGGCCGTGCGCCGAGCGTGTACGCCGTCCAGGGCTGGGACACCGCCCGCACCATCGTGGAGGCCATCGAGGCGCTCGGCGGTGACACCGCCGACGGGGCGGCGGTGATCGACGCGATGCTCGAGGTCGAGTTCGACTCGCCGCGGGGCCCGTTCCGCATCGACCCCGAGACCCACAACGTCGTCCACAACGTCTACCTTCGTGAGGTGGTCGACATGGACGGCGAGATCCACAACACCATGGTCGCCGACCTCGGCGAGTTCGCGGATCCTGGAGAGTAGGTCGCGTGACTGACCGGCCGGTGGTCCGCCGCTGACGCGGCGGACCACCGCGTACGACCTCCAGCGGAGCTGCAGTGAGCCTCTACCTGAGCCAGTTCCTGCACGCGTGGGCCTACGCGTCCATCCTCTACCTGCTGGCCGTCGGCCTCTCGCTGACGTTCGGTGTCGGTCGGGTGCTCAACCTGGCCCACGGCGGCTTCTACATGTTCGGCGGCTACCTCGGGTACTCGGTGATCCAGCGGTTCGACAACTTCTGGCTGGCTCTGCTGATCGCACCCCTCGGTGCGATGGCCGTCGCCCTGGTGGCCGAGCGGCTCATCATGCGCCGCTTCTACGGCCACGGGATGGAGCTGCACCAGATCCTGCTGACCTTCGGCCTGGCCTTCGTGATCTCCGACGCGATCCGCGAGTACTGGGGCGCGCGGATCCTCACCGTCGGCGCCCCGGAGCTCCTGCGCGGGACCGTCGACTTCGGACTGTTCATCTTCCCGCGGTACCGGCTGTTCGTCATCGGGGTCGGCATCGTCATCGCCTTCGCGCTGTGGGGGCTGATCAGGTACTCCGATGCCGGCGTGAAGATCCGGGCGGCAGCGGCGGACGGGCAGATCGCCGAGACCCTCGGCGTGCACACCACCCGCGTGCTCGCGCTGACGTTCGTCGCCGGCGTGGGGCTGGCGGCGTTCGGTGGGGTCATCGCCTCGCCGATGTTGGCGCTCGCCCAGGGCGTCGACTTCCAGATGCTGATCATGGCCTTGATCGTGGTCGTGATCGCCGGGCTCGGGAAGCTCGAGACCGTCTACTGGGCGGCGCTGATCGTGGCGCTCGTCGACATCTTCGGCCGCCTGTTCGTCCCCCGGGCGGCCATCTTCCTCGTCTTCTCGCTGATGGCGCTCGTCCTCGCCTTCCGTCCGACGGGGTTGTTCACCTCGAGGAGTGCCTAGCTGATGACCACCGACGCGCTCAGCGAGACCACGACCGGCCTCACGGCCCCTCCACCGCGCCGGTCCGGTGCGCCGAACTGGGTGCGCCCGACGGTGCTCACCCTGCTGGTGGTCGTGGTCGCCGTCGTGCCGATCCTCCAGGGCGGTTTCACGCTCTACCTCGCCACGGAGTCCATCGTGAGGGCCATCGCCGCGGTCGGGCTGGCGCTGCTGATCGCCCACGCCGGGCTGCTCTCCCTCGGGCACGCGGCCTTCTTCGGCCTGGCTGGCTACGGGGTCGCGTTCACCACGATGCACCTGACCGCAAACCCGCTCCTGACGTTGACCATCCCGGTGGTGCTCGCGGTGCTGTACGCGGCGATCACCGGACCGCTCGCTCTCCGCAGTCACGGCATCTTCTTCGTGATGCTCACGCTCGCCTTCGCACAGGTGCTCTACGCGGTGGCGGAGCAGTGGATCGAGGTGACGCGCGGCTCCGACGGGATCGCCGGGATCCCGCGTCCCGACTGGGTCTCCGGACGCGAGACCTTCTACCTCTTCGCGGTCGCGCTGCTCGTCCTCGTCATCTTCCTCGGGAACCGGCTCGCGTACGCGCCGATCGGCCGCATCGTGGCCGCAGCCCGGCAGAACGAGCTCAAGACCAAGGCCATCGGCTACCCGATCTTCGCCTACCGCTACGTGGTGTTCCTCGCGTCCGCGGCCATCACCGGGCTCGGTGGCGCGATGCACGTCCACCACCGCGGGTTCGTCTCGCCGCGTGAGCTGTTCTGGGTCACGTCCGGGATCCTGGTGTTGATGGTCCTGCTCGGTGGCGGGCGCAGCCTGCTGGGCGCGGCCATCGGCGCCGTCGCCTTCGTGCAGCTCGAGTCGTTCTTCACCGACATCACCGAGCTGTGGGAGATGATGGTCGGTCTGCTGCTCATCGGCACGGTGCTGACCAACTACGGGCGCTCGATCCAGGCAGCGGGCGGTGCCCTCTGGCGACGGCTCCGTCCAGACGGTGCGTCCGCAGCGACCGCGGAGGGGACGTAGATGCCGCCGCTGCTGCAGCTCGAGGACGTCTCCAAGCACTTCGCCGGGGTCGTCGCCCTCGACGGCGTGCACCTCGACCTCGAGGCCGGGGAACGCCACGCCATCATCGGGCCGAACGGCGCCGGCAAGTCGACCATGCTCAAGGTCATCAGCTCCGAGCTCGAGGCGACCCGGGGCACCGTCACCTTCGACGGGGGCGACATCACGCGCTACGGCCCCGCGAGGATCGCCCGCCTCGGCATCAGCCGTACGTTCCAGACGAGCGGGTTCTTCGCCGAGGATCTCGTCGTCGACAACGTCATGCTCGCCAAGCTCGCTCGCGCCGGGAAAGGACGTTGGCAGGCGTGGCGGTCGCTGGGGCGCATCGATGGCCTGCGCGACGCGGCCGTGGCCAAGCTCGAGCTCGTCGGACTGGCCCACCGGGCCGACGACCCGGCCGACTCGCTCTCGCACGGCGAGCACCGTCAGCTCGAGATCGCCATGGCGCTCGCGCAGGAGCCGGCGGTGCTGCTCGCCGACGAGCCGCTCGCCGGCCTCGCACAGGCGGAGCGAGAGCGCATCGCGGCGCTCCTACGGAGCCTCGACGAGCGCCTGACGATGATCATCGTCGAGCACGACCTCGAGTTCGCCCTCGGGATCGCCGACACGACGACGGTCCTCCACCTCGGCAAGGTCCTCTCGCAGGGCTCGCCCGCGGAGGTACGCGAGGACCCGGAGGTCGAGCGCATCTACACCGGCGGCCGCAGCCTCGACGAGGTCAAGCGGGACGTGACCGTCGCGACGCAGCCGCACCTGCGTGTCACCGACCTGCGCGCCGGCTACGGGCAGGCGGTGGTGCTGCACGGCGTGGACCTCGAGGTCCGACAGGGTGAGGTCGTCGGCCTGCTCGGCCGGAACGGGATGGGCAAGTCGACGACGCTCAACGCGCTCATGGGGCTGGTCGAGCCGACGGCTGGGCGGATCGAGATCGGTGGTGATGACCTGACCCACGCCTCGACGCTCCAGCGCTCACGGTCGGGGGTCGGACTGGTCCCGCAGGGTCGCCGGATCCTCGCCGACCTCACCGTCGAGGAGCAGCTCGAGATCGGGGCGAGGCCAGGCAGTTGGACGCTCGAGCGGATGTACGAGCTGTTCCCCAACCTCGCCGACCGTCGCCGCCTGATCGGCACCCACCTCAGCGGTGGCGAGCAGCAGATGCTGGCGCTCGGGCGGGTGCTCATGCGCAACCCCGGCCTCATCCTCCTCGATGAGCCGAGCGAGGGACTCTCGCCGCTGATGGTGACGGTCGTGCGGGATGCGCTGCTCAGGCTCAGCGAGGAGGGCGAGACGGTCCTCCTCGCCGAACAGAACGTGCCGATGGCGCTATCGGTGGCGGACCGGATCTACGTCATCGACCAGGGCCACATCGTCTGGGAGGGTCAGCCGGCGGCGCTGCGCGACGATCCCGAGCGGTTGCGCGAGATCCTCGGCGTTTGATTGGGCACCCGCGGTTCCGCGCCGTCTATTGCGTTCTGACTCACGGTCGTCGTATACTTCGTTAGATAAGGGAACTCTGAGCGGGAGCGGCAGCGTGCTCGATGGGTGTGTCGAATGGCCGGCTGAGCTGCAGGAACGCTACCAACAGGCGGACCTTTGGCGAGGTGACACGCTCGGCGGGCTGCTCCGGTTCTGGGCTGTATCGAACGCGAACCGGACGGCCATCGTCTGTGATGACCGACGTCTCACGTACGCCGAGCTCGACCGTACGGTCGACCGAGCGGCGCTCGGCTTCCGTGCCCTCGGGCTGGAGCGGGGTGATCGGGTGGTGCTGCACCTGCCCAACGTGCCCGAGTTCCTCGTGGCGGCGTTCGCGCTCTTCCGCCTCGGGATGGTCCCGGTGTTCGCCCTCCCGGCCCACCGCGAGCACGAGATCGGCTACTTCTGCGACCACGCTGGGGCGGTCGCGTACGTGGGGGCGGTCGGGCCGAAGGCCTTCGACCCGCGGCGGCTCGGCGACCGGTTGGCGGATCCCGCCCGACCGCTGCGCTCCGTGGTGGTCGTCGGTGCGGACGACGCGGCGCGGGAGGCCGGCTTCGTGCCGTTCGAGCGTCTCCTCGCCGAACCGTCCGCAGCCGCGGACGCGGCCGGCGACCTCGACGCCGGTGCGCCCGACCCGTCCGAGGTCGCCTTCTTCCTGCTGTCGGGCGGGACCACGGGGCTGCCGAAGCTGATCCCCCGGACCCACGACGACTACAGCTACAACGTCCGGTGCGCGGCGGACGTGTGCGGGTTCACCCGGGACACCGTCTACCTCGTCGCGCTGCCGATCTCGCACAACTTCCCGTTCGGCTGCCCCGGCGCGCTCGCCGCTCTGTCCGTCGGGGGTCGGGTCGTGCTGACCTCCGATCCCGCTCCGGCGGCGGTCTTCCCGCTGATCGAACGCGAGGGCGTCACGGTCACGGCGCTGGTGCCCGCGCTGGCGTTGCGGTGGGTCGAGGACGCAGCGCAGATCGACGCCGACCTCTCGTCCCTCGAGGTGCTCCAGGTCGGCGGGGCCAAGCTCGTGCCCGAACTCGCGCGACGCATCGGCCCGGCGCTCGGCTGTGCGGTCCAGCAGGTGTTCGGCATGGCCGAGGGGCTGCTCAACTTCACCCGGCTCGACGACCCCGACGAGATCACGTTCACCACCCAGGGCCGGCCCATGTCCCCCGCCGACGAGGTGGCGGTGGTCGACGAGCACGGCGACCCGGTGGCCCCCGGCGAACCGGGCGAGCTGATCACGCAGGGCCCCTACACGCTGCGCGGTTACTACCGGGCCGAGGAGCACAACGCGCGGGCCTTCACGCCCGCCGGCTGGTACCGCAGCGGCGACATCGTCCGCCAGGATGCGGACGGCAACCTCGTCGTCGAGGGCCGTGCCAAGGACCTCATCAACCGCGGCGGCGAGAAGATCTCCGCCGAGGAGGTCGAGGACCTGCTCCTCGCCCACCCGGCCGTGCGCAACGTCGCCGCCGTCGCGATGCCCGACCGAGTCCTCGGCGAGCGGACCTGCGTCTACGTGATCGTGAGAGACGGGCACACGCTGGCGCTCGAGGACCTCACGGGCGAGCTCGAGCGGCGCGGGGTGGCCAAGTACAAGTGGCCGGAGCGGCTCGAGGTGGTCGACGAGCTGCCGACCACCAACGTCGGCAAGATCGACAAGCGCGCGCTCCGGGAGGACGTCCTCCGCAGGCTGGAGGCCGCCACCGCCCCGTGAGGCGTTCTGCCCATCAGAACAGCACGTTCCGCGGGAGAGCACCAGCCGTACCGTGATCTCGGTGGCCCGAGCGCCACGGATCCCCCGAACATCAGGAGAGGCCGATGTCGCCGATCGAGTCAGCCGTGAAGCTCGAGGTGGTGGATGCGCCCGGGCAGCCCCACCCGACCCCGGAGCTCGCGGAGCTCTACCGCGGCCTCGAGGTCGAGTCGCTCGTGCCGCTGTGGACCGAGATCGGTGACCTCATGCCCGGGGCGCCGGACTCGAGCGCCGTCGCCCACCTCTGGCGCTGGAAGCACCTCCTCGCGCTCGCGGAGCGGACCGGCGACCTCGTCCCGGTCGGTCGCGGCGGCGAGCGCCGGGTGCTGGCGCTGGCGAACCCGGGGCTCGGCGGACGGCCGTTCGCCACCCCGACCCTGTGGGCCGCGATCCAGTACCTCAAGCCGTTCGAGGACGCGCCGGTCCACCGCCACACCCAGCACGCCTTCCGTTTCGTGGTCGAAGGGGAGGGGGTGTGGACGGTGGTCAACGGCGACCCGGTCGCGATGCGGCGCGGCGACTTCCTCCCACAAGCGGGGTGGAACTGGCACGGGCACCACAACGTCAGCTCCGAGCCGATGGCGTGGATCGACGGTCTGGACATCCCCTTCGCCCGCCACGTCGAGTCGACCTTCTTCGAGTTCGGTCCCGACGAGATCGAGCAGCGTGAGAGCCCCGAACGGTCGCGGTCGGAACGCCTCTGGGCCCACCCCGGGCTGCGGCCGTTGACCCAGCTCGGGCCCGCCGCTGCCACGCCGCTGCTCGCCTACCGGTGGGAGCACACCGACCGGGCCCTCGACGAGCAGTTGGCCCTGGAGGCGGAGGGGTACACGGCCACGCTCGAACCGGGACACGCTGCGATCCGGTACGTGAACCCGACCAGCGGCGGCGACGTCATGCGCACGCTGCGGGCGGAGTTCCACCGGTTGGCCCCCGACACGCGCACGGCGACCCGCCGGGAGGTGGGCTCGTCGGTGTTCCAGGTCTTCGACGGCGGCGGCACCGTCGACGTGGGTGGCCGCCGCTGGGACGTCGAGCGTGGCGATCTCTTCGTCGTGCCGTCCTGGCAGCCGTTCGCGGCCGAGACGGCCGAGGGCCTCGACCTGTTCCGGTTCTCCGACGCACCGATCATCGAACGCCTCGACCTCGATCGGGTCGAGGTCGAAGGGACCACACCGTGAAGCTCGCCACCATCCGCACCTCCCACGGCACCCGCGCCGTCCGCGTCGAAGAGGAGGGGTACGTCGACCTCGGGGCTGCCGACGTCGGCGAACTGCTCGCGCTCGACGACTGGTCGGACCGCGCGTCGGCGGACGGGGACCGGGTCCAGGGCGATCTCGCCCCGGTCGTGCCCCGTCCCGGCAAGATCATCTGCGTCGGCCTGAACTACGCGCCGCACATCCGCGAGATGGGACGTGAGCTCCCCGAGCACCCGACGCTGTTCGCGAAGTTCACCGAGGCGCTGATCGGTCCTCACGACCCGGTCCAGCTCCCGGCGGTGTCGGAGGCGCTCGACTGGGAGGCCGAGCTCGCGCTCGTCATCGGCCGGCCGGTCCGTCACGCCGACGAGGAGGCGGCGTCGGCGGCCATCGCGGGCTTCACCGTCTGCAACGACGTCACCATCCGTGACTGGCAGTACCGCACGAAGCAGTGGCTGCAGGGCAAGACCTTCGAGGCCACGACGCCGCTGGGCCCGTTCCTGGTCACGCCCGACGAGCTGCCGGGCGGCACTCGACCCGAGCTCGCCATCCGCACCATCGTGGGAGGCGAGAAGATGCAGGAGGCCGACACCTCCGAGCTGGTCTTCGATCCGGTCGCGCTCGTCACCTACGCCTCGACCATCCTGACCCTCCAGCCCGGCGACGTCATCATCACCGGGACCCCCGGCGGTGTCGGGCACGCCCGGAAGCCCCCGCGGTACCTGCGCGACGGCGACGTCCTGGTGACGGAGATCGACGGGCTCGGACGCTGCGAGAACCCGGTGGTCCGCGCGTGACGACCGGTCGCGACCGGCACGCGACGCGACGGTGGATGGACGAGGCCACCGCGACCTTCCTCGCGGCCGTCGACGAGCTCCCCGAGGCCGCCTGGGAGCAGCCGACCGCGCTGCCAGGGTGGCGGGCCCGCGAGATCGTCGCGCACGTGCACCTCAACGCCGAGGCGCTCCGCAACCTCGTGACGTGGGCGACCACCGGGGTCGAGACGCCGATGTACGCCAGCAGCAGCCAGCGCGACGCCGACATCGAGCGGACCGCGGGCCTGTCCCCGACGGAGCTCCGGGAGCTGGTCGGGCGGTCGGCCGAGGCGCTCGCCAGGGACCTCGACGCGATGTCCGGCGAGGCCTGGGAACGGTCCGTCGTCACCGCGCAGGGCCGGACCGTCCCAGCGAGCGAGATCCTGTGGATGCGGTCACGTGAGGTCGCGGTCCACGCGATCGACCTCCCGGCGGGGGCGCAGTTCGAGGACCTCCCCGACGAGCTGGTGGTCGCGCTCGTCCACGACGTGGTCGCGCTCAGGTTGCGGCGCGGCGAGGCGCCGACGCTGGCGGCGTGGCTCACCGGCCGAGGGACCAGCGGGGAGCAGCTCGGCCCCTGGATCTGACCCCGACCGCATCTTCGGACGCCGTCCGTCGTGGGGTGACCGGAGTCCACGTGGACATGGACAGGCGCCGCGTCAGCCCGAGCGGTGGGCGCGTGTGAGCTCGTCGGCGATGCGGTCGGCGGTGACACGCAGGGCTCGCACCCAGCTCGGGATCCGGCCGCGCTCGAAACGGCCCGTGGGTGAGGCGATGGACACGGCGGCTGGTGCGACGCCCGCGGGAGCCGGGACGAGCACTCCCACGGCGGACAGCCCCGTCTCGGTCTGCTGGTCGTTGATGGCGTAGCCGCGCCGGCGGACCTGCTCGAGCTCGACGAGGAGGGCCTCGAGCTCGACGCCCGCCACCCCGGCGTAGACCGCGGCGAGCTCCTCCTCGGCGAGCGTGGCGAGCAGGACCTTCCCGCCGGAGGTCCGGTGGGCCGGCAGCGACGCACCGGTGCGGTCCCCCGACCGGAGGGCCCGGTCGGCCTGCACGGTCAGGATGAAGTGCACGGCCGTGCCGGACAGGATCGTCAGGTTGACGGTCTCGTCGACCTCGTCGACCAGGGCCTCGAGGTGACGGCGAGCGAGCTGCCGCAGGGTGACGACGGAGGCGGCGGCGTGTGGTGTGCGGTGCAGCACGGGCCCCGGGTGGTAGCGCCGGTCGGGCCCCTGGTCGGCGAACCCGCGGTAGACGAGCATGGCGAGCAACCGGTGCGCCTTCGACGGCGAGACGCCGAGCGCCACGGCCGCGTCCCGGACGCCCAGTGCCCCCTCGCGCTGCAGCAGCAGGACGAGCCGCAACGCGTGGTCGACGGAGGTGATGGGGTAGTCCGGGACCGGTCTGGCGGCCCCGTCAGCAGCCACGGAGCGCCTCCTCAGTGGCCACGGAAGGCCTCCTCGAGCCACCACGATCCGCGAGGGCTGGCGACCTTGGCATCGATCAGGAGTGGACGGTCGCGCCAGCCGTCGACCCACCGTTCCACCGGCTCGAGGTCGTCGGTCCGGCGGACGGTGACGGCGTCCAGGCCGTAGCCGCGGGCGATGGCGGCGTGGTCGGTCGGGGGGAAGACCACCGTGTCGAGACGTGCGTCCGCCCCGAAGTGGTGGACCTCGGCGCCGTACCCACTGTCGTCGTACACGACGACCACCGCGGGCAACGCCAACCGTGCGAGCGTCTCGAGCTCGCTGGCGGCCATCGTCAGCCCGCCATCGCCGACGGCGATGACCGGCACCCGGTCCGGTTGTGCGAGCGCGGCGCCGATGCCCGTCGCGAGGCCGAGCCCGATCGACTGGAAGGCCTGCGTGAAGCAGAACCCGCGCTCGTCCGGCACGTCGAGGAACATGCTCGGGTAGCCCATGAAGTTGCCGGAGTCGACCGCGACGACCCGTTCGGTCGGGAGGAGGTCGTCGAGCGCGATCGTCAGCGTCCGCGGGTCGATGTGGTGCGCGTCGCCCCAGTCCTCGTAGGGCTCGTCGCGCCAGCGCCTCCCCGCGTCGAGCCGCTCGGCGACCTCGGGTTGCCGGTAGCCCTGGCCGGCCGGGTCGCCACCGCGGTCGGCGAGGGTGGCGGCGACCGCCTGCGCGGTCAGCCCCGTGTCGGCGACCACGCCGAGCGCGATGGGACGGTGTCGGCCGAGCGCGTCACGATCGAGGTCGACCTGCACGAGCGTGGCGTCGGGCGCCAGCAGCCGGCCGTGGCGGGTGGTCCACATGTTCAGCCCGCAACCGAAGGCGACCACCACGTCGGCGCCGCGGATCAGGTCCGCCGCGGTTGGCGTCGAGAAGCCGCCCGCGACGTCGAGGTCCCACTGGTCGCCCTGGAACAGCCCCTTGGCCACGGCGGAGGTGGCGAGGAGCGCGCCGCACGCTGCCGCGAGGTCCCGCAGCTCGGGACCGGCGTGCCGCGCCCCCCGACCCGCGATCAGGACCGGCCGGCGGGCGTCGGCGAGGATGGTCGTCAGCTCGTCCACCGCGTCGGCGGAGGGGGCCGGCAGCGTCGACGGACGACGCACCGCAGCGGCCGTCGCCTCGTCGGGGACCGCGGCCGCCTGGACGTCGAGGGGCAGGCCCAGCAGGACGGTCCGGCGCTCCTCCTGCGCACAACGGTACGCCTCAACGGTCTCGCGGACCGCGGTCGCCCCGCTGGTGACCCGCATCGGGACGGCGCCGACCGCCGTCGCCAGCGCCGGCTGATCGATGCGGAAGTTGGAGGCGATCGCGCCAGCGGCGGTCTCGCCGGCCAGGACCAGGAGGGGCGTTCGGCTCTTGGCGGCCTCCGTGATGCCGGTGAGGGCGTTGGTCAGCCCACACCCCTGGTGGAGGCTCAGCGCCGCCACCGTCCCGCTCAGCCGGGCGTAGGCGTCAGCCATCGTCGCGGCACCGCCCTCGTGACGGGCCGCGACGTAGCGAGCGCCGGCCTCGAGCATGGCGTTCGTCACGTGGAAGTTGCCGCTGCCGACCACCCCGAAGACCTGCTCGACGCCGAGGTCGACCACGGTCCGGCCGACGACCTCCGCCACGCTGGCGGCCATCAGCGTTCGACCAGCGCCAGCACGCGTGACGGGCTGCCCGACCCGCCGACGATGGGGAGGGGCGCCGCGAGCACCACGGCGCCCGTCGGCGGCAACAGACCGACGTTCTGCAGCTGCGTCAGGCCGTACTTGCCGGCACCGAGCAGGAACGCGTGGCACGGGAACGGCGGATCGAAGGCGTGGCCCGCGCCCGCGTCGGTACCGACGGTCTCGACCCCGATCCCGAGCAGGTCGGTCTCTTCGGCCAGGTAGCGCGCGCACTCGACCGACATGCCGGGCGTGTGCGGGCCGGTGTCGTCGGCGTTCGCGAACGCCTCGGGGTCGTCGCTGCGGGCGTCCCAGCCGGTGCGGTACAGCAGCCATCCGCCGGCAGGCAGGGGACCGTGCTCGTCCTGCCACGCCTCGAGGTCCGCCACCTCGAGGAGGTAGTCGGGGTCCGCCGTGGCCTGTGCGACGCGGTCGACGACCACCGCCGGGCCGACGAGCCGACGGGGTGCCACCTGCGAGACGTCGTCGCCGTCCTGCCCGGTGACCCAGTGGACCGGCGCGTCGAAGTGGGTGCCGGTGTGCTCACCGGTCGTGAAGTTGTTCCAGTACCAGGCCGGGCCGCGGTCGTCGTAGCGGCTGATCTCGTGGAGCTGGAACGGTTCGGTCTGCCCGAACGCCTCCGGCAGCGCCAGGATCGGCGTGCCCCGGTGCAGCGGCGCGGTGAGGTCGATCACCTCGATGCTGCCGCTCGTGAGCCCCTCCAGCAGATCCTGCAGCGTTCCCACGCTGGCCTCCCTCGCCCGTCGCCGGTGTCGCCTCCGCGAGGGGGCGGCCGGTCGTCAGCTCGCCTCCTCCCGCAACCGGAAGCGTTGCAGCTTGCCGGTCTGCGTGCGTGGTAGTTCGTCGCGGAACTCGATCCTCCGCGGGTACTTGTACGGGGCGATCGTGGCCTTCACGTGGTCCTGGAGCTGTTGCGCGAGCTCGTCGCTGCCCTCGATCCCCTCGCGGGGCACGACGTAGGCCTTGACGAGCTGTCCGCGCTGTTCATCGGGGACCCCGATCACCGCGACCTCGGCCACCGCGTCGTGGGCGAGCAGGGCGTCCTCGACCTCGGGGCCGGCGATGTTGTAGCCGGCCGAGATGATCAGGTCGTCGGCGCGCGCCTGGTACCAGAAGTAGCCGTCCTCGTCCCGCACGAAGGCGTCGCCGGTGAGGTTCCAGCCGTCCTGCACGTAGGAACGCTGCCGAGGGTCGTCGAGGTAGTGGCACCCGGTCGGCCCACGGACCGCGAGCCGCCCGAGCTCGCCGGGCGGGGTCTCGGCACCGGCGTCGTCGAGGATGGTCGCCTCGTAGCCGGGGACGGGCCGGCCGGTGGAGCCCGGTCGGATGTCGTCACCCGCTGCGGCGATGAAGATGTGGAGCATCTCGGTCGACCCGATGCCGTCGATGAGCTTGACCCCGGTGCGCTCGTGGAACGCCTGCCAGGTCGACTCGGGCAGGGTCTCGCCGGCGGACACCCCGCACCGCAGGGACGACAGGTCGAGGTCGTCGAGCTGCAGCATCGCCCGGTAGGCGGTGGGGGAGGTGCCACACACGGTGGCGCGGTGGGCCGCGATCGCTTCCGCCAGCACCGGCGGCGGACCCTGCTCGAGCAGCAGCGTCGAGGCGCCGGCACGCAGTGGGAACACCAGCAGCTGACCGAGCCCGTACGTGAAGGCGAGCGGTGGCGTGCCGGTGAACACGTCCTCGGGCGTGGGTTGGATCAGGTTCGCCGAGAAGGTGTCGGCGATCGCGAGCACGTCCCGGTGGCGGTGCGCGCAGCCCTTGGGCTCGCCGGTGGTCCCCGACGTGAACGCGATCAGCGCGATGTCGGTCGCCCTCGTCGGCACCGCGTCGAACGGGGCGCGGTCCGTCGCACGTGCGGTCAGGTCGTCTGGACCCTCGCCGCCGTAGGGCACCACCGTGAGGTCGGTGTCCGTAGCGACCAGGTCGTCGAGGAAGCGGTGGTCGCACAGGGCGAGCACGGGCTGCGACTTGGCGAGTACCGGTCGCAGCTCCGCGGGACGCAGCAGCGGCATCGTCGCCACCACGATGCCACCGGCCTTCAGGACGGCGAGCCAGCACGCGGCCAGCCAGACGTCGTTCGGCCCCCGCAGCAGGACCCGGTTGCCGGGCTGCACCCCGTGGTCGTCCACCAGCACACGCGCGATGGCGTCGACGCGCGCCCGTGTCTGTTCGTACGTCCAGGTCTCCGTCGGCGTGCGAAGACAGGGACGGTCGCCGCCGTGGCGGGCGATCGTGCCGTCGAGCAGCTCGGCGGCGCAGTTGAGCTCGGCCGGGTAGTCGAGCACGTGGTCGAGCAGGACCGGCCTGGCTTCGGGCGCCGGTAGCCGGTCGCTGACGAAGGTGTCGATGTAGGCGGTGCGGTCGGTCATGGGTGGCTGCCTCCCTGCGCCGAGCGGCTGCTCCCAACCAGGTCCGCCAGCGCGTGCAGTTGCTCGAGCACGGGCACCGTCGGGAACAGCAGCAGCTGGTCGCAGCCGGCGTCCTCGTAGGCCTGGACGTACTCGCGGATCTCGAGGGGACTGGTCAGCAGCCCGTCGGCGATCCGGGGCGCGAACGCGCCGGTGAACGCGTAGTAGTCGAGCAGGTAGTCGCGACCGGCCGTGGCGGCGTCCCCCAGCGCGTAGTACGCCATGGACCGGATCTGCGGTTCGCCGACGCGGCCGGCGTCGGCCCACGCGGCCCGCACCTCGGCGACCTCGCGCTCGAACACCCGTGGTGGGCTGCCGTTGTGGATCCAGCCGTCCGCGAGCTGCGCGACCCGCGAGAACGAGGATCCCGCACCGCCGCCCACCAGGACCGGGGGCGCACCGGGGTGCCCCGGTGCGCTCACGGCCCCCTCGTCGAGGACCGAACGCATCGCCGCCAGCTGCTCGGTCAGGCGGTCGCCCCTGCCGGCCTTCGCGAACTCCGACCGGTCGTAGTCGTCGCCGCGCGCGCCGATGGACATCCCGATCGTCAGCCGCCCGGGTGCCAGCGCGTGCAACGACACCACCTGCTTGGCCAGCGTGCTCGTCTCGCGCAGGGGCGAGATGAGGATGCAGGTCAACAGCTCGATGCGTTCGGTCACCGCTGCGGCCGCCGCGAGGGCGACCATCGGTTCGATGGTCTCGTAGACGACGCGATCGAGGGTGGCGAGCGCCGCGAACGGACCGCGGTCGGCGTCGCGCGCCCAGGCCGTCAGCAGCTCGGGTGGGCAGCCGGGGACCGCGGTGGGGAGTCCGACGCCGAGCTGCATGGGGTCCTCCTGTGTCGGATGGTGGGCGCGGTTCAGCACCGCGTCAAGGCGGGCACGTGCGCCTCGGTCATCAGCCAGGCGGGGCTGGGCAGCAGCGGGAGGCCGAGCACGCAGGCGTCGGCGCGCCCCGCCATCAGGACGTGGTTGACGTCGCCGATGGTCGGCAGGTGCCCGGAGGTGATGACCGGGCCACCAGCCTCGTTGCGCACCAGGTCGCTCCACCGGCTGTTGAACCCCGTGCCGTACTCAGGACGGGAACGGGGCGTGGTCTGGCCGGCGACCACGTGCAGCAGGTCGGCGCCGTGGGCACGCAGCTCGCGCGCGATCGTGCGTGCGTCGTCGGCGGTCAGCCCCCGTGGCTGCAGGTCGCTCGCGGAGAAAACGACCGACAGCAGCCGATCCTCGGGCCACACCGCACGGACGGCGTCGAGTACCTCGAGCGGGAACCGCAGCCGGCCGTGAACGTCTCCGCCGTAGGCGTCGTCGCGCCGGTTGGTGAGCGGGGAGAGGAAGCTGGCGAGCAGCTCGCCGTGGGCAGCGTGCAGCTCGAGCGCGTCGATGCCGGCGCGTGCGGCGCGCTCGGCGGCCGCCATGAACGCGTCGCGGATCGCCACCATGCCCGGCTCGTCCAACGCGGTCGCCGGCTGCCCGACGGGGCTGTAGGTGCTGTCCGAGGCGGCCACCAGCGGCCACGCCCTCGGTGGCGGGAGCGGCAGGTCGCTGCCGGCGGTACGCGGCGCGGCGGCTCCGCGAGGGCCGGCGTGGCGCACGCGCAACCCGAGCCGCGCGTCCGGCGCCGTCTCGCGGAACGCGTCGACCGCCTGCCGCCACGTCGTCTCGTGGTCGTCGTCGTACAGACCGGCGTCGGTGGGGGTCCGCCGCGCGTCCGCGCCGACGGCCACCCCGTCGACCAGCACCAGGCCAGCGCCGGCCCGAGCGCTCTGCTGCAGCTCGGTGAGCAGCTCGCGGCTCGGGCGGCCGTCCGTGCCGGCGGGCTCGGCGCGGATCAGCAGGGCCAGGCGGTTGGGCAGCGTGACCCGCCCGACGGGCAGCGCGGTGAACGCGGGTGGCGGTGGGGCGAGCAGTGAGCCTGCCTCGGCGCCCGACGCGTGGCCGGCGAACCAGCGGTCGAGCTGGTGGACGAGCTCGGGATCGCGTCGCCGCGTGTTCTCGTAGTCCACGCGCGAGCTGCGGGTCAACAGGCTGTAGGTGAACTGCGGCGGCTCGAAGCCCCAGTAGCGGCGGTAGCGGGCGAACCAGTCCAGGCTCTCGGCCGCGGCGCGCTGGATGCCGTCCGCGGAGGGCTTGCGGGCGCTCTCGTAGGCCTTGAGCGCCGCCTCGAGGTCCGGTTCGGTGGCGAGCGCGTCCGCCAGGGCGATGGCGTCCTCGAGCGCCAGCTTCGTCCCCGAACCGATCGAGAAGTGGGCCGTGTGCGCGGCGTCCCCGAGCAGCACGACGTTGCGGTGGTGCCAGGTGGCGTTGCGGACCGTGGTCCAGTCGAGCCACTTCGAGTTGTTGGCGACGAGCCCGTGCCCGTCGAGGTGATCGGCGAACAGCTCCTGCAGCCGCGTGATCGACGCGTGGTCCGACTCGCCGGGTGCCAGCGAGGCCGGGTCGATGGCGTCGAGTCCGGCCGCGCGCCACGTGTCTTCGGTGCACTCGACGATGAAGGTCGAGAGGTCCTCGCTGAAGGGGTAGATGTGGGCCTGGAAGGTGCCCGCCTCGGCGGCCTCGAAGATGAAGGTGAAGGCGTCGAACCGCTGGGTGGTGCCGAGCCAGATGAACTTCGACCCCTCGCGGGTCAGCTGCGGGCAGAACACGTCCTCGAAGCGGCGGCGGACCAGCGAGTTGATGCCGTCGGCGCCGAGCACGAGGTCCGCCTCGTCGAGGTGGGCGTCGAGCTCGTCCACCTCGGTGTGGAACCGCAGGTCGACCCCGACCTCCTTCGCGCGCTCCTGCAGGATGCGCAGCAGACGGTGGCGCGAGATGGCGGCGAAGCGGTTGCCGTGGGCGCGGATGTGCTGCCCGCCGTAGCGCACCTCCACCGGGTCCCACCGGGCGCTCGCGTCCCAGAGGCGCTGGAAGCTGTCGGCGTCGGCGGCCTCGAGCTCGCGGAGCGTCGCGGCCGAGAAGACCACCCCGAAGCCGAAGGTGTCGTCCGGGGCGTTGCGTTCCAGGACCGTGACCTCGTGCGACGGGTCGGCGAGCTTGAGCAGGAGCGCGGCGTACAGGCCGCCAGGTCCTCCGCCGATGGACGTGACCCGCATCCGAGCGCTCTCCCGCGTCGCGACGTCGGCGCCGGCTCCCGACGGCGGCCGCCGATGCCGAAGGTATCAGCTCCGTCACGGTCGTAAAGAGATTGATAGACTCGGCGGCGAGCGGGAGGACAGCGTGGCGAGCGGTTCGGCGGGCGGTGCAGCGGTGGGAACGACGGACGACGCGCCCTGGGAGGAGCGCGTCGGGCAGCTGCGTGAGCTGGCTCGGGCGAGGCTCAGGCCCGTCGCCGACGCCGGTACCCACGGGCGTGTGGACCGGGCGCTGGTGGCCGAGCTCGCGGCGAGCGGACTGACCGGCCGTCTCTACCCGCGCGAGCTCGGAGGCGCCGCGACGCAGCGCGTGGCGGCCACCGAGCTGTGCCTGATCCGGGAGGCGCTCGCGAGCGAGTGCCCGGTCGCCGAGACGACCCTGGCCGTCCAGGGGCTCGGTTCCTACCCGATCCTCCAGTCGGGCCCACCGGATCTCGCGCAGCGCTGGATCCCCGAGGTCGCGGCCGGGCGGGCCGTGGCCGCCTTCGCCCTGACCGAGCCGGGCGCCGGCAGCGACGCCGCGGCGCTCGAGTTGGCGGCCGAGGTCGACGGGGCCGGCTACCGGCTGACGGGCGAGAAGATGTGGATCTCGCACGCGCCGGACGCTGACGTCTACACCGTCTTCGCCCGGACGACCCGGGACGCCGGTGCGCGGGGCGTGACCGCCTTCGCGGTCCCGGGCGACGCGGACGGGTTGTCGGGCAGCGCGCTCGACCTGCTCGCGCCGCACGCGATCGGCCGGCTCACGTTCGACGGGGTGCGGGTCGGTGCCGACCAGGTCCTCGGCGAGGTCGACGCGGGCTTCCGCGTCGCGATGGCGACGCTCGACCGCTTCCGGCCGAGCGTCGGTGCGGCCGCGGTCGGGTTGGCGCAGGCGGCGTTCGAGGTCGCCCGCGACCACGCCGACGCGCGCGAGGCCTTCGGCCAGCCCCTGCGCGGCTTCCAGGCCATCTCGCACCGGCTGGCCGACATGGCCACGTCGATCCAAGCGGCGCGGCTGCTCGTCCGCGATGCGGCCTGGCTCCACGACGAGGGCGCCCGGCCGACGCGCAGCGCCGCCATGGCGAAGCTGTTCGCGACCGAGATGGCCCAGCAGGTGATCGACGGGGCCGTGCAGGTGCTCGGCGCCCGGGGCCTCGAGCGCGGCCACCTCCTCGAGGGGCTCTACCGCGAGGTGCGGGCCCTGCGCATCTACGAGGGCACCTCGGAGATCCAGCGGACCATCATCGCGCGGGAGCTGTACCGGGATGGGTGAGCATCCTCGAGGGGCCCGTCAGGCGGTCGTGGTCGGCGGGTCCCGTGGCATCGGTCGGGCGATCGTGCGGCGGCTGGTCACCGACGGTCTCGACGTGCTCGCCACCGGTCGGTCGCCGGACGCGCTCGGGGCGCTGCGCGGGGGCCTCGTCGACGACGGGCTGTCGGTCCGCACCGCCGTGGTCGACGCGACCGACGAGGAGGCCACCGCCGCGCTCGCCGAGGCCGAGCCGGAGGTTGACGTGCTCGTCTACAACGCGGGTACCTCGAGCGCCGCGCCGCTGCAGCGGACGAGCGTCGACGTCTGGCGCCGCGAGGTCGACGTCAACGCCACGGGCGCGTTCCTCGCGCTGCGGGCCTTCGTGCCCGGCATGGTCGCCCGTGGCCACGGCCGCGCGGTCGTCGTCGCCTCGACCGCCGGGCTGTCGGGCAGCCCCTACGTCAGCGCCTACGCGGCCGCGAAGCACGCCGCCGTCGGCCTGGTGCGCGCGGTCGCGGCTGAGGTCGCCGGCCGCGGGGTCACCGTCAACGCGGTGTGCCCCCACTTCGTGCGCACCGACATGACCGCGGCCACCCTCGAACGGATCGAGGCGGCCACCGGCCGGGACGCCGACGAGGCGCGGGCCGAGCTCGAACGCAGCTCCCGGCTCGGGCGGCTGCTCGAACCCGACGAGGTGGCCGACGCGGTCGCCTACCTCGTCTCCGACCTGACCGTGGCGGTCAACGGCCACGCGCTCGTGCTCGACGGAGGAGGACACTGGTGACCCGTTTCCGCGCCTCGGCGCCGTTCACGGCCGACTGGCAGCACTTCCGCTTCGAGGTGCACGAGGGGGTGGGCGTGCTCACCTTCGACCGACCGGACCGGTTGAACGCGCTGACCCTGGACGT
This sequence comes from Nitriliruptor alkaliphilus DSM 45188, assembly GCF_000969705.1. GTDB lineage: Bacteria > Actinomycetota > Nitriliruptoria > Nitriliruptorales > Nitriliruptoraceae > Nitriliruptor > Nitriliruptor alkaliphilus. The sequence continues at coordinate 1,977,376 of NZ_KQ033901.1, forward strand.
CTACGCCGACCTCCGCGATCTTCTGGCCGAGCTCGAGCACCGCGACGACGTGCACGCGCTCGTGCTGACCGGCGAGGGCCGCGGGTTCTGCTCGGGTGGCGACGTCGAGGACATCATCGGTGAGCTGCTCGACCACGGCGACAACCGGCGCGTCACCGACTTCACCCGGATGACGGGCGCGGTGGTCCGCAACCTCCGCGAGCTGCCCATCCCGGTGATCGCCGCGATCAACGGCACCACCGCCGGCGCGGGCGCCGTCATCGCGCTGGCCGCCGACCTGCGGATCATGGCCCGGCCGGCGGCGTGGCACTTCCTGTTCACCAAGGTCGGGCTCGCGGGCGCCGACATGGGGTGCGCCTACCTCCTGCCGCGCGTGATCGGTTTCGGTCGGGCGATGGAGCTGCTGCTGTTCGGTGACCGGCTCGATGCCGAGACTGCCGAGCGCTACGGGCTGGTCAACCGGGTCGTCGAACCCGACGAGGTCCTCCCCGAGGCCCTCGCGTGGGCGCGGCGCCTCGCCGACGGGCCGACCTTCGCGATCGCGGCGACCAAGAAGCTGCTGACCCGCGAGCAGGACGTGGACCTGTCGAGCGCCATCGAGCTCGAGGCCTTCACCCAGGCGTTCCTGATGCGTAGCGAGGACCACGCCGAGTTCCTGGCCGCGAACCGCGAGCGTCGCGACCCGACCTGGACCGGCCGGTGACCACCGCGCCGTGCTGGGATGCCCCGCCACGATGATGTCCCGGACCACCCAGACGACGCTGACGACGGCCGCGTTGGTCTGCGGCGAGGAGCGGCCCGATGACCCACCAGCAGATCAACCCGGAAGGGCTGTTGCCTCCGGTCGGCTTCTCGCACGCGGTGGTGTCGCCCCCGGGCCGCACCGTCTGGCTCGGCGGGCAGACCGGCCACCACGGCGACGGGTCGCTCGACGAGGGGCTCGTGGCGCAGTTCCGCCAGGCGCTCCGCAACCTCGTGACGGTGCTCGAGCACGCCGGCGCACACATCGAGGACGTCGTCAGCATGCAGCTGTTCGTCACCGACGTGGCCGCCTACCGGGCGGCGCCGAAGGAGCTCGGGGCCGCGTACCGCGAGGTGCTCGGCAAGCACTTCCCGGCCATCGCCTTGTTCGGGATCGCCGAGCTGCTCGACCCCGACGCGGTGATCGAGATCGTCGCCACCGCCGTGATCGCCCGTGGAGCGGACGCATGAGCACCGTCGCGGGCGGAGGAGGTCACGCGGCACGCCCGATGCGGTCCAAGTCCGTGCTCCTCGACGTGTACGGCGCTTTCGTCCGCGACCTCGGCGGATGGGTGGCCGTCGCCGACCTGGTCCGCCTGCTCGCCGCGGTCGGCGTCGAGGAACAGGCCGTGCGCCTGGCCGTCTCGCGGTTCAGCCGCAACGGGCTGCTGGCCAGGCGGAAGGTCGAGGGCCGGGTCGGGTACGAGCTGACCGACACCGCCCTGCAGCTGCTGGCCGAGGGGGACCAACGCATCTACTCGATCCTCGAACCCGCCCGGCTCGAAGACGGCTGGGTTCTGGCGAGCTTCTCGGTCCCCGAGCAGATCCGCGAGCAGCGCCACCAGTTGCGCAGCCGGTTGGCGTGGCTGGGGTTCGGCAGCCTCGGTGGCGGGGTGTGGATCGCGCCGTCGCGGGTGCTCGGCCAGACCCGACAGCTGGTGGTCCAGCTCGGGCTCGAGGCGCACGTCGACCTCTTCCGTGCCCACCACGAGGAGTTCGGCGACGCGTCCGAGCTGATCGACCGCTGCTGGGACGTCGAGCGGATGCGCACGGCCTACCGCAGCTTCCTGGAGGAGTTCACGCCGGTGCTCGACGGCTACCGGGGCGCCCCTCGGGCGCGGGACACCGCCCGGGCGTTCGCCGACTTCGTGACGGGCCTGCACGAGTGGCGCAAGCTCCCTTACGTCGATCCGGGCCTGCCCACCGAGCTGCTGCCGGACGACTGGGAGGGCACCGAGGCGGCGACGCTCTTCCAGGACCTGCGCGAGGTCCTCGAACCGGTCGCCCGCCGGCACGTGCAGGACGAGCTGACCCTCCGGCTGCCGACCGGGTCCTCGGCGGCAACGGGCTGAGCCCCCCTCACCGGCGCCCCCACCGGTCAGCAGGTCGCGGCCGTCGTCGCTGGTGAGCACGGTCACGATGCGGCCCTCGGCGGCGAGCCCACCTTGCTCCGTTGACCATGCCTGACTGACCGGTTAGTCTAGTTGCCGGCGCTGGTGGAGCGCCGACCCATGCCGGTGGTCACGACCGGGCAGCGAGGGAGCCATGGCGGAGCTGTTCATCGGCGGTCGCGAAGTCAAGATCGACGGGGTGGAACGTCTCGAGGTCCGCGACCCGGCGCGACCCGGGACCGTGGTCGGTGACGTACCCAACGCTGGCGCTGACGAGGTCGCCGCGGCCGTCGAGGCGGCCAAGGAGGCGTTCGCGAGCTGGCGCAAGGTCCCCGCGGCGCAGCGGGGTCGGTTGCTGCTCGCCGGGGCCCGGCGGGTCGCCGACGCCACCGACGAACTGGCGCCGTTGCTGACCGCTGAGAACGGCAAGCCGCTGCGTGAAGCACGGCTCGAGCTCCACCGGTTCGTCGAGACCCTCGACCACTACGCCGGTCTGGCGCGCAACCTGCGGGGACAGTCCGTGCCCGCGCTCGATGACGGCGCGCGCGGCTTCGTGCTGAAGCAGCCGATCGGGGTCGTCGGCGCCATCGTGCCGTGGAACTTCCCGACGACGCTCCTCGGCAACAAGCTCGGACCCGCGCTCATCGCGGGGAACACGGTGGTGGCGAAGCCGGACGAGACCACCCCCCTGACGACGCTGCGGATCGCTCAGCTGATGCACGAGGCGGGCCTACCCGACGGGGTCTTCAACGTCGTCACCGGTCTGGGAGCGGTCACCGGTGAGGCGTTGATCCGCCACCCGGACGTGGCCAAGCTCGCGTTCACCGGTTCGACCCCGGTGGGCAAGCACGTGATGGCGGCCGCGTCCGAGCGGCTCGCCCGGGTGACCCTCGAGCTCGGCGGCTCCGACCCGCTGATCATCTGCGACGACGCGGACGTCGACGCGGCCATCAGCGCGGCGAGCATGGGTCGGTTCTTCAACTGCGGGCAGGCGTGCCTGGCGATCAAGCGGGTCTACGTCCAGGAGTCGGTCGCCGACCGGGTGATCGAGCAGTTGGCCGCCAAGGCGGAGAAGCTGAAGCTCGGCCCGGGCGACGACGTCACCACCCAGATCGGCCCGATGCACAGCGAGCGTGGTCGCGAGCTGCTCGCCGCGCAGCTGCAGGACGGGGTGGACTCCGGTGGCCAGATCGTCGCCGGTGGTCAGCTCCCCGACGACGACCGGCTCGCTGAGGGTTGGTTCCACGCGCCGACGGTCGTGGCCGAGCCAGCGCACGATTCGCGGCTGTCCCAGGAGGAGACCTTCGGGCCGGTGCTGCCGGTCTGGCGGGTCGCCGACCTCGAGGAGGCCGTCGCGCGGGCGAACGCCTCGCCCTTCGCGCTGGGCTCGTCGGTGTGGACCTCGGACCTGCGCAAGGCCACCTTCGCGATGGAGGAGCTCGTCGCGGGCTACACGTGGGTCAACAGCCGCACCAAGGTCTACGACGAGCTGCCCTTCGGTGGGTTGAAGGAGAGCGGCTACGGCAAGGAGCACGGCATCGAGGCGTTGGACCACTACCAGGACGAGAAGTCGGTGGTGATCCGCGACTGACACCGCACGCGGACGTTGGCTCCTGACGACAGGGGAGGCAGGGACGCATGGAGGCCGTCGAGCAACAGCGGTTCGCCGAGCTCGCGGGACGGCTCGCGGCGGGCGAGGTGATCCGGTCACCGGACGTGGCGGGCTTCGGTCACGACCGTTCCGTGCGCGACAGGCTGGGGATCGTCTTCGACGAGTTCGCCCGCGCACGGATCGTCGGCCACCTCGAGACCGGGCCGCAGCACTGGCAGGACGCGGGCATCGTCCACGGCGGTACCTGGTGCTCGCTGGTCGAGACCCTGGCGGCCTGGGGAGCCGCCCTGCACGCGTCGCCCCCGGGCAGCCCGGTCGTCGCGGTCAGCAACAACGCCCAGTTCGTGCGCCCGCACGGGAGGGGACGGGTCGACGCCGTCGCCACACCCGTCGACCTCGGTGACCGCGCGCAGCTGTGGGAGGTCGTGATCGCCCGTGCGTCGGACGGCAAGGAGGTCGCGCGCGGGACGATCCGGTTCCAGCAGCTCGAGCCTGCCGTTCCGGCCGGCGCGACCGCCGGGTAGGGCGACGTGACTGCCGTCGGCATCGCGCTCCCAGGAGGGCTCGCCCTCCCGGCCCGCTCCGCCCTCGACCTGCTCGATGCCGCCGCCGATGCGGGAGCGGCGCCGCTCGTCGCGACCGAGGTGAACGGTCTCGACGCTGTGGCGCTGCTGGCTGCGCTCGCGGTACGCCGGCCGGGGACCGACCTCGGCGCCGGGGTCCTGCCGCTCGGGTCGCGCTCCGTGCCCGGCCTCGCGATGGCCGCGGCGACCGTGGCTGCCACCGCCGGAGCGGTGTTCCACCTCGGGGTCGGCGTCTCGACGCCGCAGGTGGTCGGCGGCTGGCACGGCGGCGAGCACGACGCGACGGTCGATGGGACACGCGACCGTCTCCGGTCCTTGCGGGCGATCCTCCGCGGTGATCGTCGTGGATCGTTCGCACTCGCCGTGGACCCCGCGCCCGGTTCGGTCCAGGTCCTGCTCGGCGCGATGGGCCCGAGGATGGTGGAGCTCGGGTTCAGCGAGGCCGACGGGGTCATCGTCAACCACACGCCGCCGGACGCGCTCGTCGACCCGGTCGAGGGGCGGACGCTGTGGTCGTACGTCTGGCTCCGCGCCGCCCCGGACGCGGGCCGGCGGATCCGGCGCGAGATCGTGTCCTACGCGTGCGCGCCGCCGTACGCGCGACACTTCACGTCGTTGGGGTTCGGTGATGACGTCGAGGCGGTGGCGAAGCTGCGTGCCGAAGGGCGGTTGCGCGAGGCCCCGGATGCGTTGTCCGATGCCATCGTCGACGCGCTGTACGTGACCCCGGCCGCGTTGGCGTCCCGGGTCGCGGCGGTGCGCGAGCGCGGGGCGTTGCCGGTGGTGCTCCCCGTCACCGGTGACGATCCTGCTCGGGACATCGTGTCGACGATCGACGCCCTCCGTGGCCTGTCGGAGGTCACCGCGCATGGCTGACACGGGCAGCCGGTCGGCCTCCACGGTCGCGGCGGGAGCCGACCGGTCCGCGAGCCGACGCGAGAAGCTCATCCGATCCGCCTACCGCGTGATCGTCGCTCGCGGACTCCAGCGGGTGTCGATCGAGGACGTGGCGGAGGAAGCCGGTGTCAGTCGAGGTCTGATCGGCTACCACTTCGGCAACAAGGACAACCTCCTGCTCGAAACGATGCGGTGGGCGTTCCTGGAGATGGAGCGCCGCATCCGGTCGACGGCCGGGGAAGGGGCAGCTGCGGACCGGTTGGTCGCGCTGCTCGATGTGCTCTTCGTGGCACCGGAGCGGAACAGGGAGTTCTTCCTCTTCTATCTCGAACTCACCGAGCACGCTGCGCGTCTGCGCTCCTTCGAGCCCTTCGTCCCCATGGTCCGCTCGATCGTGAACAGGTACTACGAGGAGATCATCGAGCAGGGCATGACCGAGGGTGCCTTCGACGTCACCGACGTCACCAGAGCGGCGATCTCCATGCGGGCGGTCATCGAGGGGACGTTCCTGCAGTGGCTCCAGGAGGAGGATCGGCGTTCCAGCCACGCGGGCTACCGCGCCGCCTGCGAACGCGACCTCCTACGGGTGCTCGGCGCCGAGGGCAGGGCGGCGGGTGCGCAGGCTGGCCCTCCTTCCGGACGGTGACCGGCGTCGAACTTGACATCGGAAGCCGCGCATCTACAGTCCTGGCTGACCGGTCAGTCGGTTGCTGTCGACGGGGTCAGTGGGCGGATGCGGAGCCGCCTCGATATGGGAGATCTGTGCACATGAACCGATCGTGGTTGAAGGCCGGCTCGTTGCTGGCAGCGCTCGGCCTGCTCGTCACGGCCTGCGGCACGGAGGCTGCGAGCGACGCCGACGGCGCGGCGGCCGAGGAGGCCAGTGGCGCGGGTGGTGCGGACGGTGGCGACGGGAACGTCGGCGATGCCGTGGGCGAGATCGTCCTGGGCGCTCCCACGGCCCTCGGGACCGTCGAGGGTCGTGCGTCCGTGGACGCCGCCCAGCTCGCTGTCGACGAGATCAACGAGGCCGGGGGCGTCGAGATCGGCGGCGAGATCTACACGGTTCGTCTCGTGGAGGCCGACACGCGCGGCGCGGAGCCGGACATCCCGGTGCCGGACGCGCTCGCGGCGATCGAAGGGATGATCGATTCGGCGGCCCCGCACGGGTTCGTGGTCTCCCCGTTCCGTTCCGAGGTCATGCTGGCAGCGATGGACCTCATCGCTGACGAACAGATCCCCACGATCGCGAGCATCGCAACGACCCCGGAGTTCCAGGCGCGCATCGTCGAGGACCCGGCGCGGTTCAAGTACTTCTTCCGCAACAGTGTGAACGGTCAGCACCTCGGGATGTACCTCACGGGTGTGCTGCGGTTCCTCCAGGAGGAGCACGGCTACGACAGCATCATGCTCATCCACCAGGACGTGCTCTGGGCGCGAGGGGCGACCGAGGGTGTCGGAGGCTGGGCGCAGGAGAACGGGTGGACCGTCATCGGGAACGCCGCGGTACCGACGGGGCAGTCGGACTTCGCGTCCGCCCTCGCATCGGCGCGCGACGCGGGCGCGGACGTGATCATGCCGATGTTCGACATGCCTCAGTCCGGGGCGTTGGTGCCACAGGCTCGTGGCATGGGCATCGACGCACTGATCGTCGGCTTCAACAGCCCCATGGCCGCCGAGAACGCGACGGCATCGTTCGACGCTGAGGAGCTCGAGGGGGTCCTCAACCTGATCTTCGAGATCGGTCCCCTGGCGGTCGGATCGGTGCCCGCTTCGGTGCGGTTCAACGAGGCCTTCGGTGAGGCGTACGGCGAGGAGGCCCGCGCCGGTCTGCCGGGTCACGGTCCTGGACCGTCGTACGACGCGGTCTACATCATGATCGACGCCATGCAACGCGCCGGCTCGCTCGACGGCGAGGCCGTGGCGGACGCGCTCGCCGAGACCGACTACGAGGGTGTCGTCGGCCGCATCACCTTCGGCGAGGACGGGCAAGCCCCCTACGGGATGGACCCGTCGGAGGCGGCCCTGGGAGCGTTGTTCCAGTGGCAGGACGGACAGCGTGTGCCGGTCTACCCCGAGGGCATCGCCGAGGCGGCCCTCGTGGTCCCCAACTGACCGCTCCCGGCAACGGGCCGTCGCTGCATCCAGCCGCGGAAGGGAACACCGGCATGCTGGCACACATCCTGGTCTACGGGGCCGTGAGCACGTCGACCATCCTGCTGATCTCGTTGGGGTTCAGCCTGACCTTCGGGCTCACGGGCGTGGCGAACTTCGCCCACGCTGCGTTCTACCTCGCGTCGGGGTACGTGCTGTGGCTGCTGCTCAACAGCGTCGGGTTGCCCTACGCGGTGGCGGTCGTGGTCACGATCGCGTTGCTGGCGCTCGCGGGGGCGTTGCTCTACCGGGTCGTCATCGCCCCCGTTCGCGGCATCGTCCTGTCCGAGGTGATCGCGACGTTCGCGCTGGGTATCGCCATCCTCGAGTTCTTCCGCTACCTGGGGTTCGTGACCTACGAGTACCGGTTGCCGGTGTTCCATCGAGGTCAGATCGCGGTGCTGGGACGTCCGATCGATTACCAGCGCATCTCGATCGTCGTCGTCGCCGTGCTGGTGACGGTGGGGCTGTGGTGGTTCACGCAGCGGACCAACACCGGTCGGGCGCTGCGCGCCGTGTCACAGGACGAGCAGACCGCTCTCACGTTGGGCATCCGGTCCGAGTGGGCCGCCACCGTGAGCGTGGCGCTCAGCGGCGCCCTCGCCGCCGTTGCCGCCATCACGATCCTGCCGCTCGGGGTGATGTCGATCAACACCGGCTACACCGCGATCCTGATCGCTCTGGCGGCGACGGTCCTCGGCGGTATCGAGAGCCTGTGGGGCCTCGTCGCCGGGAGCGCCATCCTCGGGTTCACGCAGACCACCACTGGCGTCTACCTGGGGGAGGAGTGGGCCGTCATGGTCTACCTGGTGGCGATCGTGTTCATGCTCGCGTGGCGACCTTCCGGGCTCTTCGGCCGGACGCATCTGTTGGAGGAACGGGTCTGACGGGTTCGACCGTTCGCCCGTGGAGGAGGATCCTGTGAGGCGTCAGCCTGGCCGCCGGAGAGAGCGCATCGATCGTGGCATCCGAGCCAGATCCAAGGATGTGTTCGCGCTCTCGTCCATCCGGGAGTTGTCCTACCTCTACCTCCCCCTGACCGTGTTCTCGATCGCACTGCTGCTGTTCCCCCTCTACGGGGAGAGCGTCGGTCGGGTGTGGGTGACCGTCATGGTCACGACCCTCTCCTTCGGCCTGCTGGCCCTGAGCTGGGACCTCCTGGCCTCGGCCGGTCTCACCTCGCTCGGCCAAGCGCTGTTCTACGGTGTCGGGGGGTACACGGCCGGCTGGCTGGCTCGCACGTTCGATCTCGGTCCACTGGTCACGATCCCGCTGGCCACGGTCGCCGGAGCCCTGATCGCGACGGCGCTGTTGGCACCCGTGCTGCGTCTGCGTGGCATCTACTTCGCACTCATCACCCTGGCGCTGCCCCTCCTGTTGCACCGCGCCATCGACGCCACGCGGGTGCTGGGTGGCAGCGAGGGGATGGCCGGCCTGCCCGGGATGCCGAGCCGGAGCTGGACGGTCTTCATCCTGGCGGCGGCGTTCCTCATCACGCTCGGCAGCTTCCGACGCCTGATGGACAGCGATTTCGGCATCGTCGTGCGGGGGGTCGCCGAGAACGACCGCGCGGTCATGGCGTCCGGGCTCAACATCCAGTGGGTGCGCGTGAAGGTCCTGCTGGCGGCATCGATCCCTGCCGCGTTCGCCGGCGCGGTGATGACCCACAACCTGCGGTTCGTCGGCTTGCCCGTGTTCGCGCTCGAGAACTCGGTCGTGCCGCTGACCGCCGTGGTGGTCGGCGGACAGGGCGTCTTCTGGGGCGCCACCCTGGGCGTGATGGTGCTGGTACCCGTGTCCGAGCTGCTCCGCGGGCTGGGCACGCTCCGCATCGTGCTCTACAGCATGGTGCTGGTGGTCTGGGTGATCGCGCTCCCAGGAGGCGCGTTCCACTGGCTGCGGCAGAAGTACTGGCAGAAGGAGCGCTGGGTGTCGGCCGACACGCCGGTGCGGACCGACGCGGTGCCCGAGCGCCCGAAGGAGCTGGTGCCATGAGCGAGGCCCTGCTCGAGGTCGAAGGGCTCGTCCGGCGGTTCGGTGGCGTCACCGCCATCGACCACGTCTCCTTCCGGTTGGAGCGGGGCGGTGCGCTCGGCCTCATCGGCCCCAACGGGTCCGGCAAGACGACCCTGGCCAACCTGCTCACCGGGTTCGTCCGGCCGGACGAGGGGTCGGTGCGTTTCAAGGGACGATCGATCGCGGGGTGGAGGCCGGACAGGATCGTGGATCTCGGTCTGGCCCGAAGCTTCCAGCTGGTGCGGCCGTTCTACGAGCTACCGGCGTACAAGAACCTGATCGTGCCGCTCCGATCGCCACGGGCGCGCCGCCTGCGAGGCAGTGGGTACGGCGATGCCGACGAGATGGCGCTCCAGTTGCTCGAGGACGTCGGTTTCGAGCGGGATTCCCCCATCCCTCGTACACCGGCCCGCAACCTGCCCCATGGCTACCTCAAGCGGCTCGAGTTGGCGCGGTGCCTGGCCCTCCGGCCGGACCTGATCATCCTCGACGAACTCTTCAGCGGGATGAGCCTCACCGAGGTCGCCGGCATGTTGCCGCACGTCCGCCGACTCCGAGAGGAAGGCGTGACCATCATCATGATCGAGCATCGCATCCAGGAGTTGCTGTCCATCGTCGACGAGGTGCTCGTGCTCAACTTCGGTGCCGTGATCGCTTCTGGCGATCCTCAGGTGGCGATGGCCGATGAAGAGGTGCGGCGCGCCTACCTCGGAGCTGAGGTCGACCAAGATGCTTGAGACCCGTGACCTCACCGTCTTCTTCGAGAACGCCATCGCGCTCAACAAGGTCTCGATACGTGTCGACGCCGGGGAAGTGGTCGGGCTGTTCGGCCCCAACAGCGCCGGGAAGTCCACGCTCGTCAAGTCGTTGGCGGGACTGACCCAACACCAGCGCTTCCGCGAGAAGCGGCGCAAGGGCGAGCGCATCACGATCACCGGCAGCGTGTGGTTCGAGGGCCAGGACATCACCGAGCTCCCGGTGACCAAGCGTGTCGACCGCGGCCTCGTGCTCTGTCGTGAACGACACCCCGTCTTCAAGGACAACAACGTCGAGGAGAACCTGAGGGCTGGGGGCCACCTCCGCACGCGACAGGAGACCGCGGAAGGGATCGAACGGGCGATCTCGATGTTCCCGCCTCTCGACGCGCTCCGTCGGCGCCGTGCCGGCCTGATGAGCGGGGGCGAGCAGCAGATGCTCGCCATCGGGATGGCGCTCGTCGTACGGCCGTCGCTGCTCCTGCTCGACGAGCCACTGCTCGGCTTGAGCCCGGCGATGCAGCAGGCCGTGGTGTCCGCCATCCGTCGCATCCACGACGATGGCGTCACGGTCGTCGTCACCGAGCAGTACGCACGTCCGCTGCTCCCCGTCGTCGACCGGGCGTACGTGCTCGAGAACGGCACCGTGAACGTGAGCGGCACCCGCGACGAGCTCGTGGAGAGCCCGGAGTTCGCGGCCGCCTACTTCGGCGCCACCTGACGCTCCGGGAGATCAACCATGAACATCGCAAGCCAGCTCGAGGCGATCGTCGGTGAGCACGCCGACCGCACCGCTGTGGTCTACCTCGGTTCCCGGATCACCTACGGCCGGCTCGGGCGCTACATCGAACGGGCAGCGGCCGGCTTCGCGCGGCTCGGTGTGGTCGCCGGTGATCGAGTGGTGGTGTACCTGCCGAACGGCCCGCAGTGGGTCGTCACGTGGGCGGCCCTCCAGAGGCTCGGCGCGACCGTCGTCCCGGTGACTCCCTTCTACGGTGAGCGCGAACTCGCGTACGTCTGTCAGGACAGCGCCAGCACCACCATCGTCTGCACGGACGTGAACTACGGGTACGTCGCGGCCATCGCCGACGAGGCTGGTGTCGAGAACGTCGTGGTGACGAGCATGATCGACATGCTCCCGGCCTGGAAGCGCGGTATCGGTCGCCTCCTCGACCAGGTCCCGCGCGGGAGCTTCCCGAGGAACGACGGGCGAACATCGACCTTCCGAGCCCTGGTCGCGACGTCCGGTGACCTGCCGCCCGCGGACCACGATCCCGCCGCCATCGCCGAGATCATGTACACCGGCGGTACGACCGGGGAGCCGAAGGGCGTCCCCATCTCCAGAGGTCAGTTCCTGGCAGCAGCCGCTGAACAACGACGGCAGAGCATGCCCGTCGTGCCGCTCGGCGAGGACGTCGTCCTCCAGGGCGCACCGCTGTTCCACATCCTCGGGCAGACCGTCGGGCTCGGCGCTCTGTTGGCCGGTGACACCCTGGTGCTGCTGCCGAGGATGAACCTCGATGCCGTCATGGACCACATCGATCGGTTCCGCGCGACCACGCTCTTCGGGGTCCCGACCTTCTTCCGGATGGTCCTGGAGCACGACCGACTCGACGACTACTCGCTGGCGTCGCTCCGGTACTGCTTCAGCGGAGGTGATGTCCTACCGGTCGAGGTCGGCCGACGCTGGCACGACAGGGTGGGCACGCGGATCGTCCAGGGCTACGGCGCGACCGAGACCTGCGGCGGTATCACGCTGACGCCCGCCGAGGAGGCGGTGCCCGACGGCACGGTCGGTCGGCTCCTGCCCTTGCACGAGGTGCTCGTCGTGCAGCCTGGCACCACCGACCCGGTGGAGCCCGGTGGATCCGGTGAGCTGCTGGTGCACTCGGAGCCCATGGTGGACGGGTACTACAACAAGCCTGCCGAGACCGAGCTCGCGTTCGTCACGATCGACGGCAAGCGCTGGTACCGCACCGGCGACGTGGTCCGCTTCGACGACGATGGCTGGTGCTACTTCGTCGATCGATCGGTCGACACGATCAAGCACAAGGGCTACCGCGTCGCCGCGTCCAAGGTCGAAGCCGTCCTCCAGGCTCACCCGTCCGTCCTCAGCGCGTGCGTCGTCGGCGTTCCCGACGAGCGCGTCGGGGAGCGCGTCAAGGCGCTCATCGTCGTCAAGGCGGATGCGACCGACGTCAGCGTCGACGAGATCCAGCAGTGGTGCAACCAACGACTCGCGAGGTACGAACGCCCGAGTGCCTTCGAGTTCCGGGACATGCTCCCGACCTCCAAGGTCGGCAAGCTCCTCCGCCGGGAGATCCGTGACGAGGAACGGCGTCGACGTGGCATCTCCGCAGGAGAGGCGTACCTCGCCGGCTGACCCGCTACCTCGACACGATCAGTCCTCGACGCGGACGACCACGGCGGCTCCGGTGTCCCCCGCAGCGCACCCGGTGAACAGCCCCACGCCTCCGCCCCGTTCGGCCAGCGTGTGGAGGAGTTCGACGATCAGCCGGGTGCCGGTCGGTGCCTGAGGGTGGCCGAAGATCAGACTGGATCCCCGCTGGTTGACCCGCTCGAGTTCGATCCCGGTCTGCCGAGCGAACCACACGTCGTTGACCGCGAACGGGTCGTGAGCTGTCACGACGTCCACGTCCGCGAAGGTCAGCCCGGCAGCGTCGAGGGCTGCCTGCGCGGCCGGCACGGGAGCCTTCGGCATCTGCCCCGGTTCGACGCGCGCGCCTCCCGTCCCGAGGATCGTCGCGATCCCCTCGCCCGCAGCGAGGTCTCGGGCGCGGTCCACGCTGGTCACGACGAGCCCGGCCGTGCCGTCGGCCGGGTGGGTCTGACTCCCGAAGGTGACGAGCCCGTTCGGCACGACCGGTCGGAGCGCGGCGAGCCCCTCGGCGGTGGTCGGGAAGACGCCGAAGTCGGCATCGATCACGGTGGGCTCTCCCCTCCTCGAGGGGAGTTCGATCGGGACCATGTAGCGGCGCTGGAAGGCGCGGTCGTCGGCGAGCGACGACCGGTACTGCTCGTAACGGAGCAGGGTGACGTCGTCGAGTTGCTCGCGGGTGATCCCGGCATCCGCCGCGACCCGCTCAGCGGTGGCGATCATGGCGGTTCCGCCGACGGGATCGTGTTCGAAGCTGTCCATCACCCAGTGCTCGAGGTGGGGTGCGCCCCCGGGAGCGGATGCGAGGGGGTAGGTGAGGAGGGGGCCGTTGCTCGTCCGGTCGGTGGTGATCACCAGGCCGAGTCGATCGATCCCCGTCTGGACGCGCGCTGCCGCCGTCTGGACGCTCACGGCGCCGGTCGCGCAGGCCTGGGAGATCATGGGTCCCGACGTGTGCTCGGCACCGATCCGGTGAGCGACGGTCGGCGCACCGTAGAAGATCTGCGGTTGCGGCACCGTCCACCCCAGGATCACGGCGGTGGCCTCCGATGCTGGGAAGTCGCGAGCTGCGAGCGCTCGTTTCGTCACGTCGACCGCGAGATCGATGCTCGAGGTCTCAGCCAGGGCGCCTTGCCACCGCACGAACGGGGACGACCACGCGAGCGGGATCGGGATCGCAGCTGACGATGACATCGTGGTCCTCCGGCGTGCTGAGTCGATCGGTCGCGCTTCGGGTCAGGAGACGTCGCCTCGCTCGGTGAGCGCGGCGCGCAGGTCGTCCGGGATGGGGCGCGGCTTGCCCTCCCCGTCGACGAGGACGGTGATCAGCTTCCCCCCGGCGTACCGGCCGCGCGGTCCCTCGAGCACGAAGTCGTAGGCGATCGACGTCCGACCGACGCGGGCGGCGATCAGCGTCGTGCGCACGTCGTCCCCGAACCGGACGGCCTCGTGGAAGTCGATCTCCATCCTCGCGCGGGGCGTGAACCCGAACGTGGTGTCCACGATCCCGAGCTGCCGGTGCAGCTCGAGCTCGGCGTGCTCGAGGAAGCGGATGGCGGTCGAGTGGTGCCAGATCCCGGCGGCGTCCGTGTCCATCCACTCGAGCGGTCGGGTGACCGTGATCTGCGCAGGGGACATCCCGGGACTCCAGGGTGGGCTGACTGACCGGATAGTCTAGCGGCCGGTCGGTGAGCTGACGCCCGCATTCCGTCCTCGGCCGAGCACGCGCCGGGGCCGGCCCGGGGCGCCGGGAGCGAGGTCAGGCGGATCTCGTCGGGAGCCCTCGCCAGCTCACGAGCGTCGTGATGCTGCCGACGATCGTCGCCGTCGCGAGGGCGGTCGGCACCGCCCACGCGGCCCCGAGGAAGCGTCCCGTCGCCCAGCCGAACAGGCCGCCGACGACGCCGGCCGCGACGAGGCCCGACGCGACCGCGACCGACCAACGCGGGAGGTCGGCGGTGGTCGAGGCTCCATCAGGTGACGAGGTGCGCAGCCGCCGTCGTACCAGAACGGAACCCAGCAGCAGGACACCGGCGAGGGTGAACGTGAGCGCGAGGACGCCGGCGAACCTCACGACCGGTCCGTCCTCGACCCGGGCCGTGACGCCGTTCGGGCCGGTCACCTCGAAGGGCGACCCGGCGAAGAACGCCACCTCGATGGCTGCACCCCGGTGCGCGTCGATGCGGTCGGCACGGGCAGGCGACATCTGGAGCACGACCCTGCCGCGGAAGGTGCGGACGTCATCGGGCAGGTCGGGGACCTCCGCGTAGAGCACCGCCACCCGACGCGATTGCGTGCCGTCGATCGCCCGAGTGGTGTCGCGGCGTTCACCGATCGTCCCCGGCAGCCGCGCGGTGCACCCGGACGCGGGCGCATCCGGTGGGCACGGCTCGGCGACCGCGAACCTCACCAGATCCGGGCCGTCTCGTGTGAGCGACACCGCACCCAGAGCGACGAGCAGCGCGGCGATGAGCACCCCGGACAGGAGCAGACCGAGGGGCAGGCCGTCGACGAGCGCGAGCGGCTCGTAGCTGATCGGGTCCTGAGCGCGTCGGGCGGGACGTGGGTCGTCGCGACCTCCGTGAACCGACTCGGATGGCTCGCCGTGCACGCTTCCCCCGATCCGCTCGCCGTGTGCGTCCACGATAGTGGTGCGCTGCCGGGGCACGGAGGTCCCTCAGCACGTTCCCGCGTGGGCGCTGACGAGGTCGCGGTACGGCCCGGCTCGTCCGGCGAGCTCGCCGGGGGTCCCGCGCTGGACGATCCGGCCGCGCTCGAGGACCAGCACCTGATCGGCTCGGGCGACGGTGTCGAGGTTGTGCGCGATGACCAGGACGCTGCCCGTCGCCGCGAGCCGCTCGGCCGCATCGGTGACGATGCTGGCGTTGGTCGGGTCGAGGGCGGACGTCGCCTCGTCCATCAGCGTGAGCGGGGCGGCCTTGAGCAGGGCTCGTGCGACACACACGCGTTGTCGCTGCCCGCCGGAGAGCTTGCTGCCGTCGGGTCCGACCGGGCTGTCGAGCCCGGCGGGCAGTTCGGCGACCGTGCGCGTCAACCCGGCGGCTTCGATCACCCGGGCGAGGTCCGCGTCCGTGGCGTGCTGGCATCCCAGCTGGACGTTGTCGCCGAGGGTGGTGTCGAGCAGGTGGTCGTCCTGGAGGACGGTGGCGAGATGGGCCGCGATCTCGTCGGGTGGCAGGGCGCGGAGGTCCACGCCATCGAGCATGATGCGTCCCGCCTCGGGGTCCCAGAACCGGGCGAGGAGCCGGGCGATCGTGGTCTTGCCGGAGCCCGAGGGGCCGACCAGCGCGGTCAGGCCGCGACGCGGCAGGTGGAACGACACCTCGTCGAGGACCAGGGCGTCGGCGTAGCGGAAGCTGACCTGCTCCACCTGGACGAACCTGGCATCCAGGTCAGCCGCGGGTGTGACCGCTGGCCGGGTGGTCTCCACGACCGGGAGGGGGGCGGTGTCCAAGATCTCCGCGACCCGCGTCAACAGCCCGCGCTGCAGCTGGAGACCGGCGGCGAGCTCCGCACCGGACGCCGCGACCGCGGTCAGGCGGGCGACCACGACGATGAGGCCCACGAACGCGGGGGCCGACAGGCCCGCCCCGGCCGCCCCGGCCGTGCCGGCCAGGCCCGCAGCGATGAGCGCGGCGAACAGAGCGTTCAGCGTGACGCCGAACAGCAGCAGACCGGGGAGCACCGTCCCGGTCGATCGACGGGCTGCGGCGCGGACGTCCTCGATGGCGCGGGACAGGGCGTCGCTGTCGTCCGGTCGTCGGTCGGTGCGGATGAGCGGTTGCCGGCTCGCGTACTCGAGGATGCGGTCGGTCGCCCGGGCGGCCGTCCGGTGCCGGCGCGCGTCGACATCCCGCGCGAGACGGGCGCTGTACCGGCTGACCGTCCACGCGGCGGCGGACGCGACGAGCACCGCGACGGTGGCTCGCCAGTCGATGAGGGCGAGCGTGAGCCCAGCTGCCAGCGGGGTGACGACCGCGGTGGTGGCGGGGCGCAGCAGGATCGCCGGGAGCGACATCAGCCGCGGCACCCCGTCGGTGACCGTGTCGATCGCCTCGGCCTGCCGCGACGTGGTGAACCACCCGAGCGGCACCTCACCGAGGTGGTCACCCACCCGGAGGTGCAGCGCGCGGGCGGTGCTGCTGCCGACCCGGAAGGCCACCATCTGCGCGGTCCACTGCACGACCGCGAACGCGAGGCCAGCCCCGGCCAGCGCGATGAGCCACGACCCGGTCGCCGGGTGGGTCTCGAGGCCGGCCGAGACGACGACACCCACGAGCCCGAGGGTCACCCCCTGCAGGACGGCGGCGGTGGTGAGCCACACGGTGAGGACACGCAGCTCACGGGCGACGGGCGGGGGCAGGATGCGGTGCAGCGTGCGGAGCATCAGCGGGCCCCTCCGGTGGTCGCGTCCACGGCGGTGGCCACGGTGGGGCCCTGCTCGGTCTCGTCCTCGCCCTCGGCCACCTCGGCCTTCCAGAGCGAGCGGTAGGTCGCACAGCTCCGGAGGAGCTCGACGTGGGTGCCGTCGCCGACGAGGCGGCCGTCGTCGAGGACCAGCAGCCGGTCGGCCCCGTGCACGAGCCGGAGCTGGTGGGCGATGAGCAGCACCGTGCGCTGCTCGGCCTGGGCTCGCAGCGCCGCCCACAGGGTGGCACGCAGGCTCGGGTCGACCGCGGCGAGCGTCTCGTCGAGGACGAGCACATCCGGTTCGCGCAGGAGCGCCCGAGCGAGGCAGAGCCGCTGACGCTGACCGCCGGACAGCTCCGTCTCGTCCCCGAGCACCGTGTCGTAACCGTTGGGCAGGGCGACGACATCGTCGTGGATCGCTGCGGTCCTGGCGGCACGGCCCACGCGCTCGTCATCGATCGGTCGGCCCCCGGTGAGGTTGTCCCGGATGCTGGCCTGCCGCAGCCGCGTGTCCTGGAACACGAACCCGATGCGCTCGTACAGTTCGTCCTCGCGGACCTCACGCAGGTCGACCTCGCCGAGCAGGACCCGCCCGGCCGTGGGGTCGGCGAACCGGGCGAGGAGGGTGGCGATGGTGCTCTTGCCGCTGCCGGATGCCCCGACCAACGCGATCAGACCGCGCTCGGGGAGCTCGAGCGATACGCCGTCCAACGCCAGCCGGTCGTCGCCGTACCGGTGGCTCACTTCGTCGAGCCGGACCCGGGCGTCCGCGGGGACCTCGGTGGTGCCCCACGTGATGCCGGGCTGCGCGAGCAGCTCGGCGAGGGAGCTCAGCGCAGCCAACCCGGTCCGGATCGCCTGCAGTCGTGGGCCCGCGACGGCGACGGGTGCGCTGATGGTGGGACCGAGCAGGATCCCGGCGACGAACGCGGCCGGGCTGACCCACCCGAGGCGGAGGCCGATGCCACCGAGCAGCGCGAAGCAGGCAGCGGTGACCCCGGGGGCGACCACGAGCCAGGAAGCGGTGGTCGCGGCCGAGGTACGTCGGGACCAGGCTCGGAAGAAGTCGTGGAACCCGTGGACCGCAGCGTCGTAGCGGTCCCTGGCGCCACCAGGACCACCGTAGATCTTGGCCGTCGGCAGCCCACGCACGAGGTCGACGACCGCGGCGTTGATGCGCTGTTGGGTGGCGGCGTACTGGGAGAACCCCTCGCGCGAGCCCTGCATCGCTCGGACGTAGCACCCGACCCCCGCCGCCAAAGGGACCACGCTGAGCATCGCGAGGCGCCAGTCGACGACCGCGAGCACGAGCAGCCCCGCCAGCGGTGTCACCACCAGCGCGGTCACATCGAGCAGGGTGTGGGCGACCAGGTAGTGGAGCGCGGAGGTGTCGTCGTGGACCACCTTCTTGACACGGCCGGCGCCGAGCCCGGTCACGGCCGGGACCGGCAGCGTCCGGATGGTCTCGGCGAGACGGTGCTGGAGCAGCCCGGTCAGATCGGCATCCGCACGGTGAGCGAGCCACGTGGCTGCCGCCGATCCGAGCGCTGCGCCGAGCGTGCCGACGATCGCCGCGACGACGAGGCCCAGGCCGGGCAGCGGGTCCCCGCTGACCCAGGCGCCGGTGAACGCCACCAGGGCGACGATCGGGAGCAGCGCCAGCACGCCGGCCGCCGCCTGGAGCGCGATGGCGCCGGTCAGCGGACCACGCACGGCTCGCAACAGTTCGAGGTCGGCGGTCATCGCAGGCGTCCTCCGGCGAGGGTCAGGACGCGGTCGGCGCGCGTGGCCACCTCGTCCTGGTGGGTGATGAACAGCACCGGCAGCCCGGTGTCCGCACGCAACCCGTCGAGGGTGTCGAGCACGAGCGCGGCGGTGGCGTGGTCGAGCGCGGCGGTGGTCTCGTCGCAGACCAGCACCGCTGGTGCGGCGGCGACAGCGCGAGCGAGCGCGACCCGGTGGCGTTGCCCGCCGCTCAAGCGGTCCGGGGCGCGGTCCAGCACGGAGCGGGGCAGACCGAACCGGTCGAGCAGCTCCTCGACGTCCACCCCGACGGTGGGATCGCGACGTGCCGCTGAGCGGCGGGCGCGGGTGAGGGTGCGACGGATCGTCTCGTGCGGGTTGAGCGCGGCGCGAGCGTCCTGGCCCGCGTAGGCCAGGAACGCCTGGCCGCTCCGTGCACGTGTCCCGGCGTGCCACGCGGTGGGGGTGCCGTGGATGCGCAGGTGGCCACGGTCGGGCGGGGCGAGCCCGCACAGGGCGAGCGCGAGCGAGGTCTTGCCGCTCCCCGACGCACCTCGGAGGGCGACGAGGTCGCCCGCGTGGAGGGTGAGCGATCCCTCGTCCATCAGCGCCGTCCCGCCGCGGCGGATGGTGACGCCGCTCGCTGCGAGCACCTCCGAACCGGAGGAGGTCGCGACCGTGGGTGGGTCCTGGTGGTCATGAGGCGCAGCCGCCGCCGTTGGGCGTTCGAGGACCGCGTGGACACGTCCGTCGACGATCTCGGCGGTGTCGTCCGCCGCGCGGGCGACGAGCTCGCGATCGTGGCTGATCAGGAGCACGGCCGGCCCCCAGGGCAGCCGCGTGAACGCGTCGCTGACGCGGCGCGCCGTGCCCGGATCGAGCCCGCTGGTCGGCTCGTCCAGCACGAGGATCCGGGGGCGGGCGACGTAGGCCCAGGCCAGCAGTGCCCGCTGCGCCTGCCCACCCGAGAGCTGAGCCGGTCGGCGGTCGAGGAGCTCCTCGTCGAACGCTGCCGCGCTGGCAGCCTCGCGCACGCGTTCGGTTCGGGAGGCGCGGCCGGCCTCGGGGCTCGCGATGCGGGCGGCGGTGCGCAGCTGCGCCGCGACCGTCCGGCGCGGGTCCAGGGCGCTGGCCGGATCCTGTGGCAGGTACCCCACGATCCGCCCCCGCAGTGCCCGCCGACCGGACGCGCTGAACGGGTCGTGCCCGGCGACCAGCGCACCGCCGCTGACGAGCGCGAGCCCGGGTCCGAGGTGGCCGAGGAACGCCTGCGCGAGGGTCGTCTTGCCGGCACCCGACGGGCCCACCAGCGCCGTGACGTGACCGGGGTGGAGCGCGAGGTCGACGTGCTCGAGGATGACCGAACCGTCGGACGCCGTGACACCGAGGTCGGTGACCGACGCGAGGGCGCTCACGCGAGCCGTCCCACGTGCTCCACGCTGCCGTCGGGCGAGTCGAGGGTGCGGTCGAGGAGGTGGGTGACGCCGATGGCGAGCACCACGAGCAGCCCCGCCGGCACGAGCACCGGCCAGGGGTTGGCAGCGATGCCGGTGCTGTTCTCGCGGACCATCCGTCCCCAGTTCGCGGCTGGCGCGCCGGCGCCGAGGCCCAGGAACCCGGCCGTGGCCGCGAGCTGGGTCGCCGCGACGAACCGGATGCCGGCCTCCGCCCAGATCACCGGCACGAGGCCCGGCAGCAGGTCGTAGCGGACCCTCGCCACCCACGGCTCGCCCCGCGCTTCGGCCTCCTGCGCGTAGTCCGTCGCGGCGAGTCGGGCCGTGTGTTCGCGGATCACCCGGACCGAGAACGGGGTACTGACCACCGCGATCGCGAGCGCCACGACCGCCGCGCTGCCGGGCATCCCGGCGGCCAGCACCAACAGCAGGAGCAGTGCCGGGACGCCGGCGATCGCGTCGACGACCCGGGGGACGCCGGAGGAGATGGGCCGGCGGTGCGTCGCGCCGGTCCAGATGCCGACGCCGATGCCGGACAGGCTGCCGAGCAGCGTCGCCGCGAAGGCCTGGAGGACGAGGGTGCGCCCACCCCCGAGGACACGGGCGAGCACGTCGCGGCCGAGCACGTCGGTCCCGAACAGTTGTCCGTCACCGGGGGCCGCGAACGGGCCGCTGACCGGGGTCGTCACGCTGCCTGCCAGCCACGGTCCGACGACGGCGATCAGGAGCACTAGCGAGACCGGTACGGCGACGGCCCACCGCCGGGCGGTCACGGCGTGCCCGCGCAGGTGGAGACGGTCCGACCCAGCAGGCGAGCGGTGAGGTCGCCGGCGAGCAGGATCGTCAGGGTCGCCGCGCCGAGCACGAGGCTGAGGCCCTGCACGAGCGGCACGTCGCGGTTGCCCACTGCCCGCGTCAGCTCGTAGCCGAGGCCGGGGACGTTGAACAACGTTTCGACGACGATGGCGCCGCCGAGCAGACCGGCGGTCATGACGGCGAACGCCTGGATGGCCGGGCCGAGCGCGTTCGAGACGATGGTCCACACGTAGCGTGCGCCACGCACCCCGTTGAGGCGGGCGAACTCGGCGAACGGGGTGGAGGCGGCTTGGGCGACCGAGGCGCGGAGCAGGCGCATGCTCGCCCCGAACCCGCCGAGCGCCAGTGCGACGGCAGGCAGGGCGACCAAGCGGGGGTGCTGCCACAGCGCGTCCCCGATGGGCACGATGGCGACCGCGGGGAGCACCGGCCACCAGACGGTGAACACGACCAGGAGCCCGGTGGCGATCAGGAAGTCGGGCGTGCCGATCATCCCGAGCGTCGTCCCGCTGAGGAGCCGGTCGAGGCGGCTCCCGGGCCGCAGCCCCGCGGCGGTGCCGAGCGCCCCGGCGAGCACGGCCATCAGCCCGGTGGCCGGAAGCAGGACCGCCACGCTCGCCGCGAACCGCGAGGTCACGAGCGAAGCGACCTCCTCGCCGGAGACCAGCGACGTGCCGAGGTCACCGCGCGGGAGCCCGGCGACCCACCGCCCGTACCGCTCCAGCGGTGGCCGATCGAGGCCGAGCGCGAGCCGGACCGCCTCACGCTCGGCCTCGGTCGCATCCTGGCCGGAGATGACACCGACCGCGTCCCCGGGGAGCACCTCGGTCGTCCAGAACACGACGGCCGAGAGTGCAGCGAGGGTCACCAGGGCCGTGGCGACCCTCGCGCCGAGCCAGCCGGCGGATCGCACGGCTCAGTCGCTGAGGGTCGCACGGGACAGGTCGGGGAACTGCAGCTCGCGCACCCCGGCCACCCCGTCCCGAGCCGCGCTGACGTTGGGGACGAACACCGGCCCGAGCTGGGCGCCCTGCTCCCACAGCAGCTGCTGCGCAGCGTGCGAGGCGGCGAGCCGCTCGTCAGCCGTCGCCGCGCTGCGGGCGGCCTGCACGAGCGCATCCACCTCGGGGAAGGCGCCGGGGGCGTGGTTCGGCTCGAACAGCGCTGGGGGGTTGAACCCGGCCCGGAACGGCAGGGTCAGGTACGTCGGGTAGTCGGCGAACAGCTGCCCGGGCGGGAGCTCACGCAGGGTCGCGTCGATCCCGACCGCCTGGAGGTCCTCGACGATGAGGGTGGCGGTCTCGACCATGCCGGCGAGCTCGGGCCCCGCGGTCAGCTCGAGGCTCATCCCCTCGGCGCCGGCGTCGGCGAGCAGCTCACGTGCGCGATCGGGGTCGTGGGCCAGCTGTTCGAGGGTGGTGTCGTAGCTCGGGAACCCCATGGCCGGCAGGTCGTTGCCGACGAACGCGCGACCGAAGTAGACGTTGTCCACGATGCGCTGGCGGTCGATCGCGAGCTTGATGGCCTGCCGGACCCTCGGGTCGTCGAGGGGCGGCACCTCGAGGTTCATCGTGTACTGCAGGTAGGAGGCGTAGGGCAGCTCGCTCGTGGTCACCGCGATGCCGTCCACCTCGTCGAGGGTCTGCGCCTGCACCGGGGTGACGCCGCTGACGAAGTCGACCTGTCCCTGACGTAGCGCGTTGACCCGGGCGGTCCCGTCCGCGATCGACACCAGCTCGATCCCCTCCAGCGACGGCGCCTCGCTGTAGAAGTCAGGGTTCCGCTCCAGCAGCGTGGACCGGCCCGGTTCGAACGCGGCGATGGTGAACGGGCCCGACGACGGTGTCTCGAGCGTGAACTCGGTGGTCCCGTCCGGGATGGTGAGCATGCTCTGGCAGATCACCTCGCGGCCGTCCGCGATCGGGGAGAGCGTCGGCAGGACCACCGTCGAGTCGTCCGGCGTGTCCGCAGCATCCACGTCGAAGTTGCGGGCCACGAGCATGGTGAACGGCAGGCCCTCGAGCACCACCGGAGCGCGCAGCGAGTACAGGACGTCCGCGCTGGTGAGGGGCGACCCGTCGGTGAACCGCACCCCGTCGCGGACGTGGAGGGTGTACTCGGTGAGGTCGTCGCTGACGTCGATCGCCTCGACGGTCCCGTACGCGACACCGTCCTCGGCGCCGGGGTCCAGCTCACACAGCGGTGCGTGGACCAACCTCGCACGCACGTAGTCGAGCGCCGTCGGTCCCCGCAGGTAGTTGAGCGTCTCGCTCGGACCACCCGCGAAAGCCGCGCGCAGGGTCCCGCCGGCGACCGGCTCCGCGTCGGGGGCGTCGGGGGCGTCGTCCGCCGGCGCCGCCTGTGCACCGTCGCCGGTCGATGCGCCGTCGTTCGGCGTGGCGCACCCGGCCAGCAGGAGGGCCGCGACCACCCCCGCCGTCGCCGCCGCGCTCGTGTGGTTCCTCGCTGTCGCCATCCGTTGCCCCTGATCGCCCGTGTCGGGCATCGACCGTCCGCGGTTCCAGTCCGTGCCAGGTGCACCGACCGCTGCGATGTGTATACGCTGTAGACGTAGCTGGGAACGGTTCCCATTGTCAAGTCGCCTCCGAAGCGGGAGGTGAACGCGGACTAGGGTCGGAGCATGGGATCGACGGTGCTGTTGAGCAGGGACGGTGTCGTCGACGAAGCCATCGCCCTCACCCGCCTCGATGGCCTCGCCGGTGTCACCATGCGTGCGCTCGCGACCCGGTTGGGTGTGACCCCGATGGCGCTCTACCGCCACATCGCCGACCGCGACGAGCTGATCCGGCTCGTGGCGGACCGGATCGGCTCGCTCGTGCAGCCGGACGTCGATCCCGGGGCGGGGTGGGAACAGCAGGTACGTGCGTGGGCGACGACCCAACGCGAGGTCCTGCGGGCGCACCCGGGGCTCGCCGCCTGGCTGATGGACAACGGACCGGCTGGACCGCAGGCCTACCGGCTGCTGGAACTGCTCGCCAGCGCCCTCGCCGCGGGCGGGTTCGACGACGCCCGGGTCGCCCGGGGCACCGCCCTCGTGATGAGCTGGACCTTCTCCCGCGTCGCCATCGAGGACAACGCCGACACCCGCGCACGGACGGGCCGCGCGGGCCGCGCCGGCGCGTTCGTGGCGGGGCTCGAGACGCTCGATCCGGCCGACCATCCGACGGCGGCGCGCATCGGCACGGACTTCTTCACCCTGCCGGTGGAGGAGGTCTTCGAGGAGGGCCTCGAGTGCATCATCGCGGGGTTCCGCCCCGACCAGGGGAGCCCGGGGGACACGGCCGTGACCGAGCCTCGGTAACCGTTCTCGTTCCGGTTCTCTGTTAGCGTCCGGCAGGTCTGCGCGTCGGTCGACCCGCAGGCGCCGCCGGCGAGGTCCGTCGGGGCTCACGTGCGAGGAGCGCTGCGATGGCTCGGATCCCCGTCCCCACCGACCTGCCCGGGATCATCGGACTCTTCGCGGCACGTCCGGACACCGCCGGTCCGCTCCGCGAACTGGCCGAGACGCTGCTGCGCCGCGACGACGGTCTCGGACGCGACGAGCGGGAACTGCTGGCGACCGCGGTGTCCGCCCGCAACGACTGCGGGTTCTGCCGCGATTCGCACGCGGCGGTGGCGGCCGCCCACCTCGGCGATGACGACGCCCTGGCGGACGCCGCTCGACAGGGGCGGCTCGCCGACGTGGCTCCACCTCGGTTGGCCGCGCTGACCCGCCTGGCCGAAGCGGTCGCCGACGGCGGTCGTATCGCCGAGGACCTCTTCACGGCCGCGCGTGACGCCGGGGCCGGCGACGACCAGCTCCACGACACCGTGCTGATCGCCGCCGCCTTCGCGATGTTCAACCGCTACGTGGACGGGTTGGCGGCCGACCCCGCGGACCAGGACGCGTACGCGGCGATGGGTCGGCAGCTGGCCACCCACGGCTACCGGGCGGCGCCCTGAGGGTGTGGCGAGCCGGCCGTGCCGAGCGGCCGGCTCAGCGCGTGCCGGGGATGGCGCGGCTGCGTTGGTCCTGGCCCGGACCGCCGTAGGGGTAGTCGGCTGCCCCTGGGTCGCTGGCCTCGTCGAGCCGCGCGACCTCGTCGTCGGTCAGGTGCAGGTCCGCCGCCCCGAGGTTGTCCTCGAGTTGCTCGACGGTGCGTGCCCCGAGGATCACCGAGGTGACGGTCTGACGGTCCACGACCCACGCGAGGGCGACCTGCGCCATCGTGACACCGCGGTCCTCGGCGATGGTCCGTACCACGTCGAGCACGTCCCAGGTCCGCTGCGACCGGCTGCGTGGCCCGTAGGCCTCGACGCCACGCTCCGGGTCCTCGCCGAGGCGGGTGGCGCCCGTCGGCGGCTCGTCGCGCTGGTACTTGCCGGTCAGCCACCCACCGCCGAGCGGCGACCACGGCAGCAGGCCGAGGCCGTTGTACGCGCAGGCCGGGATCAGCTCCCACTCGATCTCTCGCGCCAGCAGGTTGTACTGCGGCTGGAGGGTCACCGGCACCGGCCAACCGCGGAACTCGGCCAGGTCGACGGTCCGCTGCAGCTGCCACCCGGTGAAGTTCGACAGCCCGGCGTAGCGGACCTTGCCGGCGGCCACCGCGTCGTCGAAGAAGCGCAGGGTCTCGTCGATCGGGGTCAGCGGATCCCAGCTGTGCACCTGGTACAGATCGATCGCGTCGACGCCCAGGCGCCGGAGCGATGCGTCCAGTGCGCGGGTCAGGTGCCGACGGGACAGGCCGACGTCGTTGGGGCCGTCCCCGGTCGGGAAGCGTCCCTTGGTGGCGATCACCAACCGGTCACGCACGTCGGAGCTCTGGTCCGCCAGCCACCTGCCGACGATGCGTTCCGACTCGGTGTCGACGTAGACGTCGGCGGTGTCGATGAGGTTGCCGCCGGCCTCCACGTACCGGTCCATCTGAGCGCGGGCGCCGGGCTCGTCGGTCTCCTGCCCGAACGTCATCGTGCCGAGGCACAACGTCGACACGACGCAGCCGCTGCGACCGAGCGTGCGGTGCTCCATCGGGTGCTCCCTGATCGGGCTCTACAAGGCTTCAGCGATGTCGCGGCTCCGTCACCATGCAGCAGCGCACCTACACCTCGGGCTGCGTCCCCGTGAGGGGGAAGAGACGCCGGTAGAGCTTGCCCAACCACTCCTCGTACTTGTCGTAGGACCAGCCGAAGTCGTTGACGAGGATCCCCACGACGACGCCGCTGTCGAGAGCGGCGAGGAGGTCGACGACGTCCTGGAAGTCGTCCTCGAGCCGGTCGGGAGCGAAGAGCAGCCGAGCCAACGTCTCCATGTTCCTGCGTCGGACCAGGATCTGCTCGTGCGGCCAGTCGGCGAGCTCGGGGTCGACGGCGGCTGCCGAGAGCATGGTGCGGACCAGGTCGACGAGACCCGACTCCCACACCTGGCGTGAGAGCTGGGCGGCGAGCGCCAACCGGGCCCCCGGGTCGGTCTCCGTGGCGACTTCGCTCCAGGAGGCGGCGTCGGTGATCTCCGTCACCGGGTCGTCCTGGCGGGTCACCAGGCGGTCGAGCACAGCCTCGAGCACCTCCCGCTTGCTCCCGACCGTGTCGTAGATCGTCTGGCGGGATACCCCGGCCTTCTCGGCGATGGCGGCGATCGTCGTGCGGCCGTATCCGTAGGCCAGGAAGAGGTCATGGGCGGTGTCGAGGATCAACCGCCGGGTGCGCCGGGCCTGCTCCTCACGGAGTGGGGATCGATAGGAGCGCTTGACGGAGTCTATCATTGCCTTTACATTTCGTCAGATGAAAGTACGAGGGTGCAGATGATTGGATGGATAGCCTCTCCAATTCGGGAAGAGACTAGACGATTCGGCTCGTATGGTCCACCCAATGTGTCGAGCACACGCGAGGGCTGCCGTCCGTGACCGTCGACCCGCTTGCGATCCCCACCCGTTTCGGGCCCGTCGTGGGTACCCGGGGGAGCGGCGCCCGGCGTTGGCTGGGGATCCCGTTCGCCGCTCCGCCCGTCGGGCGCCTCCGCTGGAAGGCGCCGGTCGACCCGATACCTTGGTCGCGGCCGTTGATCGCTGCCGGGCACCCCGCGCCCTGCGCCCAATACGTCGGCTTCGGTGACCAGCCGGGGTTGCTCGGGCACGAGGACTGCCTCTACGTCAACGTCTTTCGACCCGACAACGACGAGGCCGACCTGCCGGTCTACGTCTGGATTCACGGAGGCGGGAACCGCCACGGATCGGTCGACCAGTACCGGGGCGAGATCCTCGCCCGGAAGCTGCAGGCGGTGGTGGTGATGCCGCAGCACCGCCTGGGCTGGCTCGGATTCCTCACCCATCCGGCGCTGCGAGAGCGGGCCGCGGGCGCGGAGGACGCCTCGGGCAACTACGGGTACCTCGACTTGATCAAGGCGCTCCGATGGGTCGCCGACCACGCCGCCGCCTTCGGGGGTGACCCCGGCTTGGTCACGGCCGCCGGTGAGTCGGCCGGGGCGTCAAACGCCCTCTTCTTGCTGGGAACGGACGCGGTCCGCCGCGAGAACCTCGTGCACCGGATCGTGCACCTGTCGGGTGGGATCAGTCCCTCCTCGCGGTCGGTTGCCGATGAGGACGACCGGGCCGCCGCCCTCATCGATGCCCTCGCCGACCGCCACCCTGAGGCGCGTGCCGCCGCGGCCGACGACCTCGACTTCCTCACCTCCCTCTCGGCGTACGCCATCGCAGACGCCCAGCTCCCCGAGCTCGGCCTCCCGGTTCCGATCAGTGACGGAACCGTCGTCCCGCTCGCACTCGACGAGGCCTTTCGGGTAGGCGCGTACCACAAGGTGCCGGCACTTCTCGGGACCTCGACCGATGAGTTCACCATCTTCGCCTGCGAGCAGCCCCCATGGCTCGATCTCTATGACGCGGCGCGGCGAGGGGCGGGATGGGATGCGGTCCCCTTGACGGAGGCCGAGGTCGCCACCTATCGGTCGTGGAGCTCACTCGTCTCCTCACTCTGGCGGCACCAGCACGGAATGTGGGTGGCCGACCGGCTCGCCGCCCACCGGGAGCCGGTCTTCGTCTACAGCCTCGATTGGGACGGTGACGACGGCAGCGTGTACCAGGCGGTGTATGGCGCGGCGCACACCCTCTCGATCCCCTTCTTTCACGGTGACTGGGAGAGCGGAGCCTTCGTTCCCTTCGGATTCAACGACGAGAACCTTGCCGGTCGCCAGGCCCTCTCCGACATCATCATTGACTACCAGGCCGAGTTCATCCGCCGGGGCGAACCGGGGAGGGGGAGGAGCGGCAGGCAAGTGGGATGGGACCGCTGGCGGTTGGACCGCCCGATCAGCATGGTGCTGGACGCCGACCACGAGCAGGCTCACGTAGCCCTGAAGCCGCCCGTCCCGAACCTTGAAGAGACCGCGGCCACGCTCGCCCGCTCCAGCGCGGACGTCCGAGCGGCGGTCGAGTTCTCGGCATCACAGTTCTCCCTCGACCTGCCCGCCCTCCACGCATCAGGAAGGAAAGAGACATGAGTAGACGATGGACCACTCGCTGGGCGATCGGCATCGCCCTCGTCATGGCGGCGACGGCCTGCGCCGGAACGCCCGACGGTCGGTCCGGCCCGACCACGGCCCCCGAGAGCACCGCGGCCTCGCCCGCATCAACGCCGGAAGATGAGGCCTCGGCCACTCCCGACGATCTGACCGTCTCGCTCGGCTGGATCAAGAACGTCGAGTTCGCCGGCATGTGGCTGGGGTTGGATCGCGGCTACTACGCCGACAACGGCATCGACCTGACGGTGCTCCCGGGAGGGCCGCAGGGCTCCGAGCCGGTGGTCTCGGTGCTCAGTGGTGAGTCCCAGATCGGGATCCAGTCCGCCCTGGGGTCCGTGATGGAGGCCATCAGCCAGGACAACGACCTGGTGATCTTCGGCGCCATGTTCCAGGATGGTGTGGCCGGAGTGGTCTCGCTGGCCGACAACCCGATCCGAACACCCGAGGACCTGGTGGGAATCCGCTTCCTCGGCCAGGAGGGGATTGATACGTTCATCGACGCGGTCTTCGAGTTGAACGGCCTCGACGGCACCTACGAGTTCATTCCCGCAGGTTTCAGCCCCCAACCTCTGGTCGATGGCGACGGCGAGGCGTACTCGGCATTCCTCACCAACCAGCCCATCACGCTCGAAGTCGACTACGGCATGGTCTCCGGCCAGGACTACTTCACCGTCACGTGGGGCGAGTTGGGACTCCCCGCCTATGCCGATCTCTTCTTCGCCACCCGGGAGTGGCTCGATGCCAACCGTGATCTCGCGGTTCGCTTCATGCGAGCCACACTCCGCGGCTGGGAGGAGAACGCCACCGATCCGGAGGCCGCGGCCCGCCTGGCCGTCGAGAAGTACGGTGTCGACTTGGGTTTGGACTTGGCTCAGCAGATCCGACAGAACGAGCTGCAGACCGACTTGATGGTGAGCGACGCCACCAAGGATCACGGCCTGTTGTGGGTCGATACCGAATGGGTGGTGGGACCCGTGGCCGAAGGCCTGAGAGCCGCCGGCTTCAGCGTCCCCGACGACATCGCCAGCCACATCGACATGAGCATTCTCACTGAGGCCGCAGGTGAATGACGGCGACCACGATTGACGCCGCGTCCAGCGCCCGTAAGGGCGCGACAATCGAGGCCACCGGGATACAAAAGCTGTACCCCGGTGGCCGGTCGGGGGTGCTCGCCCTGGCGGGCGTCGATCTCCGGATCAACTCCGGTGCGTTCGTGGCGTTGATCGGACCGTCGGGTTGTGGCAAGTCGACCCTGCTCCGGTTGCTGGCTTCGATCGAGGAGCCGACCGGAGGGAGCGTGAGGATCGACGGTCAACCTCCCGCTCGGCTCGCTGAGGCGCACGGTCTCGGGATCGCCTTCCAGGACCATGCCCTCATGCCGTGGCTCTCCGTCCGTCGCAACGTGGCCCTGCCCTATCGGCTCGCAGGGCTACAGCCCGACTGGGATCGGGTCGACCAGCTTGTCGAGATGGTCGGGCTGAGCGCCTTTGCTGCGGCCCGACCGGGACAGCTCTCCGGGGGAATGCGCCAGCGGGTCTCGATCGGCCGGGCGCTGGTGCTCTCGCCCCGCCTGCTGTTGCTCGACGAGCCGTTCGGCGCGCTCGATCTTGTCACCCGACGCAGACTCAACTTCGAGCTCCAGCGAATCTGGTCGGAGCTGGGGACCACCACCCTTCTGGTCACCCACTCGGTGGAGGAGGCGGTCTTGTTGGCCGACGAGGTGCACGTCATGTCGAGCGGCCCCGGCCGGGTCGTCGAGACCTTTGCAGTGGCCGCGGATCGTCCCCGCAACCACAAGTACGTCCAGACCGATGGGTACCTGGACCTTTGCCGGGCGATCGGCGCGTCGTTGGACCGAGCGGCCGGGATCGGTGACGCATGACGGTCGGTGTGGCGACGGCCGACCTTCGGAGGAGGGCCGCCAAGCCGGGCGCGGCCGTTCTGGGCACTGCGTTGATCCTGGTCACGTGGGAGTTCGTCGGCCGATTGGGTGTGTTCGGAAAGGGGTGGCCGGCCATGACGGAGGTCCTCGGGTTCCTCTCTGACCCACACGCCTCGGCGACGGTCTGGCGATCGTTGTCGAATACGGCGTGGGCGGCGCTGATCGGGTTCGCCTGGGGGAGCGGGCTAGCAATCGCTGCTGCACTGGTCGGCGTGCTGGTCCGCCCCCTTCGCGCTGGGCTGGAGTGGATGCTCACAGCCGTCCAGGCCGTGCCGATCATCGCCTACGCCCCCGTCTTGGTCGTCGTGGCCGGGCGTCAACGCTCCCCGGCCGTCGCCGCAGCGATCATCGTCTTCTATCCCGTCTGGGTGGCGGTGGCCTCGGGCTTGCTCCAGGCTCCTCACGCTTACGCCGACCTCGCGATCGGCTTTGGCTCCAACCGCAGCCGGGGGTTGCGCTGGATCTTCCTCCCCCACGCGATACCCGCGGTCCTCGACGGGCTTCGACTCGCCGCCTCGGCGGCCGTGATCGGAGCGGTGATTGGCGAGTGGTTCGGGGCCGAGCGCGGCCTCGGGGTGGTGATCATCAGCTCCACACTCAACAACCAGATCGTGCAGCTGTGGGGGACAGCCGCCGTCTCAAGTGCCCTGTCCTTCCTGGCGTACGGGCTCGTGACGGCGCTGCATCGGGTGGTGCTCGCCCGGCGGGCATTATGAGCGGCGTCTCCGAAGCTGCGATCGACCGGCTGGGCTCACGACGCCGTGACCGAGTCGACCGGCCTCTTGCAGTCGCGCCCCGCGGTTGGGGTTGGGCCGTCGTCGATCGTTTCTGGGGTCTCGTGGCGATCGTGGTCGCCTGGCACCTGGCCGTGACGGCAACGGGTGTGAATCGAATCGTGATGCCCGGACCGTTCGACGTCGTGGCAGATCTTGGTCTCGACTACCTGGAGGTGGTGGTTCCCACGCTGGTGACGGCGAGCGTCGGGCTGGTGGTGGGCACCGCGGCGGGCACCGTACTGGCGTTGCTCGTCCGGGTCTGGGCTGTTCTGCTCGGGGTGGTTGCGCCGGGCCTGGTGATCCTGCGCTCGATCCCGCTCGTGATCCTCGTTCCGATCCTCGCCAAGATGCTCCCGTCCGGACGGCTCTCGGATCTCGTGATCACGACGCTCCTCACCTTGTTCCCCGCCTTCGTCCTAGTGGCGTCTGCGCTGGGCGCTCTGCCGTCGGAGACGGATCGGCTGGCCGCAGCGTATGGGGCGTCCAAGTTGCGTCGGCTCAGGTTCATCCACCTTCCTGCGGCGGTTCCGGCGGCTGCCACCGCGCTCCGCCTGTCGGCGGGGCTCGCGATGCTTGCGGCGATCGTCGCCGAGTTCCTCACCGGCAGCGGCGGCATCGGACACGAGCTCAGTCGAGCCAGTGCCCGGTTCGATAGCCCGAGATCGTGGGGGATGGCCGTTGCCGCTGCCGTCATCGCGGTCGGGCTCTACCGACTCGCCTCGTGGGTCGAGCGAGCGGCCCACCGGCCGTAGGCTACGCGGGGGTGTCCCAGTCGTGCACGTCCTCCCCGGCCTCCCGGGAGAGGATGTCGAGCGCGGCGATCCCGCCGGCGCCGGCCGAGATGATGGCCTGGCTGCGTTCGGGTCGTACCAACCGTCCGATCGCGTAGACACGATCGATGCTGGTGCGGTACTCGCTGTCGACCTCGACACGCCCGTCCTCGACCGGCAGACCGAGGCTGCGGGCGAGCGGCTGGAGCGGCTTGCCGCCCGCCAGGACGAGGTACTCGCCGGTGCCCGGCTCGTGGTCCTCGACCTCGACGGTGAAGGTCCCGTTCCCGAGCTCGATCCCCGTGACGCCGGCATCGACGATGGTCGCGCCGTGGTCGGACGCGTGCCGCCGGGCGATCTGCTGGAAGTCGCTGCCGAGGACGTCCGGTACGCCGAGGTAGTTGAAGACGTGGGCGTGGTGCATCGCCGTCCGGTCCTGGCCGAAGACGGTCACGGTGTGTCCGGCCTTGGCCAGGAACAGCGCCGCGGACAGTCCGCCTGGTCCGTCACCCACGATCAGCACCGCGGTCACGTCGGCTCCTCTCGTTCGTCGGTCGCCATCATGCCTGATGGTCAGCGTCCGAAGCGGCGCAGCCGTAGCGAGTTGGTGACGACGCTGACGCTGGAGAACGCCATCGCGGCGCCCGCGACCATCGGGTTGAGCAGCCCGAGGGCCGCGACGGGGATCGCCGAGGTGTTGTACGCGAACGCCCAGAACAGGTTCTGGCGGATGGTGCGGTGGGTGCGGCGGGACAGCTCGATGGCGGTGGCGACGCCGTCGAGGTCACCGCGCATCAAGGTGAGGTCGCTCGACTCGATGGCGACGTCGGTGCCGGTCCCGATCGCGATGCCGAGGTCCGCTTGCACGAGGGCGGGGGCGTCGTTGATGCCGTCGCCGACCATCGCGACGATCCGACCACCGGCCTGGAGGCGTTCGACCTCGGCCTGCTTGTCCGCCGGCAGCACCTCGGACATCACCCGGTCGATGCCGACCAGGTCCGCGATCGTCCGCGCCGTCCGGTGGTTGTCCCCGGTGATCATCGCGACCTCGAGGCCGAGGTCGTGGAGGCGAGCGACCGCCGCCGCGGCACCGGGCTTGAGCGTGTCGGCGACGGCCAGCACGCCACGTACCTCACCGTCCCAGCCGGCGAGAACCGCGGTCCGGCCGTCCGATTCGAGCTGGGCTGCTGCGTCCTCGAAGTGGTCGGGCAGTCGCTGGCCGGACTCGGCCATGAGCTTGCGACGGCCGACCACCACGTCGCGGCCGTCGACGGTCGCGCGTACGCCCTGCCCGGCGATCGAGGTGAACCCGTCGGTGCGGGGCAGCGGACGGCCGAGCCGCTCCCGGGCCCCGTCGGCGATGGCCTGTCCGATCGGGTGCTCGGAGTCGGCCTCGACCGCACCGGCCAGCACCAGCAGGGTGGCCTCGTCGGTCGAGCCGGCCACCACGTCGGTGAGTGACATCTCACCTTCGGTGAGGGTCCCGGTCTTGTCGAAGACGATCGTGTGGATCTCGCGGGTGCGTTCCAGGACGTCCATGGATCGGATAAGGATCCCGAGCTGGGCACCCCGGCCGGTGCCCGTCATGGTGGCCATCGGGGTCGCCAGCCCCAGCGCGCACGGGCAGGCGATGATCAGCACCGCGACCGCGGCGAGCATGGCCTGCCCCGTGTCGCCGCTGACGGCGGTCCACGTCACGAAGGTCGCGATCGCGATGCCGATGACGACCGGCACGAAGACCGCCGAGACCCGGTCGGCCAGGCGCTGCATGTCCGACTTGCCGGCCTGGGCGTCCTCGACCATCCGCACGATCCGGGACAGGGCGGTGTCGGCGCCGATGGCGGTCGCTCGGATGGTCAGCACCCCGGAGGTGTTGATGGTCGCCCCCGCGACGGTGGACCCGAAGCCCTTGTCGACCGGGACCGACTCGCCGGTGAGCATGGCTTCGTCGACCGCGGACGCGCCGTCGACGACCTCGCCGTCGACCGGGATCTTCTCGCCGGGACGGACCTTGACCACGTCGCCGACCACGACCTGCTCGACGGGGAGCATGACCTCGGTGCCGTCGCGGACGACCCGCGCCTCCTTGGCCCCGAGCTCGAGCAGGGACCGGATGGCGCGCCCCGCGTTGCCCTTCGCGCGAGCCTCCAGGTACCGGCCGAGGACGATGAAGGCGATGATGACGACCTGGGCCTCGTAGTAGAGGTCGTGCCCACCGACGACCAGCTGCCAGGTCGAGAACAGGTAGGCCGCCAGGGTGCCCATCGCGATGAGCGTGTCCATGTTGGCTGTCAGGTGGCGGGCCCGCTTGGCGGCTTCGCGCAGGAACGGCCACCCGATGTAGAACTGGACCGGGGTCGCGATCAGGAGCTGCGCCATCCGCATCCCCGGGTTCATCACGGCCCAGTCGTGGTAGAGCATCGTCGACAGCAGGAACAGCGCCGGTGCGGCGACCAGCGCCAGCCGTCGCCCCCAGAGCCGACGGTGTTCGGCCTCGGCCTGGCTCGCCCGTTCGGCGCGTTCGGCGGCTGTCGGGCCGCCCGAGGTGGTGGCGCTCGTCTGGGGTCGCCCGTCGTCGACCACGCGGTACCCGGTGGCCTCGACCGCCTCACGCCAGGCCCCTGGATCGGGCGTGCCGTCGACCGTCACGTTCGCGACCCCGGTCGCGAAGTTGACCATCGCGTCCACGACGCCGGGCTGCTTCTGGAGCGCTCGCTGCACCCGTGCCGAGCACGACCCGCAGGTCATACCCTCGACGTGCAGGGTGTGCTCGCTGCGGGCCCCGGGCGGTGAGGTCTCGGGCACGATCAGTTCGTACCCCGTCCGCTCCACGGCCGATCGGAGCGCGACGAGATCGACGTCCGGCGTGACCTGCAGGCGGGCGTTGCCGGTCGCGAAGTTCACCTCGGCATCCGCCACGCCGGGTTGCTTGCCGAGCGTGCGCTGGACCCGTGCTGAGCACGACGCGCAGGTCATGCCCTCGACGGGCAGGTCCAGCTGGGTGAGGGGGCCGTCGGTCGTGGCGTGGTCAGCCATCGACGGTCACCTCCATCTCCATGCCCGCGTCCCGGTGGCCGGGCACCGAGCAGTAGGCCACGTAGGTGCCCGGCTCGCCGAACTCCAGGCCACCGACCGCGGTCTCGTCGACGTCCGCGACGAGGTGGAAGTCGACCTCGTCGATGTTGAGGTCGTGCAGGATGTCCTCGGAGGTCAGCGCGATGTTGACCGGCTCGCCGACCGACAGCTCGAGGCGATCGGGTTCGAAGGACATCGAGGCCGCGGTGACGACGATCTCGGGAGCGCCGTCGATCGTGGCGGCGTCAGCATGGTCGGCGTGGTCGTCGGCGACCTCGAAGGCGCTGCAGCTGGCGAGCGTCAGGCTGAGGGCGCCGACCAGGACGGTGGTGCAGGGACGGTTCACGGGAAGGACCTCCAACTGCTGGGGTACCGGATGGAGCCCGGGAGCGCTGGCTCCAGCCGGCACCCGATGTCGCGTGGGGGCTCAGGTGGCCGGCGCGTAGCCGGCGTCCGTGAGCGTCGTGACGAGCGCGTCCTCCTCGACCCGCGACGGGTCGTAGCGGACCGTGGTGCGCTTGGTCTCGAGGTCGAGGACCGCGGACGGACGCCGGGGACCGCCTCGAGGACCTCGGCGATCGTGGCGCGGCACGAACCGCACGAGGCGTCGGGGGTGTGGTACTCGATGGTCCGCATCGTCAGCTCCTCGGATACAGGGGTGGGGTATCGGCCGGGGTCGCACGGTACTCCCCAGGGGTTCCCTGTCAAGCTCGGTCGCTCTGGCCCTCGACGCCGTCCTGGAGGCCCGAGGTGAGCTCACCGTCGCTCGGCGGACGTGAGGTCAGCGGCCGCGACGCGTCCGGGCCCGCGCACGGAACTCGGTGGGGCTCATCGCGTGCTCGGCGCGGAAGGCCCGGCTGAGCTGCCCCGAACCGTTGAACCCCCACCGGAAGGCGATGGTGGTGACCGTCTCGTCGTCCCTGCGGGGATCGGCGAGGTCGTGGCGGATCCGCTCGAGGCGGCGCCTGCGGATGTGGGCGGCCACGGTCTCACCCGTGGCGGCGAAGATCATGTGGAGGTACCGCGGCGAGATCGCGAGCTGTGCAGCGACCGTGGACGGGCTCAGGGCAGGCTCGCGCAGGCCATCGGCGATGATCGCGAGGGCCCGGTCCAGCAGGTCGCGGGCCGGGCCGGTCGCGGCGGATGTGCCCGCGGGTTCGATCGCCTTGACCAGCAGGTCGAGGGCAACGTCCACGGCGAACGACCCGTCCAGCGGGGACAGATCACCACCGACCCCCGCCAGCGTCTGCACGTGGCCGGTGAGCAGCCGAACGGTCGGATCGGCTCCGGGGAGTGCGACCGCCTCCAGCCCGCCACGTGGACGGAGGGCGGCCACGCGGTCCGCGGGGACCAGCAGTGTCAGCTTGTGGACGGGCTCGACGACCTCGAACTCGATGGGTGCGTGCGAGCTCCACAGCAGCGCGTCGCCCGCCGTGAGGTCCACGGCGACACCGCCCTGCCGCACCCGTTCGCGTCCGGCGAGCACCAGGAGCACTGCGACCGTGTCCGTCTCGGTCCGCTGCAGCTCGGTCGGTGCACGTCGGCCCGTGAGCGGATCGCTGCGGCACTCGACCACCGTCGCGTCCGCGACCGTGTCCCAGGTGAGCTCGCAGCCGTAGACCCGCGGGTCGGCGACCTGGACGTCCCACGGCAGGTGGGTGCCACCGAGCGCCGCCCTCACGGCCTCCTCACGCTCGAGGAGCGTGGTGCCGCCAGCGCTCCAGGAGCGTCCCCCGGACATCGCCGTCCCAGTCATGTGGCCCTCACGTGGCCCCGCCTCGCCCGAACGGATCGTTCGCGGATCGCCTGCTCCCACTTCCCGTAGAGGGAAGCACACCGGTCGACGCACGCGCAGGGTTGCCCAGCAACCACCACACCGACCTGGGAGCCACCATGCGACACGACATCGAGTTCGACACCGAGGACGGCACCACCCTGCGCGGCTGGCACTACCTGCCCGACGAGGTCGAGGGGCCCGTGCCGACGGTCGTGATGGCCCACGGGTTCTCGGCGACCAAGGAGATCTACCTCGACGACTTCGCGGAGGTGTTCAGCGCCGCGGGCCTCGGTGTGGTGGTGTTCGATCACCGGGGGCTCGGCGACAGCGACGGCGAGCCGCGCCAGCACATCGACCCGTGGGCCCAGGTCAACTCCTACCGCGATGCGATCACCTGGGCGCAGAGCCAGGCGACCGTCGACGCCGACCGGATCGGCGTGTGGGGGTCGAGCTACGCCGGCGGGCACGTCCTGGTGGTCGCGGCCCTCGACCGACGCGTGCGGTGCGTGGTCTCCCAGGTGCCGCTGACCTACGGCCTGGCGACCGCGCAGCGGCTGATCCGGGGTGACCACTGGAAGGGACTGCGCGAGAACTTCGACGCCGATCGCGCGGCCCGCCTGGCGGGTGAGCCGCCGGCGCTGCTGCCCGTGACCGCACCGGAGGGCGAGCCCTGCGCCCTGCCGACGGCCGACACCTACGAGTTCTTCACCGAGCTGGAGGTCAGCCGTGGCAAGAACTGGCGCAACGAGGTGACCCTGCACGCCGTCGAGCTGTTCACCGAGTACGAGCCGGCCGTGTACATCTCGCGGATCTCGCCGACGCCGCTGCTGGTGGTCGCCGCTCGCGAGGATCACCTCGTACCGTTCGACCTGACCGCGAAGGCGTACGAGGAGGCGCTGGAGCCCAAGGAGCTGCTCGTCCTGCCCGGTGGGCACTTCGATGCCTACA
The DNA here is from genome assembly GCF_000969705.1 of Nitriliruptor alkaliphilus DSM 45188. Classification (GTDB taxonomy): domain Bacteria; phylum Actinomycetota; class Nitriliruptoria; order Nitriliruptorales; family Nitriliruptoraceae; genus Nitriliruptor; species Nitriliruptor alkaliphilus. The sequence continues at coordinate 2,015,193 of NZ_KQ033901.1, forward strand.
CCGGCGAGCCGTTCGCCATCTCGTCGGCGGCGCAGCGGGACTGGTTCCTGCGGCACCTGTGAGCCTCGACCAGCCCTGACCGCGAGCACCGTCGTCCGGACCGGGAGACCAGCGATGCCCACCACCGAGGAGCTCCACCGCCGGAGCATCGACGATCCCGAGGGGTTCTGGCGTGAGGCCAGCGCGGGCATCGACTGGTTCCACCCGCCGGAGCGGATCCTCGACGCCAGCCGTCAACCGTTCGTGCGCTGGTTCCCCGACGGGCAGATGAACACCTGCTTCAACGCGGTCGATCGCCACGTGGCTGACGGTCGAGGCGACCAGGCGGCGATCATCCACGACAGCCCGGTCACCGGGGTCGTGACCACCCTGTCCTACACCGAGCTGCTCGAGCAGGTCGCCCGCTTCGCGGGGGCGCTCCGGCAGCTCGGTGTCGGCCGGGGTGACCGTGTGTTGATCTACATGCCGATGATCCCCGAGGCGGCGGTGGCGATGCTGGCCTGCGCGCGCCTCGGTGCGATCCACTCGGTGGTCTTCGGAGGGTTCGCTGCGCGCGAACTCGCGGTCCGGATCGACGACGCGCGTCCGACGGTCGTCGTCGCGGCGTCCTGCGGCATCGAGGGTGCGCGGGTGCTGCCCTACCAGCCGCTGCTCCTGCAGGCACTCGAGCTGGCCGACCACCAGCCCGACGCGTGCGTGATCCGCCAGCGCCCCGAGTCACCGGCGACCCTGCGGGCCGGGCTCGACCACGACTGGGAGGCCGTGGTCAGCGAGGCGCTGTGGGTCGACTGCGTCCCCCTCGCGGCCACCGACCCGCTCTACATCCTCTACACCTCCGGGACGACGGGCCTGCCCAAGGGCATCGTCCGCGACAACGGCGGGCACGCCGTGGCGTTGCGCTGGAGCATGGAGCACGTCTACGGCGTACACCCCGGCGAGGTCTTCTGGGCGGCCTCCGACGTCGGCTGGGTCGTCGGTCACTCCTACGCCGTGTACGGGCCGTTGCTGACGGGCTGCACGACGGTGCTGTACGAGGGCAAGCCGGTCGGCACGCCCGATGCCGGAGCGTTCGGTCGCGTCATCGCCGACCACGACGTGAAGGTCCTGTTCACGGCACCGACCGCGTTCCGGGCCATCGCGCAGGCCGATCCGGACGGCACCCTGATGCGGCAGCACGACCTCGGTGGGTTGCGCGCCCTGTTCTTCGCGGGCGAACGCCTCGACGCCGACACCTACCACTGGGCCGGCGCGTTGCTCGACCGGCCCGTGGTCGACCACTGGTGGCAGACCGAGACGGGGTGGCCGATCGTGGCCAACTGCCTCGGCATCGAGCCGCTGCCGATGAAGCCGGGGTCGCCCACCACACCCGTCCCCGGGTGGGACGTCGCCGTCCTCGACGAGGCGGGGGAGGAGGTCCCGGCGGGGACGGAGGGTGCGGTGGTCGTGCGCTCGCCGCTGCCGCCCGGCAGTGCGACCACGCTGTGGGGCGACGACGGTCGCTTCGTGGAGGCCTACTTCTCGCGGTACCCGGGCTGCTACCTCACCGGGGACGGCGGGTCGATCGACGAGGACGGGTACGTGACCATCCTCGGCCGCATCGACGACGTGATCAACGTCGCGGGCCACCGGCTGTCGACGGGCACGATGGAGGCGGTCATCGCCGAGCACCCGCTCGTCGCCGAGTGCGCCGTGATCGGGGCGGCCGACGAGTTGAAGGGGCAGGTGCCGCTCGGGTTGGTGGTGGTCCGAACCGAGGCCGAGGTCGACGTCGACCAGCTCCGGTCCGAGCTGGTGGCCAAGGTGCGTGAGGAGGTCGGGCCGGTCGCCGCGCTGAAGGAGATCGTTGTGGTCCAGCGGCTCCCGCGCACCAGGTCGGGCAAGATCCTGCGCAGCACGATGCGTGCGCTCGTCGACGGGAGCCCGTACCGGGCCCCGACCACGATCGAGGACCCTGCGGTGCTCCAGGAGCTCAGCCAGACGCTGGCCGCGCGACGACCCGGCGAGGGGGCGTCAGACACGTCCGGCGCGCCGGGACCGCGGTGAACGCCACGGGCCGTCAGCCTCGAGCGCGCGGGGCAGCCGTGATCGTGACCTCGGTGTCGTTGTAGGCCGGCTGGCCTCGCGGTGACCAGCGGGCGGGGACCAGGGCGTTGATCCCTCCGCCGCCGGTGTCGGCGCTCCACCACTTGCCGGGCAGCGCCGCGACCCCGCGGACGACCGTGTCGGACACCGCCAGCCGCGCCCGCACCGCGTTGGTGCCGGCGGCGACCTCGACGTCGGTGTCGTCCTCCAGGCCGCGCGCGGCGGCGTCGTCGGGGTGGACGAACACGGTCGGCTGCTGCATCGCGCGACGGTGGCGGGGCGCGTCGGCGAAGGTGGAGTTGAGGAAGTGGTGGGGCTTCGGGGTCAGCAGCTGGAGGCGGTCGGTCTCCGGCGCTGCCTGGATGCGGGGCAGGTCCCCGGCCGCGAGCCGCAGGCGTCGGCCGTCTGGGGGGAGGTGGAACCGCGCCGGTGAACGCTTGATCCAGCCGGCATCGAGCAGGTGATCCAGGTCGAGGCCGGCTGGCAGGGCCGCCGCCGCGATCTCGCGGTCCGACTCGTGCAGCGCCGGGTGGTCGAGCCCCATCCGGGTGGCCAGGGCACGTGCGATGTCCCCGTGGGAGCGGGTTCCGCCGACCGGAGGGACGGCCGGCAGGTTCGCGGACACGTAGTGGTGCCCCCACGATCCCTGCACGTCGAGGTGTTCCAGTTGGGTGGTCGACGGCAGCACGACGTCGGCGTACCGGGCGGTGTCGGTCATGACGTGCTCGACCACCACCGTGAACAGCTCCTCACGCGCCAGCCCCTGCCGTACCCGTGCGGCGTCGACCTGGACCGTCGCCGGGTTGGCCAGCCAGACCATCAAGCCGAGGACCGGCGGGTCGAGATCCTCGTCGGTCAGCACCTCGCCGAGACGGGCGAGGTCCAGCTTCCGGGGCGTGCCGGGGATCAGGTCCGGCCGGCCGGCTGCTGCCTCGCGGAACTCCGGGAAGCTCTCGGCGTACAGCCCCCCGCCCCGGTGCTGCCAGTGGCCGGCCAGGATCGGCAGGGCCGACAGCGCCCGGACCACGGCGTCGCCGACCTCGGACTGCTGGACGCCGATCCCGGCGCGCAGCACGGCCGGCTCGGCGGCCGCGAACTCGCGGGCGAGCGCTGCGACCACCTCGGCGTCGATGCCGCAGACCTCCGCGACCCGGTCGGGGGTCCACCCGGCGACCTCGGCCCGGTAGGCGTCGAGGTCGGCCACCACCTGCTCGGCGTAGGCCAGATCGGCGAGGTCCTCCTCGAACAGGACCCTGGCCATCCCCGCGGCCAAGGCCCAGTCCGTCCCGGGTCGGATGGCGATGTGCTCGTCGGCGGTAGCGGCCGTCCGGGTGCGGACCGGGTCGATGCACACGATGCGGGCACCGTGACGCTTGCGTGCCTCAGCCGTGAAGTGCCAGGTGTGGTGCGAGGTGCTCAGCGGGTTCGCGCCCCACACCAGCACGAACCGCGCGTCGGCCATCTCCTCCGGGTCGAAGCCGAGCGGGAACCCGTCGGCACCGAGCGCGTTCCACGCCTGACCGCAGACGCTGCCGGTGGTGCGCGACGCGCCGAGCACGTGGAACAGGCGTAGCAGGGACCGGCGCTGGACGACGCCCATGGAGCCGACGAACGAGTGCGGCAGCAGCGCTTCGGCGCCGGCGGTGGCCACGATGTCGGTGAAGCGCTCCGCCACGGTGCCGAGGGCTTCGTCCCAGGTGGCCTCGCGGAACCCACCCGCCCCCTTTGCGCCGGTCCGGATGAGGGGCGTCAGCAGGCGATCGGGTGCGTACGTGCGGGTCTGGTAGTCGTTCACCTTCGCGCACAGCGCACCCCGGGTGAACGGGTGGTCCTTGGCGCCCGACACGCGGACCACGCGACCGTCCTCGACGTGAGCCACCCACGAGCACGAGTCCTGGCAGTCCAGCGGACAACATCCGCGTACCTGCTCCACGTCACGCCCTCCTGTGGGAGGCGAGTCTGGCACGCCGGCGGCCTGCTTGACGCGGTGGCGTGCCTCGACGAGGGTGCTCCGCTCCGACGGCGCCGTGCGGGTGCCCGATGCACGGGAGCGGTCGATGCGCGTGACGACGCTCGGGACCTCGAGTCCCTACCCCCGGCCGGGGGACCCCTGTTCCTCATTCCTCGTCGAGGGAGGTGGCAGCCGGATCTGGCTCGACGCGGGTCCGGGGTCGCTGGCAGCGCTGCTCGAACGCTGCCGACTCGAGGATCTCGACGCGGTGTGGATCAGCCACACCCACGCCGACCACTTCAGCGATCTCGGCGCCACCTTCTACGCGCTGCGCTACGCGGACATCGACCGGCCACCGCTCACCGTCCTCGGTCCCGCGGGGTGGGTCGACCGTCTGCGCGCCGTCCTGACCCACGGGGCCGAACCGAGCCCGCTCGAGGACGCCTTCGAGGTCCGGGAGCTCGCCGACGGGGCTGGCGTGCACGTGGGTGGGCTCGAACTCACGGCTGTGGCGGTCCACCACGATGTCCCGTGCCTCGGGGTCCGGATCGTCGGCGACGGTCGGGTGGTGGCGTACACGGGGGACACGGGACCGGGACCGGCGCTGGGCGACCTGGTGAGCGGCGCTGACCTGCTCGTGAGCGAGGCCGGGTACGGCCTGGACGGCACCGAACCCGACCCGGTGCACCTGACCGCGGCGCAGGCGGGCGCGGTCGCGCGCGGCGGCGGGGTCGACCACCTCCTGCTCACCCACCTCGCCGGGGCGGACCGCGACGCGTGCACGCGGGCCGCGGCCGGGGTCGCGGGCTGCCGTGTCACCGGTGCCGTGCCGGGCCTCGTCGTCGAGGTCTGAGGCGCGGCGTCAGGTCGCTCCGACCACCGGTGCAGCGTCGGCCGGGTACTCGACCCCGAGCTGCCCGCGGATCTCGTCGAGCACGGCGAGGACCTCGAGGGTGAGCGCGTGCGGGAGTGCGGGGCTCTCGGTCAGGCCTTCGGCGAGGCAGCGGTGGATCTCGCGGACCTCGTGGCGGTAGCCGAGCTCGTGTCCGACGATCTCGACGGTCTCGACCACCGTCGATCGCCGGCGTAGGGACAACCGCGCCGAGTTGTGGAAGTCGCCGTGCAGCCGCAGGCTGCCGCCGGGACCCGACACGGTGGCCTCGATCCCGGTGTCGGCGATGAACGAGCAGTGCCACGAGGACAGGCCGGTGGGGTGACGCATCGCGACCGCCACGTTGACGTCGACGCCGGTCTCGGCGAGCTCGCCGAGCGCGCTGACCTCGGTCGGCGCGCCGAGCAGCGAGATCGCCAGGGTCAACGGGTAGATGCCGACGTCGAGCAGCGCGCCGCCCCCGAGTTCACGGGCGAACCAGCGGCGGGTCCGGTCGGTTTGGGCTGCGATGCCGAAGTCGGCGTGCACCATGCGGGGCTCGCCGATCTCGCCGGCAGCGACGCGTCGTTGGAGCTCCTGGAACCCGGGCTGCACCCGCATCCACATGGCCTCGACGACCAGCACGTCGGCGGCTCGCGCCGCCTCGAGGACGGCCGCCGCGCGTGGCACGTCGAGCGCGAACGGCTTCTCGACCAGGACCGGCACCCCCGCCTCGATGCAGGCGGCAGCGTCGAGGTGGTGGCGCTCGCTGGTCGTCGCCACGTAGACGACGTCGACGCCGTCCGGATCGGCGACGAGGTCGTGGTGATCGCCGTACCAGCGTGCGATCCCACGTTCCTCGGCGAAAGCGCGGGCCCGGTCCTCGGACGCCGAGCTGACGGCGACGACCTCGGCACCCTCGGCGCTGATCGCGTCGGCGAGCGACGCCGCGATGCCACCCGTGCCCATGATGCCCCAACGTGTCACCTGCGTACCCGTCGTCGTCGGGCCGCCATCCTCGCACGCCCCTGGTGGCGGGCGCAGCCGGACCGCACGATCGCAGTCACCGTGACTGCATCCGGGTCGGGGTCGGGGCCGGCTGCGGCGGTGGCGGCGCAGTTGCAGCCACGTCGACTGCATCCGATCAGGCGGAGCAGACGGTGGGCACGACGGTGCGCGGCTCGACGCGGTCGGCCCAGCGGCGCATCGCTGCGGCGGCGCGCAGCCGCGCGGGACCGGGCCGGGGGCGTGGCGGGGTGGCACCGTGACGGCGTGGGGGGCCGTCCGCCAGGGTGTCGATCAGGGTCTTGACGAGGAGCGGGTCCACGGTGCGTCCTTCCGGTGTCGTCGTGGTCGAGCTGTCAGGTCAGGGGCCGAAGAGGGTGAGCTGGAGGTCGGCGGCGCCCTCGAGCCGGCTGTTGCGGGTGCCCCACGGGGTGGCGACGGGGGCCGCGACGAGCTCGGCGTCGGCCTCGGTGAGCCGGCGGGTGGTGCCGTCGACGTCGCGGACACCGAAGGCGACGCGGAGGTGGCCGGCGACGCGGCGGCCCACCTCGACCTCGTCGATGTAGGCGGCGTGCTCGGGGTCGGCCAGCTCGAGGGTGGCCCGACCGGCGTCGAGGATGACGACGCGGCCGCCGGGTGAGGTCACCGCGGCGACCTCCGGCAGACCGAGGACGTCGCGGTAGAGCACCACCGCATCGTCGAAGTCCTCGGCGGTCACCACCAGCCGCAGCTCGTGCACCTGTGGGGTGGTCACGATCGCGCCTCGTCCTCGGTCGGGTCGTGCCGTCTGCGGGCCGTGACGCGACCGAGCTGCAGGGCGACGCGACGCACCCGCGACGGCCCGGAGGGTCGGGTACCCGGCGCTGGTGGTCCGACGGGCCAGCCCTGGGTGCGGTAGGTGGTGTGGTGGTGCATCGGATCGCCTCCGTAGGTCTGTCGACATCGACAGTAACTCTGTCGACATCGACACACAACCCCAGTGAGGCGGGCCGTGCGGAGGTCGCTCGTTGTCGACACTGTCGAGGGCGACTAAGATCCCAGCATGAGCGATCACGTGGCCGGAGTCGTCGAGCAGTGGCGCGAGCGGCGCCCGGACCTCGATCTGACCGGCATGGCCGTGTTCGCCCGGATCTCGCGGATCGAGCGGATCGCCGAACTGCGACGGGCGGAGGTGTTGGACCGCCTCGGGCTGCAGTCGAGTGACGTCTCGGTGCTCGCAGCGCTGTGGCGCCACCCTGGTGGGCTCCGCCCGCTCGAGCTCCGTCGGACGATGCTCGTCGGGTCGGGGACCCTCACCGCACGGCTCGACCGCCTGGAGGCAGCGGGTCTGCTCGAACGTCTGCCGGACGCCAGCGACCGCCGCGGCCGCGTCCTGCACCTCACGGCGCGGGGCAGCGAACTGGTCCCCGCGGTCGTGACCGAGCTGCTCGACATCGAGAACGAGCTGCTCGCCGCGCTGCCGCCGGGCGTCCGCGAACGGCTGTGCAAGGACCTCGGACGGCTCTCGCGCGACCTCGAGCAGGGTGCCGGCGAGGGCTGATCCGAAGCGCGGACCGCGGCGGTCGACGGCCGGTCGGTCTCGGGCGGAGCCTGAGGCGGCGGCGGGTCGGTCAGGGGTGCATCAGGGTGCTCCCGGAGGGTCGGGCGCTCGCCCCGTCCGTAGCGTCGCTGGCGACCCCTCCACGAAGGCTGTGACCAGCATGGCACCGACCGATCTCATCCTGTCCGCGCGTGGTGTGAGCAAGACCTACCGCACCGGCAGCCACGAGGTCCACGCCCTGCGTGGGGTGGACCTGGACGTGCACAGCGGTGAGCTGGTGATGGTCATGGGCCCCTCGGGCAACGGCAAGACCACCCTGCTCAACTGCCTGTCCGGCCTGGACGACATCGACACCGGCACGGTCACCGTGGACGGCCGCGACCTGTTCGCCATGTCCGACGGTGACCGCACCCGCCACCGTGCCGCCCGCATGGGGTTCGTGTTCCAGGCCTTCAACCTGATCCCGGTCCTGTCGGCCCGCGAGAACGTCGAGCTGCCGCTGCTGGTCACCGGCACACCTGCCAAGGCCGCCCGGCAGCGGGCCGAGCAGATGCTGGCCCGGGTCGGGCTGGCCGATCGTGCCGGGCACCGGCCCGGGGAGCTGTCGGGGGGTGAGCAGCAGCGGGTCACCGTGGCGAGGGCGCTGGTGGCCGAGCCCGCGATCGTGTGGGCCGATGAGCCCACGGGTGCGTTGGACTCGCACACCGCGGGGGGGATCGTGGAGCTGTTGCACGAGGTCCACGCTGCGGGGCAGACCCTGGTGGTGGTCACCCACGACGAGGCCCTCGGCCGCTCCGGGCAACGCCTGGTCCACGTCCGCGACGGCCGCATCGCCGACCACGACGACGATGACGCAGCCCTGGCCGCGACCGCGACGGACAGCCAGGTGGTCCGGTGACCGCCGTCGGCCTGCTCGGCGCCCTGGTCGCCGTCCTCCTGGTCCCGCTCGCCTACTCGGCGGTGCGCCACCGGTCGTTGGCCTCCTTGGCGGTCCGCAACATCGACCGTCGTCGGGGCGAAGCCGTGCTGATCGTGGCCGGCTCGCTGCTCGGCACCGCGATCATCACCTCGTCCCTGGTCGTCGGTGACATCACGAGCGCCTCCATCACCGACGTCGCGCGGACCCAGCTCGGGCCGGTGGACATCACCGTCACGCTGTCCGATCCGGCCGAGATCGCGGCGGTCGCCGCGGCGATCGACGGCGCTGGGATCGACGGGATCGACGGGATGCTCACGGTCGCCACGGCGGATGTGACCATGGAGGCGCCTGCCGGTCCCGACCGCGAGGCGCGGGCCGTCCCGCGCCGCAGCATCGCGGAGTTCGACGTCCCGGCCGGGAAGGTGCTCGGCAGCGACCTCGATGTGACGGGGCTCGGTGACCTCGACGCACCCGCCACCCGTGAGGTGGTGCTCAACGAGGTCACGGCCGAGAAGCTGGACGTCACCGTCGGTGAGGAGGTGCGGATCCACGCCTACGGCGCCACGACGGAGCTGACGGTCGTGGCCATCGTGCCCGAGGTCGGCCTCGCCGGGTACGGCGGAGCCATCGTCGCGCCGGGGACGCTCAGCGATCTCGCTGCCGACGCCACCCTGCCTGCCGTGCCACCGCGGACATCGGTCGCCGTCTCCCTGGAGGGCGGGGTCCTCGACACGCGGGAGGTCAGCGACGCGGTGACGCCGGCGCTCCGCTCCCTCCTCGCCGAGGTCGCCGAGGTCGAGGTCGAGCCGGTCAAGGCGACGTTGCTCGACGACGCCGAGCTCCAGGGCGCCAGCTTGGCGGAGCTGTTCGGCACCATCGGCGCCTTCAGCGTCCTGGCCGGGATCCTGCTGCTGGTCAACCTCTTCGTCATGCTCGCCGAGGAGCGCAAGTCCGAGCTCGGCATGCTCCGAGCGCTCGGGTTCACCCGCCGCCGGCTGACCCGCGCGTTCGCGATCGAGGGTGCCATCTACGCCACGGTCGCCGCCGTGATCGGGACCGCAGCCGGTGTCGGGATCGGGTGGCTCGTCGCGCTGGTCGCTGGCCGCATCTGGTCGGTCGCCGACGAGGGGCTGGTCTTCCGGTTGGTGATCGAGCCGACCAGTCTCGCGATCGGTGGGCTGACCGGCCTCGGCATCGCGTTGGTGACGATCTGGCTGACCAGCGTGCGGATCTCGCGTCTCAACGTGATCCGCGCCATCCGGGACCTGCCGGAGCCGACCACCGACCGTGTCCGGGTCCGCGCGCTCGTCCTCGGTGCCGTCGGAGTCGTCATCGGGGCGGCGGTGACCACGCTGGGCATCCTCGAGGAGATGGCCGTCCCGCTGGTCGTGGGCGTCCCGATCGCGGCGTTCTCCGCGACCCCGTTGCTGCGGCGCCTCCTCCCGGAACGGCCGGCTCGCACGGTCGTCGCTGTCGTCGTCCTGGCGTGGGGCATCGGTGCGTTCGAGCTCTTCGGGGACGTGCTCGGCGCGGCCGATCTGACCGTCTTCGTGGCGCAAGGCATCGTGTTGACGGCCGGTGCCGTCTCGCTCGTGGCGACCCTCGACACGGCGTGGCTCGCCGTGGTGGACCGGCTGGCTTCGCGGGGCCGCGGCATGGCGGCGCGGCTCGGGCTGGCCTACCCGCTGGCACGACGGTTCCGGACCTCGATGTTGCTCGGCATGTTCTCCCTGGTGCTGTTCACCATGGCGTTCATCTCCGTCCTGTCGTCGGCCTTCACCGCGCAGGGGCCGGCCTTCGCTGCGGACGTCCGCGGTGGGTTCGACGTGATGATCGACTCCAACCCGGCGAACCCCGTGGACGCCTCCGCGCTGGCCGCACGTGACGACGTGGCGGCGGTCGCACCCCTCGTGCACACGTGGGCCGACTTCGTGGCCGGTCCGATCGAACACGCTCGAGGTGAACCCATCACCGGCTTCGACGAGACCCTGCTCGTCGGCGACGTTCCGGCGCTGACCAGCCGTGCTGACGGCTACGACGACGACCGTGCGGTCTACGAGGCGGTGCTCGCGGACCCGTCCCTGGCCATCCTCCCCGACTGGTTCCTCTCCGGGGGCGGTGCCGACGAGCAGCAGGTGCGCGCAGGTGACAGCTTCCAGGTCATCGAGCCCCTGACGGGCGAGCCACGCACGCTGACCGCGGCCGCCATCACCGGCTCCGACTGGGTGTGGAACGGCGCGCTCGTGTCACGTGAGCTGACCGCCGACCTCTTCGGGGACCGGGACGTGGCCGCACGTCACTACGTGGCCGTGACCGCCGGCACCGACGCCGATGCGGTGGCCGCCGAGCTGGATGTGACGCTGCTGGCCAACGGTGCGTCCGCCGCCTCCTTCACGGCGATCATCGACACCGTCCTCCAGCAGCAGGTGTCGTTCCTCAGCCTCCTCCAGGGGTTCCTCGGTCTGGGGCTGCTGGTCGGGATCGCCGGCCTCGGGGTCGTCATGATCCGGGCCGTCCGGGAGCGGCGCCAGGAGATCGGGATGCTGCGGGCGATGGGGTTCCCCTCCCGGCTCGTGCGGACCGCCTTCCTCACCGAAGCCGGGCTCATCGCCACCCAGGGAACGGTCATCGGTGCGGTCCTCGGGGTGCTGACCGCCCGGCAGGTGCTGAGCAGCTCGGACGCGTTCGGCGAGGCCGACCTGGCCTTCTCCGTGCCGTGGCTCGGGCTCGTGGTCATCCTGGTCGTCCCGGTGCTGGCCTCGCTGCTGGCGGCCGTCTGGCCCGCAGCTCGCGCCGCTGCCGTCCGACCGGCGGTCGCGCTCCGGACCGCCGACTGAGCCCATGCCGGACCGAGGGGCTAGGTTGACACGGACGTCAACTCACGCCGGAGCGCCGATGTCCACCCCGAACGCGTCGTACTCGATCACGTTGCGGTTGCTGCTGGCCGCGGACGATCCGCGGGCCATCGGGCTGGTGACCACGGCGATCGGCGAGGCGGGTGGCGCGGTCGCGGCGGTCGACTTCGTGGAGACCGCCGACGATCCGATCACGGTGGACATCACGGCCAACGCGGCGGACTCCGACCACGCCGACCGGATCCGTGCGGCGGTGGACGCGATCGAGACCGTCGAGGTGCACCGGGCCTCGGACCGCACCTTCCTGCTGCACCTGCGCGGCAAGCTCGAGGTGCGCTCGACGGTGCCGCTCGACAACCGTGACGACCTGTCCATGGCGTACACGCCGGGGGTGGCCCGGGTGTGCCTGGCGATCGCCGACGAACCCGACGACGCCCGGCGGCTGACCATCAAGGGCAACACCGTCGCCATCGTCACCGACGGGACGGCGGTGCTGGGTCTCGGTGATATCGGTCCAGCCGCGGCGCTGCCGGTGATGGAGGGCAAGGCCGCGCTGTTCAAGCGGTTCGCGGGGATCGACGCGTGGCCGGTCTGCCTCGACACCAAGGACCCCGACGAGATCGTGCGCACCGTCGAGGCGCTCGCGCCCGTCTACGGCGGCATCAACCTCGAGGACATCTCGGCGCCGCGCTGCTTCGACATCGAGGACCGTCTGCGCGCTTCCCTGGACATCCCGGTCTTCCACGACGACCAGCACGGCACTGCCATCGTGGCCCTGGCCGCGCTGCACAACGCCCTGCGCCTGGTGGGCAAGGACCTGTCGGAGGTCACCGTCGCGATGGTCGGCGCAGGCGCGGCCGGGGTCGCCATCGCCAAGCTGCTGCTGCGCGAAGGGGTGGGCGACATCCTCGTTGCCGATCGCGCCGGGATCCTCGACGGCCGTGATGCGGGTCTCGACGTGTCCAAGCGCTGGATGAGCGAGCACACCAACCGCGAGGGGCGCCGCGGCGACCTCCGCGACGCGATCCGCGGTGCCGACGTGTTCATCGGCGTGTCCGGTCCCGACGTGCTCGACCCGAGCGACCTGGCCACGATGGCGACCGACCCGATCGTCTTCGCCATGGCCAACCCCACTCCCGAGGTCGACCCCGTGGGGGCCCGCGAGTACGCGGCGGTCGTCGCCACGGGCCGGTCGGACTACCCCAACCAGATCAACAACGTCCTCGCCTTCCCCGGGGTCTTCCGCGGGGCGCTCGACGCCCGGGCCCGTGCCATCACCGAGGAGATGAAGGTCGCGGCGGCACGGGCCCTGGCCGACGTCATCCCGCCCGACCAGGTCCGACCGACCTACATCGTCCCCTCGGTGTTCAACGAGCACGTGGTCGAGGTGGTCGCCGGCGCCGTCCGCGAGGAAGCCCGACGTTCGGGCGCGACCGTCGGCCGCTGAGGCGGCACCCCACCGACCCGGCGATCGGTGGGGCGGGACCGCAGCTCCGACGTCAGGTCACCCCGAGCCGCCACGGCCGCGGCCCGGCGCGCTGACCTCGACCGGGTGCGACAGCAGCGAACGCTGCCCGTCGATCGTCTGGGCCGTCACGTAGGTCCCCGGCTCGAGCCCGGCGAAGGTCGCCTGGCCGGCCGGGTTGGCCGTGGCCACGACCTCGCCGTCCTGTCGCAGCTGGACCTCGGCTCGCGGTACGGCGCCGGTCACCATCGGGTGCCCAGCCGCCGTAGAGCCCTTCGGCCACCGCGGTCGCGACCGGCATCGTGTGGCACCTGTAGACGTCGCCGGTGATCGGCCCGCCGGCCAACGGGATACCTGACGGTCCGTCAGAATCAGCGCACGCCCGTCCACGCACGCCGCACGCACGTTCCGGCCATATGGCCGCTGTGTGGTCACCTCTTCCCAGGAGAGGCAGAGCGGACCCGGGGAGGGGCACGCGTGGACGGGAGGGGTGGGCGGGTCAGCCGCCGCACGGTGCTCAAGGGTGCCGGCGCGCTCGGACTGGTCTGGGTCGCGGGCTTCGGTCGCGCCGGTGCGGCGATCGCCGTGCCCGTCGGCGGCGACCTCCCACGCTTCCTCGACGACACCGAGCTGGCCACGCTGCGCGCGCTGGTCGACCGGTTCATCCCCGGCGTGCCCGACGACACCGATCCTGGTGCGGTCGAGGCCGGCTGTGCGGAGGCGATCGACGCCCTCCTCGCCGCGTTCTCGGTCGATCCGCCGCTCATCTACGCCGGGGGGCCCTTCTCCGACCGTGCCGGTTCGGCGACCAACGACTTCGCCAGCTTCGTCCCGCTCGACGCCTACGAAGCGGCCGCGTGGCGCCTGCGCATCGAGGGGTCGGGGGGGCGGACCGAGCTGGAGTTCAACGGGCCGGTCCGTGGCTTCCAGGCGGTCTACCGCGAGGGGCTGGCCGCGCTCGAGGATGCCGCGGGCGGCGCCTTCGCAGAGCTCCCGGGGCCCGTCCGCGACGTGGTGCTGCGCACGAGCCACGACCCGGCCGTGCTCGGTCTGATCGACATCGCCTTCCCCCACACCCTCGAGTTCATGTACGGAGCGCCCGAGTACGGCGGCAATCGCGACCTGGTCGGGTGGCGCATCACCGGCTACGACGGCGACGTGCAGCCCCGCGGTTGGACCGATGAACAGGTCGAGCAGGCGGACTCACCCGGCGCCGCGGACATCCTCTCGGACACCGGGCTCACCCTCGAACAGCTGCTGGTGTTCGCGCCGCTGACCACCACCGAACAGGCTGCCGGCATGCAGGCCCGCAGCGGGGGACGCCTGCGCGCGCTGCGGGCCGAGGCGGACGTGATCCGCGACGGGTTGCGTGAGCACGAGCGACGCAGCGCCGCGCTGGCGGCGGCGATCGCCGAGGTCGCCGGGGCCGTGGGAGGTGGCGGCGATGGCCGGTGACGCGATCGTGATCGGGTCGGGTGCAGCCGGCAGCGTGGTCGCCTGGGAGCTCGCCCGCGCCGGCTGGTCGGTGACCGTCCTGGAACGGGGCCGCAACCTCCGTCCCGGCTTCGGTGAACGGCCGAGCGGGGAGCTCGGCACGCTGTACGGCAGCGACGAGATCAAGGCCGCCCGTGAGTTCGGGTTCCCCGATCCGCTCCTCGAGCCCTACACGACCCGCACCCGCGGCGAGGCCGACGACGGGATCGCACGGTCGAACCAGGGGGCGCTCGGCCAGCTGGGGGCAGCCGTGGGTGGCACCTCCATGCACTACAACGCCAAGACACCCCGGTTCTGGCGCCAGGACTTCACCCAGCTGAGCGACCTCGGCCCGGTCGAGGGGGCCCAGGTCGCCGACTGGCCCATCGGCTACGACGATCTCGCGCCCTTCTACGACGAGGTCGAGGAACGCCTCGGCGTGCAGGGCGACGTCGACCGGATGCCGGCACGCACGCTCGAGCAGTCACCCCGCAGCCGCCAGTTCGTGATGCCGCCGGGTCCCATCGGGTACGCCGCCCAGCTGCAGGCCCAGGGGGCCGCCGCGGTGGGCTTCGAGGCCTACCCCTACCCCTCGGCGGTCAACTCCCGGGCCTACGACGGCCGACCTGCGTGCAACTCGTGCGGGCTGTGCTCCAGCTTCGGGTGCCCCATCAACGCGCGGGGCGACGCGCTGGTGTCGTGGCTCAACCCCGCGGTCCTCACCGGTCGGGTCGAGGTGATCGAGCGGGCCCTGGTGCACCGCATCGAGACCACCTCGGACGGTCGGCGCGCCACGGGTGTGCGGTACGTCGACGCGGACGGTCGTGACCGCGGCCTGTCGACCTCCCTGGTGGTGGTGGCCGGCAGCCCGATCAACACCGCACGACTGCTGCTGTTGTCGGCCAGCGACGCGCACCCCGCTGGGCTCGGGAACCGATCGGACCAGGTCGGCCGGAACGTGATGTTCCACAACTTCACCATCGGTGCGGCGCTCAACCTGGCCCAGGACGTGCAGTCCCTGCGGGCGCAGAGCACCACCCTCCAGGTCGACGACCTGATGGGCCCGTTCACGGGGCCCGAGGTCCGCGCCACCGGGCTGCCCTACGTCAAGGGTGGGCTGATCCAGGTCGGTGGTGGGTCGCCGTTGCTGACGGGCGCGACGATGACGGCGGCGTTCACCGGGTTCGGGATGCCGCACAAGCTGCTGATGAAGAGCGGTGCCCTGCAGAAGCACGTGATCGGCAACCAGCTGGTGCACGAGGACCTGCCGCAGGCCGACAACCGAGTGGACCTCGACCCGCAGGTGCGTGACCACCGCGGGTTCCCGGCGGCCCGCACCACCTACAGCCCGCACCTGCACGAGCAGGTCGCCGCCGTCCTGCTCGGCGCCCAGCTCGAAGCCATGCAGCTGGCGGTCCCCGGCGCGACGGGCGCCATCATCCTGCCCTACCCGCTGATGAACCCGGGGATCCAGTACACCGCCCACCTCGCCGGCACCGCACGCATGGGCGACGACCCGGACCTCTCGGTGTGCGGGGCGGACGGTCGACTGCACGAGGTCGACAACGTCGTCATCGCCGACGGCTCGACCTTCCCGACCTTCCCCGGGTTCAACCCGACCTTGACGATCATGGCCAACGCGCTGCGTGTCGCGCGTGGCATCACCGGGGCGGCGGCCCCAGGCGACACGGTCCGTGAGGACGCCGCTGAACGGCGCCCCTCCGTGGTCGCGCCGGTGGGCCGGGAGGAGGCGGCCGCGGAGCCCTCGGGTCCGGTGCTCCCGGTGACCGGCGCCGACGGGGCGCTCCGTGTGCTGCCCCTGGTCGCTGCCGCGGCGGTCGGGCTGGCCGGGCGCAGCGAGCGGCGCTCGGCGGGCGACCGCACCGATCGAACCACCGACCAGGAGGCCCAGCCGTGAAGCGGATCATCGCGGTCCTCGCCGCGATCGCGATCGGCGGTGCCGCCGGTGCCGCCGGTGCGCCCAGCATCGCTGCGGCCGACGACCTCGCCGTGCTCGTCTACTCGCACACGGATGGGTTCCGTCACGCCTCGATCGAGCCCGGTATCGCTGCCATCGAGGAGCTCGGTGCGTCTGCCGGGTTCGCGGTCGAAGCCACCGAGGACCCCGCCGTGTTCACCGACGACGGCCTCCAGCGGTTCGCAGCCGTGGTCTTCCTCAACACCACCGGCGAGGTGATGCCCGGAGACGACGCTCGGGACGCATTCGAGGCCTACCTGCGCGGCGGTGGTGGCTGGGTCGGGGTCCACTCGGCCGCGGACACCGAGTACGACTGGGCGTTCTACGGCGAGCTGCTCGGCGGCGCCTACTTCGAGACCCACCCGTTGGTGAACCAGTCCGGGACCTTCGACATCGAGGCGCACGACCACCCCTCCGTCGCGCACCTCGGGGACCGCTGGACCCTGCCGAAGGAGGAGTACTACTCGTTCGCCGACAACCCACGGGGCCGTGTCCGGGTCCTGATGACGATCGACGAGTCGAGCTACCTGCAGGTGCCCAACACGGCGGTCTTCGCGTCCACGCCCTTCGCCGACGGTGATGCCTCACCCCTCGCGACCGGGATCATGGGCGACCACCCGATGAGCTGGTGCCGTGACGTCGACGCGGGGCGTGCCTGGTACACCGCGCTCGGGCACGAGGCCGAACTGTTCGAGCGGGAGGACTACCGCGAGCACCTGCTGCAGGGGATCCTGACGGCCGCGGGCGCCGTCGAGGCGGATTGCGCGATCGACACCGCTGCCGCGGACACCGACCCCACGCCGGGCGGGGGTGCCGACGAGGGTGGTGCGGTCGACGGGACGGATGCCGATGAGGCCGATGCCGACGGGACGGAGCAACGCGCAGATGCTTCGAGGGCTGACGACGAGGCGGTGGTGCAGGGGGGCGATGCCACCGGCGCCGCCGTCGCCCGACCCCTGCCGGCCACCGGCGCCGGGAGGGCGGCTCCGGCGGCAGGGCTCGGGCTGCTGGCGATGGCGCTGTGCTCGCGGGGCGGCCGTCACTGGTCGGGACGGGCTGCCTGACCGGCCCCGACCGACGCTCAGTGGTTGCGCAGGGCGTCGATCAGTTCGTCCTTGTTCATGTCGGAGCGGCCCTCGATGTCGAGCTCCTTGGCACGCTCACGGAGGTCCTCGACGCTCCAGTCGTCGTAGGAACCGGACTTCCCGCCCCGCTCGCCCGCGCTGCTGCGATCGGTGTTCGCGATCCGGGCGGCCTTCTCCTTGGACTCGCCCTGCTCGCGGAGGCGCTCGTACTGCTCGTCGTCCTTGATCTGCGGACCGTGATCCTTCGCCATCGGCCTCACCTTCCTTCCTGTGGCTGGCACCAGTTTCGACCTCGCCGCAGGTGGCATGGCACGGCCCGATGGACGGCCCGACGAAGGGCCGTGACCGCGGGCGGGATGCCGGACCGCGGGATCGGTACCCCAGTACCGTGTGCGTCACGACGAGGAGGTGGGTGGCGTGCGCGGGTACACCATGTCGAAGGACGACTACCAGAAGCGGCTGCGGCGGATCGAGGGGCAGGTCCGCGGTCTGCAACGCATGATCGACGAGGACACGTACTGCATCGACGTGCTCCAGCAGATCGCCGCGGTCAGCGGAGCGTTGCAGAACGTGGCCATCGGGTTGCTCGACGAGCACGTGGGCCACTGCGTCGCCAACGCGGCCGCCGAGGGTGATGCGGACAGGACCCGTGAGATGGTGACCGAGGCGACCCAGGCCATCGCGCGTCTCGTGAAGTCCTGAGCACCCCGGCGCGACGGCCAGCCCGTCAGCGGGGCCTGTGGTTCGGGCTGTTCGCGGTGGCGTTCGGGACCAACGTGCCGACCCCGCTCCTGCTGCTCTACCGCGACCATCTCGGGATGTCGGCCACGCTGCTGACGGTCGTGTTCGCGGTCTACGCCGTTGGACTCGTCCCGGCGCTCCTGCTGGCCGGCCCTGCCTCCGACCGACGTGGCCGGCGACCGTTGGTCGTCCCGTTCGTCCTGCTGTCCGGCGTCGCGTCGGTGGTCCTGTTGTTCGCCTCGGGATCGCTCGTCGCCCTGCTGCTCGGTCGCCTCCTGCAGGGGGCCGTCTCGGGGGTGGTCTTCAGCGTCGGGAGCGCGTGGTTCGGCGAGCTGGTGGGTGACGCCGGCGCCGCGGCGCGACGGGCCGCGACGGCGCTGAGCCTCGGGTTCTCGTTGGGGCCGTTGACGTCCGGCCTGCTCGCGCAGTGGGCGCCGGCACCCACCGTGCTGCCCTACCTGGCCCACCTCGCGCTGCTCTTCGGCGCCGCCATCGCCATCCCACGTGTCCGCGAGACCGTGGTTCCCCGTCCAGGGCGTGGTCCGCTGCTGCACCTCGGCGTCCCACGGGCGGCACGGCGTGCCTTCACCACCTTCGTGCTCCCCATCGCGCTGTGCGTGTTCACCTTCCCGGCGGTGGCGGTGACGATCCTGCCGCTCGGGCTGCGCGCGGCGATGCCCGGTGTCGACCTCGCCGTCACCGGGGTCGTCGCCGGGCTGAGCCTCGGTATCGGCGTCGCGGTGCAGCCGCTCGTGGCCCGCCTCGGGGTGGTCCGCGCCGCGCCGCTGGGCGCGCTCCTCGGCGCGAGCGGGGTGGGACTCGGACTCCTGGCGACGACCACGGGGTCGCCGGCCGTGCTGCTCCCGGCGGCCGTGCTCCTCGGCGCCGCCTACGGGTTGGCGTTGGCGGCGGGGCTGACCGCGACCCAGTGGCTGGCGGCACCGGAGGCGCGCGGGGCCCTGGTGGCGACCTTCTACGCGATCACCTACGTGGGGTTCGCCGCGCCCGTCGTGCTCTCGGCCTCGTCCGTGGGGACCGACTTCACCGGTGCCCTCGCCGGCCTCACGACGTTCGGCCTGGTGGTGACGACCTGGCTGGTGCTGGGCCCGGGGCGGCGTCACCTGCTCGCGGCCCGTCCGGCCCGGTCCGTCGAGGCGCCGCCTCCGCCCGTCCCGCCGGTCGCCTCGCCCTGAGCTCGTCGGCTACCGGGTGCGGATCGTGGCATCGGTGACACGATCCGTACCCGCTCGGCACGTTGGACCCCGGCCACACCAACACGCCCGTAGGCTTCCGCGCTCTCGCTCGTGTCAGCCGACGGTGGAGTCCTCCATGGGCGTTGCTTCCTACCTCTCCCCGAAGGTCCGCAAGGGCCGCGAGAGCCCCATCGCTGGCCGAGGGTTGTTCGCGGAGCAGGATCTCGAGGCCGGGGAGGTGGTCGCGGTCAAGGGGGGCCACATCCTCGACCGCGCAGCCGTCGAAGCGTTGCCCGATGAGCTGTTCCAGACCGAGATCCAGATCGCCGACGACCTCCACCTCGCCGCGACCGACCCGCAGGACCGCGACGCGGTCATGTTGTTCCTCAACCACTCCTGCGAACCCAACGTCGGGTTCGCAGGCAACATCGTGCTGGTCACGATGATGGACGTCCCCGCTGGTGATGAGCTGACCGTCGACTACGCCATGTTCGACGTCATCGGTGTGGGCATGGCCTGCGCATGTGGCCGTCCCGGCTGCCGGGGCACGATCACCGGGGATGACTGGCGTCGCCCGGAACTCCAGGAGCGCTACCGGGGCTACTTCTCGTGGTACCTGCAGCGCAGGATCGATGACGGCGGGTGAGGGCACGCCATCGCGATGCAGGAGCCGATCGAGTGAAGCTGACCGCCACGATCGGTGCCGAGCCCGGGGAGCGCGTCTCAGCCCGGACGACTCATGCAACGACAGCGACACCGTCGCTGCGACCTCCTCAGCGCCACCACTGCCGAGGTCACAGCTTCGTGAGCCGGTCGTGGCACGGCTATCCACTGATGGGTCAGGCGAGCAGCCGTCCGCGCAGCGCCTCGGCGAGCCCGGCCGGGTCCGCGCCACCGTCCGACAGCAGCCCCGCGACCCCGCCGTGCTCGGCGTCCACGGCCGTCAGGAAGGTCCGCATCGTGACCTCGTGCGCGTGGAGGACCGGCCGATCACGGTCGATCTTCGCGGCACGTTCCGGTGGGACGCGGGCGAGGACGCGGTCGAGCAGCCGCGGGGCGGCCTCCTGGGTGCGCGCGTAGTCGGCCAGCACCGCCTCGCGGGGGACCCCGACGAGCTCCAATACGGTGGCGATCACCAGGCCGGCTCGATCCTTGCCCCACGCGCAGTGCACGAGGGTGGCCAGCGCCGCCTCGCCGGCGACCAACTCGACGGCCGTCACCAGCGCGCCGAGGTTGGCCCGGGCCGACGCGAGGTAGTACTCGCCGAGCTGCTCGGCGGTCTCGAGGGGTGGGAGCCGCTCGGCAGCCAGCAGGCCCCGGAACGGCACGTGGTGCACGGCGACGCCCGCGGCGTCGAGCTCGGTGCACGGCTGCTGCGCCGGCTCGTCCTGCGCACGAAGGTCGATCCGTGAGCGCACGCCGAGTGCCGCCAGCGTCGCGACCTCGTCGTCGGACAGGTCGACCGGCTCGGCCGCACGCACGAGGCGACCTGATGCGAGCACCCGTCCGTCCCGGGTGGGCGTTCCACCGAGGTCGCGGTGGTTGAGGAGCCCCGGGTGGCGGTCGGAGGCGGGAGCGGTCTCGTGCTGGTCGGTCGAAGGGGGCACGGTCGTGGTCCGGATGGGTCGGTGGGGGTGGCGGTGTCGACGCTACCGTCGCAGCGACCGCCAGGAGGCCGCTGTGACCCAGGGTTCGTACGTCGAGGACAGCTTCGAACGGGACACCGACTACATCCAACGGCGTATCACCGCCGACCCCGGTGCCGAGTGGCCCGTCGAGGCGGGTCGCTACCGGCTGGCGGTCGCCCGGGCGTGCCCCTGGGCGAACCGGGCCATCATCGTCCGGCGGTTGCTCGGCCTCGAGGACGCCATCTCGATGGCGGTCGCCGGACCGACCCACGACGCCGACAGCTGGACCTTCGACCTCGACCCGGGCGGCGTGGACCCCGTCCTCGGCATCCCGCGGCTGAAGGACGCCTACGAGGCGGCGTTCCCCGGCTACCCCAAGGGCATCACCGTCCCGGCGATGGTGGACGTGCCCTCCGGGCAGGTGGTGACCAACGACTACCCCGTCCTGACCCTCGACCTGTCGACCCAGTGGCGTGATCACCACCGTGAGGGTGCACCGGACCTGTACCCCGAGGAGCGACGGGACGAGATCGACGAGGTCATGCAGCTGGTCTACGAGGACGTCAACAACGGGGTCTACCGCTGCGGGTTCGCCGGCAAGCAGTCGAGCTACGAACGGGCCTACCACCAGTTGTTCGACCGGCTCGACTGGTTGGAGCAGCGGCTGACCGACCAGCGGTACCTGGTCGGGGACACCATCACCGAGGCCGACGTCCGCCTGTTCACCACCCTGGCCCGCTTCGACCCGGTCTACCACGGCCACTTCAAGTGCAACCGGAACAAGCTCAGCGAGATGCCGGCCCTGTGGGCCTACGCCCGTGACCTGTTCCAGACCCCCGGGTTCGGCGACACCACCGACTTCGTCCACATCAAGTCGCACTACTACGAGGTCCACCTCGACATCAACCCGACCGGGATCGTCCCGCTCGGTCCGGACCTGACCGCGTGGGTCACCCCGCACGGACGAGCGGCTCTCGGTGGTCGGCCGTTCGGTGACGGGACCCCGCCCGGTCCACCGCCGGCCCACGAGACCGTCCCGCCCGACCACAACCCCGCGCTCGAGCTCCTCGCCGAGCGCGCCGCCTGAACGCGGGCGGGGCGAGGCTGCCGACTACCGTCCCACGCAGCCGAGACGAGGAACCGATGTGCGGGTGTTCGAGAGCGTGGCGGAGCTGGCCGAGGTGGCGGAGGGGACCCACCTCGGGGTCAGCGAGTGGGTGACGATCGACCAGGCGACCATCGATACGTTCGCCGAGGCGACGGGCGACCACCAGTGGATCCACGTCGATCCGGAACGTGCCGCGGAGGGCCCCTTCGGGGTCACCATCGCCCACGGGTTCCTGACCCTGTCGCTGCTCCCACGGCTCGTCCAGCAGGTCTACCGCGTGGACGGCGTGCGCATGGCGGTGAACTACGGCCTCGATCGCGTGCGCTTCATCGCCCCGGTCCCGGTCGACTCACGGGTACGGGTGTCGACCAGCGTCCTCGGCACCGAGCCGGCGGGTGCCGGACTCCGTGTGCGACTGGAGTCGACCGTGGAGCTCGAAGGCAGCGACAAGCCCGCCTGCATCGCCCACTCCATCGCCCAGCTCTACCCGTGAGCGACCGCGGCGAACGCGCGCTCGATCCGGCGGACACCGAGGTCCCCGCTGCCGAGGTCGAGCTCGCCCCCGCCGCGACGGTCGTGCTCCTGCGGGACGGCCCCGCCGGGATCGAAGCGCTGTTGCTGCGTCGTAACCCCGACCTCGCCTTCCACGGGGGAGCCTGGGTCTTCCCTGGGGGACGGGTCGACGCGCAGGACGCCGCGCGCGCCGGGACGGCCGACCGCTTCGGTGTGACCGCCGCACGGCACGCCGCTGCGCGCGAGCTGACCGAGGAGGCCGACCTCGTCGCCCCGGTCGAGGACCTCGTCCCGTGGTCGCACTGGGTCACCCCGCCAGGACCGCCCCGGCGGTTCGCGACGTGGTTCTTCGTCGCGGCCGAGGCAGAGGTGGAGGACGTGGTGGTCGACGGGGACGAGATCCACGCGTCCGACTGGGTCACCCCTGCTGCGGCGTTCGCGCGCTGCACCGCCCGCGAGATGGACCTCGCCCCACCGACGTGGCTGACGCTGCGCCAGGTCGCGGAACTGGGCTCGGTCAGCGCGGTCCTCACTCACGCCGACGCCCGCGACGAACTGCGCTACGAGCCGCGCATCAGCCGGGACACGACGGGTGCCCTCGTCTCGCTGTACCAGGGCGACGCCGGCTGGCCGACGGGTGACGCCACCGTCGACGGGGCGCGCCACCGTCTGATCTGGGCAGAGGCTGGCTACCGCTTCGAACGGTCGCCCTGAGCACGGTGGACGGCGCGCCCGCTCATCGCCACCAGGTTGCCCAGCCGGGTGACCGTCAGGTCGTCGACGACCACGCCCGGCCCGTCCACTGACGTCGGCAGGATGAACTGGGGGGTCGACCACGGTGCACCGGTCTCGAGGACCCGGCGGACCTCATCGAACAACTCGGTCCGCACCAGCTGCGGGAAGCGCTCCAGCACGCTGCGACCCACGGGACCCAGGCCCGCGTCGCTGGCGTCGTTGGTGTGGACCACGATCAGGTCGACGACGTGCCCGTCCTCGCGGCGAGGCTCCAACAGTGCGACCGGGATCGGCAGGGAACCGAGGAACCGGTGGAACCAGTCGTCGTACCCCGGGTCGACGTGCAGCTCGACGAGATCGTCCGGCCAGCGTTCCAGCAACCCGAGCAGCCTCGGGACGGTGCGCTCGGTGGTCGCGATCAACCGGTCGATGGTCGCCTCGTCGAACGCGAACGTCGTCGGCCAGACCAGCGCGAGCACGCCGATGACGCGGTTGCCGTCGGTCAGCGGCAGCGCGGCGATCGCCCCCGGGAGGTCCGGGATGTGCCGGGTGCCGGGGAAGTGCGCGAGCCGGTCCGCCTGGTCGGTGACCAGCACCGGCTGGCCGGTCCGGGCCGCCGCCGCGACCGGGACGTCAGCGGTGAGCGCGATGCGATGCCAGCCCTTGACCGCGGTGGTCAAGCCGTGGGCAGCGAGGAGCCCGAGGGCGTCCCCGGTGTCCACGGCGAACAGCGCCGCGCCGGTGACCTCGAGGTCGGCGAGCTCGTCGACGACCGCCTCGGTCAGCTCGCAGGCGCCGGGGGCCACCGCGAACGCGGCCGCTGCGAGCTGCACACGGACGTCCCCGGCGGGAGCCTGGTCGGCCACGTCCCCCCGGTGCTCGGATGCGGACAGCGCGTGTGCGACGACACCGGCCGCCACGGTGGTCAGCTTGCGGTTGTCCTGCTGCGAGCGTTCGACC
The DNA here is from genome assembly GCF_000969705.1 of Nitriliruptor alkaliphilus DSM 45188. Classification (GTDB taxonomy): domain Bacteria; phylum Actinomycetota; class Nitriliruptoria; order Nitriliruptorales; family Nitriliruptoraceae; genus Nitriliruptor; species Nitriliruptor alkaliphilus. Next base: position 2,039,295 of record NZ_KQ033901.1, read on the forward strand.
AGCCACCGGAACGCGGCGTCGGGACCGACACCGAGGCGGACCACGAGGATGCCCTTGGCCTGCTCGATGACCGCTCGGTACCGCAGCGCCCGACGCAGCCCGTCGGTCTCACGGCGCAGGCGCGTCACCGTGCGTTCGAGCACCTCGATGCCGTCGGCCCGGGCCCGCGACGCGAGCGCACGGGTGCCATCGCCCGGCTCGGGGCGGTCGGTGGGCTGTGGTCGTTCCAACCTCGCGTCACCTCCGCGGCCCCCGTGGCGGGGCAGGATACCCGTGGCCCCGACTGGCAGGACGACGGATGGTCCTGCCGGCCCCGCGACCTCGGGGGCACGGCGACCTCAGGGGTGGGGAGGGCTGACCACCTGCGGTAGACCGGGCGAGGCGGACCCCTCCGGTTGCAGCAGCTCGGCCGGTAGTTCGAGTTCGACGCGTGCGCCGGTCTCGCTCGGTGCGAAGGCGATACGGCCGTCGTAGGACTCCACGATGCGGCGCACGAGCCCGAGGCCGACCCCGCTGCCGGAGACGGACGCGCCCGAACCTCGGCGGAACAGGGCGAACACTGCCTCTCGCTCGCGGTCGGGGACCCCCCGTCCGTCATCGGTCAGGACGAGCGTGCCGCCGTCGGCGTTGGGCTCCCAGGAGACGTCGATCGTCAGATCCTGGCGGCCCCCGTGTTTGGCGGCGTTGCCGAGCAGGTTGTCGATCACCTGCTCGATGCGGAGGCGATCCACGCACAGGGTCGGCAGGTCGGTGTGGACCTCGACGGTCAGGGACGGGTGGGTGGCGGCGAGGCGCCGCTGGACCCCGTCGATCACGGCGTGGAGGGCGACGGGCTCGGGCTCGCCGTCGCTGCGGCCGATGCGCGACAGCTCGAGCAGTCCGTCGACGAGGCGATCGAGGTAGGCCGAGCTGTCGCGGATGCCCGTGATCATCTGCTCGCGGTCGTCGGCGTCTCGCGCCTCGCGGAGCAGGGACGCGTAGGTGCTGATGGTCACCGCGGGGCTGCGCAGGTCGTGGGACAGTCCGACGAGCATGCTCTGCATCTCCGCACCGGCCCGTTCGAGCTCGGCCTTGTCGCGCTGGTGGGCGACGAACAGCTCGGCGCGTTGCAAGGCGAGTCGGAACTGCGCACCGAACCGCTCCAGCAGGCCCCGCTCGTCCTCGCCGAACAGCGGGGCGTAGGGCGAGGCGTGGACCGCGAGCCACCAGCCGTCGACGGTCAGCGCGCGGACGTCCTCACGGGAGGGTTCGTCCTCGATGATCCCGGCGAGGACCCGCTCGGCCTCATCGGTCGACATCGCGTGGGCGGCGACGATGCGCCCGCTGGGGTCAGCGCACAGCGATCCGGCGCCGAAGGTGTCACCGAGAACGGGGGTGACGGCGTGCGCGACCTCGTCGGGAGTGGCGGCCGCGACCAGCGCGGTCTGCATCTCGTGCATCCGCTGGCCCGGCAGTTGCCGCCAGTACCAGCGCAGCAGCGCTGGAGGGGCGACCCCCGCGGCGAACAGCAGCGCAGCCACGATCACCAGCAGCGCGATACCGGTCGCAAGTCCCGGCCGGTCGGCCCTGTCGACGGTGCCGGCGACGAGCAGCGCCCCGGCGAGCACGATGGCGCCCCCGGCGATCAGGCGGGTGCGTGCCCGGACGACACGTTGCCCTCGCCCGACGCGCCACAGGTGGCCCGCGGCCGTACCGGTGATAAAGACCCACTGGATGAGCAGGCCGGCCACGAACAACGCCTGGGCGGTGCTCCGTTCGGCGTCCCCGAACGATGGCAGCGGGAGGACGGTGAGCCCGAGGGCGGCGGTCGCGACCCCGGCCAGACGCAGCCAGCGGGGGAGCGGGCCTTCGAAGGACCACACCATCGCGGCCAGCAACCAGGGGAAGGCCAGGAGCGCGAGGACCATCGCGTCCTGGAACAGGTCGGGTCGTTCGGCGACGATCAGCTCGGTGAGGCGTGTGCCGAGGGTGACGAACGCGAGTGCACCGAACGCACCCGCGACGTAGGCCGCGGGGCGGGTGCGCTGCCGCAGGTAGGCGCGCAGCGCAACGAGCCCGAGCCCCGTGAACAGCAGGGCTTGGATCCACTGCAGCGTGCCGAGGAGATCCAAGCCGCTCCCTCGCGGTCCCCTGACCTGCTTCCGACCCGGGGATGCTACGCCAGTCGGCCCCGTCGATGCGAGGCCGGCCGGTCGGACGGCCGTCTGGGCGGTTACCGGCGTCCGCAGGGCGTGCGCGGCGGGCGGGGGACGTTCGCGGTGCCCTCGAGCCCGGGATGGATACCACGAATCTCTTGACTTCAAGTGAGGTTCATTCCGTAGCGTCGGCGCCGAGGCTCGCTCGACCTCGATCCCGACCCGGAGGAACCCACGTGCCCACCGCTGTGATCACCGGAGCATCCCGTGGCCTCGGCCACGCGCTCGCCCGCGCCCTCGCCGCCCGTGGCTGGTCGCTGATCCTCGATGCTCGGAACGGCCGCGCCCTCGACCGCGCGGTCGATCGTCTGGGGGCGGTCACCGACGTGACGGCCATCGCCGGGGACGTCGCGGACCCGGCGCACCGAGCCGCCGTGGCCGCGGCCGTACCGGACCGCCTGGAGCTGCTGGTCCACAACGCGTCCGCGCTCGGGCCGTCGCCGCTGCCGCCGTTGGCCATGCTGGACCCGGCCGAGTTCGGGTCGATCCTACGGACCAACGTGGTCGCGCCGCTGGCCCTCACCCAGGAGCTGCTCCCCGCCCTCCGAGCCGCTGAGGGGACGGTGCTCGCGATCTCCTCGGACGCAGCGGTCGAGCCGTACCCCGGCTGGGGCGGCTACGGCGCGTCGAAGGCGGCGCTCGACCAGCTCACCGCCGTCCTCGGTGCCGAGCATCCCGAGCTGGCGGTCCACGCGGTCGATCCGGGGGACATGCGGACCGCGATGCACCAGGCGGCGTTCCCCGGTGAGGACATCAGCGACCGCCCCGAGCCGGCCAGCGTGGTCCCCGCGTTGCTGCACCTGATCGACGAACGACCGCCGAGCGGGCGCTACCGCGCGTCCGACCTGCTCGTGGTCGGTGCGATGTGACCGGGCACGCCGTCACCCACGAACTCGATCACGGTGCATCGCGACACCACGTGCGCACCCGGTTCGTGGTCCCTCCCGGCCGGCAGGCGACGGCACCTCCGGAGGACTGGGGGCTCGCCCGGGACGAGGTGCGGCTGCTCGTGGCCGACGGCCGAGAGGTTCGTCACCGCCGGTTCCGGCAGCTGGCGGACGAGCTCACGCCCGGTGACCTCGTGGTGGTCAACACCTCGGCGACGGTGGCGGCGGCGCTCGACGCGGCCCGGGCGGATGGCCGGGCGGTCACGGTGCACGTCGCCGGGCCGGCACCGCACGGCGCCCACGTCGTGGAGCTCCGCAGCCGCGGTGGGAGCCACGGCGTCAGCGACGCTCTCGCCGGTGAGGTGCTCCGCCTGCCGTCGGGCGGACGCCTGCGGCTCGTCCGACCCGCGATGCCGCCACGACGGCGTCTGTGGGTGGCCCGGTTCCTGATCGACGGGCCGGTCGAGGACGAGCTGGCGAGGCACGGTCGACCGATCACCTACGGCCACCTCGACCGGTCCGAACCGCTGGCGGCCTACCAACCGGCCGTGGCTCGTCACCCCGGCAGCGCGGAGATGGCGTCAGCCGGCAGGCCCCTCACCGAGCGTGTGGTGACCGACCTCGTGACCCGCGGGATCGGCGTCGCGCCCGTGCTGTTGCACACCGGTGTGTCGTCGCTGGAGATCGACGAGCCACCGCCACCGGAGCGCTACGAGGTGCCTGCCGCGACGGCCCGGCTCGTGGAGCACACCCGGCGGCACGGGGGAAGGGTCGTGGCGGTGGGCACGACGGTGACGCGCGCCCTGGAGACCGTCGCACGGGCCGATGGGCTCGTGCGGGCCGGGGCTGGGTGGACCGACCTCGTGCTCGGGCCCGATCGTCCGGCGCGGGTGGTGGACGGCCTGATCACCGGGTGGCACGAGCCGGACGCGTCGCACCTGCTCCTCCTCGAGGCGGTCGCCGGACCCGAGCTGGTCGAGGTTGCGTACGCGGCCGCCGTCGCCGGCGACTACCGCTGGCACGAGTTCGGCGACAGCTGCCTCCTGCTCCCGACGCGCGCGGCGACGGTCGTTCCCGGCCTCCGTGGTCGTTCGACCGAGGGGTGACCGGTGTCCCCACGGTCGGTGCATCCGGTCGACGTGGACGAGGTCCCGCCACCGGCGGCCGGGGTGGTCGGCGGTCGGTGTGTGGCGCGGGGCGGAGGCTCCCGATGAAGCCATCCCCTCCGACCAACGAGGTACCCCGTGAGCCACGTCCACCGAGGCCGCCGCCGCGCGGTCGCGCTGTCGGCCTCCGCCGCCCTGGTGCTCGCCGCGTGCGGCGACGACAACGGCGACGACACCGCGACGACCGAAGACACCACCACCGTCGAGGACGACGAGGAGGTCGCGCTGCCCGCCGGCACCTTCGGCGAACAGTGCCAGGACATCCTCGCTGCTGCCGAGCTGCCGACCGACGCGACCGGCGATGTGGGCACGACCGACGCCGACACCGACACCGACACCGACACCGATGTCGACGCTGGGACCGACACGGACACCGACGCTGCCGGCACGGAGACCGATGACGGCGCCGACGCCGATACCGACGCTGGTACCGAGGGGGAGACCGACGCCGGGACCGACACCGACACCGATGCCGGTACCGACGCCGATACCGACGCTGGTACCGAGGGGGAGACCGACGCCGGGACCGACACCGACGCCGGGACCGACACCGACACCGACGCTGGCACCGACACCGACACCGACGCCGGGACCGACACCGACACCGACGCTGGCACCGACACCGACACCGACACGGACGCTGGCACCGACGCCGGGACCGACACGGACACCGATGTCGACACCGACACCGACACGACCGTCGGAGCCGGCGAGGAGCAGCCGCTGCGCGAACTGACACTCATCGAGGCCATCGAGGCGCTGCCCGCGCTGTCCGAGCTCGCCTCCGAGCTGCGCACCTCGACGTTCGTCAGCGAGCTCGAGCGGGGCGCCACCGACCAGCTGACCGCCTTCGCCCCGACCAACGAGGCGTTCGGTGTCGAGATGGACGCCACCACCGGCGGCACCACCGACGATGATGGGACCGACGGCACCATCGACGACGACGCAGGCACCGACGACACCACCACGGGTACCACTACCGATGTCGTGGTCGACGACGAGGTCCTGGCCTTCCACCTGAGCGACGAGGGGGCCCTCGACGCCCAGGAGCTGGTCGATCGTGAGGCCATCGCGACGCTGCTCGGGACCGATGGTTCCGTGGCCGTCGGTACCACGAACGGGACGGCAACGGACGACTCGGCGACGGACGACACGGCGACCGATGACACGGCGACGGACGACTCGGCGACGGACGACTCGGCGACGGACGACTCGGCGACCGACGACACCGCGACCGACGACACCGCGACCGACGAGGGTGACGCCACGACCGACGAGGGTGACGCCACGACCGACGATCGGCAGGAGCTGCGCGTCACCGCCGATGGGCAGGTCGTGACCGTCGAGGGTGGGGCGACCACCGCGACGGTGGTCTGCGCGAACATCGAGACCGCCGATGGGATGCTCCACATCATCGACGAGGTGCTCGAGCCCGAGCGCGACACCACGGCCGACGACGCCACCGACGGTGCGGACGAGACCGACACCACCGACGGCATGGGCGACGCCGAGACGGATGCCGGGGTCACCGGCACCGAGGACGATGACGCCGTGACGGACGGCGCCGACACCGACGGGACGGACGTGGACGGCACCGATGACGATGCTGCGACCGACGGGACCGGCACCGACGGCACGGATGCCGACGACGAGACCGACAGCTGACGGTCGGCCTCGACGGCGGGCGCCTCTGACGAGGTGCCCGCCGTCGCTCGTGTCACCGGTCCGCTGCCGCGGCGGCTCCGAGGGCGCGCAGGCTCGCGGCACCGGTGGCGATGACCATCGATCCGGCGAGCAGCGCGAGGGCGAGTGGCCCGCCTGGTCCCCCCCGGGGGCTGGGCAGCGCGACCTCGTCGGTCGGCGGGTGGTCGGTCGTGGCCTCGGGGGCCACGGGGGTGGGGTCCTCCTCCAGGGCGGGGCCACCGGTGTCGGCCTCGTCGCCCGCTTCGGGCACCGCGTCGGTGGCCGGTCCCTCGACCGGTGCCTGCGGCTCGGGGGCGGGCTCCGACGAAGGTGACGGCCTCACGGCCTCGGGTCCGGGCTCTGCGGGGGCTGGTGCGGGTCGGGGTGTCTCGGTGGTCCTCGGGCTCGGCGCGGACGGGGCTGGTGCCGACGGGTTCGACGCCCGGGGGCGCGCGACCGCGGCGGCGAGGTCGATCCGGCCGTGTCCCTGCTGCAACGAGGTCGCCGGGCGGGGGACCGGGACGGCCGTCTCGCGCAGCGCCGCGACCGCCTCAGCAGGTGACCGGCCCTGTGCGAGCAGGACCGCGACGGCGCCGGCGACGTGGGGAGCGGAGAACGAGGTGCCGGAGGCCGAGGCGTAGGTGGCGGTGCCCGCGGGGCCGCACGGGTCGCACGCGGTGCTGACGATGTCGACACCGGGGGCGAGGACCATGTCGCGGCGGCCGGAGTCGGAGAAGCTGGTCTGCCGGTCACGGGCATCGGTCGCACCGACGAGCAGCACCGGTGTCGAGGGGGCGTAGTCGGTGAAGGGGGTCCCGCTGTTCCCGGCCGCAGCGACCACCACGACCCCTCGTTCCCACGCGTAGCGCACCGCAGCATCCGGCGCGCCGCTGATGATCCCGCCGGGCCGGGGGATCGCCAGTTCGAGGGACAGGTTGATCACGTCGGCCCCGTTGTCCACGGCCCAGCGGATGCCGCGATCCACGTCCGCCATGCTCCCCTCGCCGCGATCGTCGAGGACGCGGATCGGCATCAGCAGGGCTTCGGGTGCGACCGACGCGATCCCGATGCCGTTGCCGGTGGCGGCCGCGGCGGTACCGGCGACGAGGGTCCCGTGGCCGTTGCCGTCCTCCGGTGACCGGCCGTCGACGGCGTCGAACCCCACGACGGTCCCGGTTCGGTCCCGCAGGAGCTTGCTCGCGAGATCGGGGTGATCGAGGTGGATCCCGGTGTCCACGATCGCGATGACCTGACCGGCCCCCCGCGAGACCTGCCACGCCTCGGGGGCGCCGATGACGTCGAGGCCGTACTGGCGGTCCCGGAGCGGATCGCCGTCGCCGGACGCGCCGAGGGAGGCGGTCGCCAGCGCGGCCGCGATGAGGAACGTGGGGACGCGTCGCACCGTGCCTCCCGCTCCGGACGTCTGCTCGGGTGATCACCTCCGCAGGGGTCACAACGAGGTGGCCGTCGCCGGGGTGACGGTGGCCCGGCGCGGGCGCAGGGTCGGTTCGGTGGCCGGACGCGTCGAGGGCGCCCCGGAGGGCGCCCTCGATCACGGTGCGGTGCGGGTCACGCTCGGAACGGTTCGCCCGTCTCGGCCTTGGCCGCGAGCGAGGCCGGCGGCAGGAAGCGGTCGCCGTACCGGTCGGCCAGCTCCTTGCAGCGTGCGACGAAGCCGGTGGTGCCGCCCGGGTACTGGTCGATGTACTGCACGACCCCGCCGGTCCAGGCCGGGAAGCCGATACCGAAGATGGACCCGATATTGGCGTCCTGGGGGGTGATCAGCACACCCTCGTCGAAGCACTTGACCGTCTCGAGCGCCTCGGCGAACAGCATGCGCTCGATCAGGTCCACCTGGGGGAGGCAGACGCCCTCCTGGCGGAAGTGCTCGAGCAGGCCCGGCCACAGCCGGGTGCGCTTGCCGTCCTCGTAGTCGTAGAACCCCGCGCCGGCGGACTTCCCTTCGCGGCCGAACTCCTCGACCATCCGGTCCAGGACGTCCTGGGCTGGGTGCCGGGTGTGCTCGATGCCGTCGCGCTTCGCGGCGGCCTCGAACTCGGCCGCGATCTTGCGGGGCAGGGTCAGGGTCAGCTCGTCCATCAGCTGGAGCGGCGCGGCCGGGTAGCCGGCCTTCTCGCCGGCCCGCTCGATCGAGACCGGGTGCACGCCCTCGGCCAGCATCGCGACGGCCTCGTTGATGAACGTGCCGATGACCCGCGAGGTGAAGAACCCGCGCGAGTCGTTGACCACGATCGGGGTCTTCTTGATCTGTTGGACCACGTCGATGGCCTTGGCCAGCGCCGCATCCGACGTGCGCTCGCCCTTGATGATCTCGACCAGTGGCATCTTGTCGACCGGCGAGAAGAAGTGCAGGCCGATGAAGTCCTCGGGACGCTGCACCCCCTCGGCCAGCTCGGTGATGGGCAGCGTCGAGGTGTTGGAGCACAGCAGCGCGTCGTCGTTGACGACGGGCTCGGTGTCGCCGAAGACCTGGTGCTTGAGCTCGGTCGACTCGAACACGGCCTCGATGACCAGGTCGCAGCCGGCCAGGTCGTCGTAGGAGTCGGTGGGGGTGATCCGGTCGAGCAGGGCCTGGCCCTTCTCCTCGGTCACCTTGCCGCGCTCGATGCCCTTGGCGACCAGCTTCTCGGAGTAGCCCTTGCCCTTCTGCGCGTTCTCGAGCGCGACGTCCTTGAGGACGACCTCGATGCCCGACTTGGCGCACTGGTAGGCGATGCCGGCGCCCATCATGCCGGCGCCGAGGACGCCGACCTTGGTGGCCTTCCAGGTGTCGAACCCGTCGGGGCGGGACTCGCCCTTGTTGATGGCCTGGAGGTCGAAGAAGAACGCCTGGGTCATGTTCTTGGACTGCGGCGAGTTGCACACCAGGTCCACGAAGTAGCGGGTCTCGATCTCGAAGGCCCGGTCGACGGGGACCGCGGCGCCCTCGACGGCGGCGCACATGATGTGGTGAGGCGCGTCGTAGTGGGCGCCCTTGCTCTGCTTCTTGAGGTTGGCCGGGATGGCCGGGGAGTTCGCCGCGAACGCCGGGTGCGACGGACCGCCGCCGGGGATCTTGTAGCCCTTGACGTCCCACGGCTGGACCGACTCGGGGTTGTCGGCGATGAACGCGCGTGCCGCTGCCATCGCTGCGTCGAGGTCCGCGTGGGCCTCGTCGACGATGCCGACCTCGAGCGCCTTGGCCAGCTTCATCTGCGGACCCTGGATGAGCACGTTCAGCAGCGCGTTGACGATGCCGAGCATGCGCACGGTGCGGACCACACCGCCCGCGCCGGGCAGGAGGCCGAGGGTGACCTCGGGCGTGCCGAAGACGGCCTTGGGGTTCTCCACCGCGATGCGGCGGTGACAGGCGAGCGCGATCTCGAGCCCACCGCCGAGGGCGGTGCCGCCCAGGACCGCGACGACCGGCTTGCCGAGCGTCTCGAGGCCGCGCATCGCGTCCTTGATGCGGGCGCTGTTGGCCGCGACCGCCTCGACGTCGTCGGGTCCGGCCTGGATCAGCTCGCGCAGGTCGCCGCCGGCGAAGAAGGTCGACTTGGCCGATGTGACGAGGACGCCCTTCAGGTCCTCCTCGCCGCGCAGCTGGGTGACGACCTGCTCGAGGTCGTCGACGAACTGGGCCCGCATGGTGTTCACGGGCTGCGTCGGGTCGTCCAGGGTCAGGGTCACGACGCCGTCGGCATCGCGCTCGTACTTGATGGTGTCCGTGCTCACGTGACTACCTCGATCTGTTCAGGTCGTTGGGGAGCCGGAGCTCACACACGCTCGACGACGGTCGCGATGCCCATGCCGCCGCCGATGCACAGCGTCACGAGGCCGGTGGTCAGGTCACGCCGCTCGAGCTCGTCGACGACGGTGCCGAGCAGCATCGCGCCGGTCGCGCCGAGGGGGTGGCCCATGGCGATGGCGCCACCGTTGACGTTGGTGATGTCGTGCGACACGTCGAGGTCGCGCATCAGCTTGAGGGCCACCGCGGCGAACGCCTCGTTGATCTCGACCAGGTCGATGTCCTTCGGCGTCATGCTGGCCTTGTCGAGCGCCTTGAAGCAGGCGGGCCCGGGGCCGGTGAGCATGATCGTCGGTTCGGACCCGATGACGGCCGCGGACCGGATGCGGGCGCGGGGGGTGAGGCTGTGGCGCTTGCCCGCCTCCTTGGAGCCCAGGAGGACCAGGGACGCGCCGTCCACGATGCCCGAGCTGTTGCCCGCGTGGTGCACGTGGTCGATCGACTCGACCTCGGTGTAGCGCTGCAGCGCGACGGCGTCGAAGCCGCCCATCTCTCCGATGCCGGCGAAGGAGGGCTTGAGAGCGCCGAGCGCCTCCATCGAGGCGTCGGGGCGGACGGTCTCGTCGCGGTCGAGCACGACGCGGCCGGTGATGTCCCGGACGGGGATGACGGACCGTTCGAAGCGGCCGTCGGCCCACGCCTTGCCGGCACGTATCTGCGACTCGAGCGCGAACGCGTCCACGTCCTCCCGGGAGTAGCCCTCGGTGGTGGCGATCAGGTCGGCCGAGACGCCCTGCGGCACGAACGAGGTCGCGTAGTTGGTCTCGGGGTCCCTGGCCCACGGGTCGCCGCCCGAGGCCATCGGCACGCGCGACATCGACTCGACCCCGCCGGCGAGGATCAGGTCCTCCCAGCCGGAGCGGATGCGGGCCGAGGCCTGGTTGACGGCCTCGAGGCCCGACCCGCAGTAGCGGTTGAGCTGCACGCCGGCGACCGGCTGGGGCAACCCGGCGGCGATCGCAGCGGTGCGGGCGATCGAGCCGCCCTGCTCGCCGTGGGGCTCGACCACGCCGAGGACGACATCGTCGATCCCGGCCGGGTCGAGACCCTCGTTGCGCTCCTGGATCGCGTGCATCAGGCCGGTCATCAGGGAGACGGGCTTGACGGTGTGCAGCGAGCCTGTGCTCTTGCCCTTGCCGCGGGGCGTGCGGATGGCGTCGTAGACGTAAGCGTCCGTCACCGGAGGTCCTCTCGAGGAAGGGTGGTCGCCGGTGGAGGCGTCGACGTGCTGCTCCCACCGCGAACGTGACAGCGGTTATGTAACATCATCGCTGCTCCGAACCGCAACTGCGGTGGAGCCCAGCCGACGACGAGGTGCGGGTGAGCGCGACCGACGTGCACGAGGAGCGCGCGGAACTGCGGACCGTGGACGAGCTGGCCGCAGCCGCCGGCGTGACCGTGCGCACCGTGCGGTTCTACGCGACCAAGGGCCTCCTGCCCCCACCGCTCCTGCGTGGCCGAACCGGGCTGTACGACGAGGCGCACCTCGCTCGCCTGAAGCTGGTGCGGGACCTGCAGGCCAAGGGGTTCACCCTCCAGGCCATCGAACGCTTCCTGCTGCGCGTGCCCGCGGCCGCCAGCCCTGACGACGTCGCCGTGTTCGGCGCCCTGCTCTCACCGTGGGTCAGCGACCCGCCCGAGGAGCTCAGCCGGGCGGAGCTCGACCGGATCGCCGGTCGGACGATCGCCGACGACGAGCTGGAGGGCCTGGCCGCGACGGCGGTGGTCGAGGTGTTGCCTGACGGGCGCCTGCGCACCCGCGCGGCCGACCTCGAGCTCGCCCTGCAGTGGCTCGACGTGGGCCTCCCGCGCGAGATGCTCGAGGAGTCGCACCGCCTGATCGAGGCGGCGACGGGCCAGCTCGCCGAGGACCTCGGCGCGTTGCTGCGACGCCACCTGCTGCGGCCCTACCTCCAGGGCGAGGTGCCGCCCGAGGAGCGGGCCGGGCTGTCGGAGGTGATCGAACGCCTCAAGCCCCTGACGATCCAGGCGGTCATGAACGCGATGCAGCGCGGCGTGGACCGCGCCGTCCGCGACCGGGTCGACCGCGCCTGAACCTGGTCTCAACCGGTGTCAGCGCCCTCGCGGCTGATGAGCTTGAAGAACGTCGAGTCCTCGCCGCTCGCCTTCTGTTCCTGGTAGAGGAAGGCCAGCCCGGCGTCCTCGAACTTCTCGAACCACGCATCCCACTCGATGTGCTCGAGCTCCTCCTCTCCGGCGCCGTACCCGACGATGTCGAGGGTCAGGACGCCCGCGCCCTCGCCGTCGGCGGTGCCTCGGACGTTGGCGGGTACCCCGCCGTGCTCCTCCGCCCAGGCACGGATGGTGTCGTGGTCCGTCGTCGTGTTCGTCTCGTTGGCCATCGCCGCTCCGATCCGTCGTGTCGTTCCGTTGCCCTCCGGAGGGTCCGGTGCGGCTGGTGGGTCCTGCCACCCGTCCGCTCGGGCGCGTCCGATCGGACCGACCGCACCCGCGGCGTTCAGTCGCCGCGCCCGACGGACGCGCGGCGGTAGGCCACACGTGCCGGGCCGGCGCTCAGCCCGTGGACCACGGTGCTGACCGCGATCGCCAGCGTGCCGGCTGCCCACAGCGTCGGATCGGTCAGGCCCTGCCTGTCGGCGTGGCCGAGGTAGAACAGCGCGGCGATCCCGATGGGGCCGAACCACCCGAGCCACGTCAGGTGGAGCCACGAGCCTCGCATCGGACGTTTCAGCAGCAGCACGATCGGCAGCCGGCGCAGGAACAGCGCCGCGGCGACGAAGCCGCCAGCTCCCCAGCCGAGGGATCCCCACGCGGCCCAGGGCAACGACGCGCCGAAGAGGACGAAGACGGGGATCACGAGGAACTGGTTCAGGGTCTCGTCGACGGTGAACTCGGCCACCGAGGGGCTGATCTCGCGGTGCTGCTCCGCCCAGCGCAGCGCCCGTCCGGCGGCGAGCCCGACCACGGTCCCGAGCACGGCAGCGGACCCGACCTCGTACGCAGCCTGACCGAGCGCGGAGGTCAGCGGTCGGCCGAGCGCGATCGCGATCGCGATGACGACCAGCGGCTGAGCCAGGCCGTCGTTCGCCCCCGACTCGAGCGACAGGACCTGGCGTCCCCGGTCCGGGATGTCGGTCTCGGCGGGCTGTCCGGTGACGATGCCGGCCGCGAGCACCGGGTCCGTCGGGGAGAGGGCAGTGCCGAGGACGAGCGCGGCTCCGGCCGACATCGGCAGGGTCCACGTCGCGCCGTCGGCCAACACGGCTGCCATGACGGGGAGCACCACCACCAGCAGGAGGGTGACCTCCCGGACCCGCTGCCGGACCGCACCCGAGGGGTAGCGCAGGGCCGTTCCCATCAGCGCCACGGCCAGCAGGAGCTGCGCGGCCCGGTGGAGGATCGCGATCCGCTCGCCGTCCGGGAGGGCCAACAGATCGAGGGCCTGTGGTCCGATGGCGATGCCGACGACCAGGCCCAGCAGCGACGGTGTGATCGACCACCGCTCGAGGTGGGCGAAGAGGCACGCGAAGACCAGTGCCACCGCCCCGACCACGAAGAGCACCACGTCGAGCACGGCGTCCTCCTACCCGGCGGACCGCTCGTACCAGACCGACTCCGCGGCGAAGGCGGACAGCCGGCGTCGGTGCTCGAGGAGTCGGTCGAGCTGGTCGGCGAACGTCGCGTCGTCCACGGTCGGGATGCCGGCATCGCGCAGCGGGGCGAGATCGATGGCTGCCGGGGTGCGTGCGGACGCCAGGTCGAGGTCGAGGTTGTCGAGCAGCTGCGTGGTGGCGTGTCGGAAGTGGGCGAGCGCCTGGGGGTGGGGGCGCGACGGCTCGGTCACGCCGGCCTCCAGGATGGTCACCGCCTCGTCGAGGGCGTGGAGCTGGATCGCCAGATCGGTCCTCGGACTGGCGCTGTGGAAGTAGTGCAGGATCGGGTAGGCGAGGTGGCGCTCGGCGGTCTGCAGGACCTGCTCGGCCAGCCGGGGCAGTTGGGCCTCCACCCACCGGAAGGAACCCTCGTGCCAGCTGCGCAGGACGATCTCGTGGGGTGACGCACCCAGCCCGGCGATGGAGTTCGCCTGTGCCCGGCGGACGGTGACGGCGGTGACGACCGGGATGAAGTAGGTGATGGCCAGCGTGGTCAACGCGAGGCCGGATGCCACGGCGAAGCCGGTCAGCATCTGCCACGGTGGTCCGTTCGGTACCACGTCGCCCACACCGAGGGTGAAGATCGTGAAGCCCGCGTAGTAGACGCGGGACCAGCCATCGGCGGGTTCTCCGTCGAGGAACGTCACCACGGCGTCCGGGCTCGACGAGAAGATCAGGGCCCACCCGCTCCAGAGCAGCAGCAGCCACGTGCCGACCGTCAACACCACCACGACGGGGCCCGAAAGACGCATCGTGACCGATCCGGGCCGGGCGAACCGTCCCACGATCGACCACACGGCTCGGGCGACCCGTGAGGTCAGCGGCCCGCCTGCGCTGGAGGCCACCACGGTGGTGGAGAGGGCGTCGTAGGTGACCGTGCCGAGCAGCAGAACCCCGACCGGGAGCATCCAGACCGACATCGGGCCTCCGTGGTGTCAGTGCTGCGGGCGCTCCTCGTCGGACAGCGGCGCGGTCTGACCGTCGTCCTCGGTCATGCGGTCGGCGACGTCGGCGTCGAAGCCCTGCGACTCGGGCAGATCGTCGGACGACCTCGCTGCCCGCGGTGGCTCGTCGTCGCGGTGGAACGGATCGGGGTCGTCGACCCGTCCGGCACCCACATCGAGCCCGTCGGCATCGGGGCTGCCCTGGAGTTCGTCGGCGATCTCGGCGGCGTCGATGTCGTCCGGCTCGATCACGTCGTCACGGGGTGGCTGGTCGTCGGTGTGCCGTTCGACCTCGAAGCTGGTGTTGTCGTCGCGGACGTTGTCGTCACGCACGCTCACGGTGGCCTCCTCGTCGGGTGGTCCACCGTGGTCCGGATGTCGAGGCGATGGGGCCCGGGACCACGGACGAAGGGCCGGCGCCCCGACCGATCCGTTGGACGGATGGCGGGGACCGGCCCTCGAGGTCCGCGGCGGTCAGGCAGCGAGGTCGGCGCCCTCACGCTCGATGCGTGCCTGGGCGCCGATCTCGGCGAGCGCGTCGACGGTCCGCGACGAGCGGCGGACGAGGCCACGGACCATGCCGGGGAGGTCGTCGGGGACCGACAAGCGCACGACCCGCTTGACGACGGTGCCGAACTGCTTGTGCAACGGGCCGGTGTTGTAGGGCAGGTCGTAGCGGTCGGCGAGCTCGCGGACGTCGGCCGCGATCGAGGCGTAGCGCCAGGCCGGCAGGTCCGGGAAGAGGTGGTGCTCGATCTGGTGCGACAGGTTGCCGGTCAGCACGTGGAAGACCGGGCCGCCCGTGAGGTTCGCCGAACCGAGCATCTGCCGCAGGTACCACCGCGCCCGGGTCTCGCCCTCGATGTCCTCCTCGGTGAACATCTCGACACCCTCGGGGAAGTGGCCGCAGAAGATGACGGTGAAGGCCCACACGTTGCGCAGCAGGTTGGCGCCGAGGTTGCCGGCGATCACGAACGGTGCGGCCGGGCCGGCCAGCAGCGGGAACAGCAGGTAGTCCTTCTTGGCCTGCGCCCCCGCCTTGGCGCGGATGGCGGCGAGGATCGGCTTGGCGTCGTCCATCGGCTTGTCGCCGCTGGTGAGCTTCTCGACCTCGAGTTCGTGCAGCGCGACCCCGTACTGGAACATCAGCGACAGCAGGAACATGGAGAGCGGGTTGCCGAGGTCGCGTGGGCGCCAGCGCTGCAGCTCGCTGACCCGCAGCAGGCCGTAGCCGACGTCCCGGTCCTTGCCGACGACGTTGGTGTAGGTGTGGTGGACCACGTTGTGGCCGTGCTTCCACTGGCTGGCCGGCGCCGCGTTGTCCCACTCGTAGGCCGAGGAGTGCAGGCGCGGGTCCTCCATCCAGTCGTACTGGCCGTGCATGATGTTGTGGCCGATCTCCATGTTGTCGAGGATCTTGGAGAGGCCGAGCGCGGCGGCACCGCCGATGAGGGCCGGCGGGAAGAAGCCGGCGAACAGCAGGCCCCGGCCGCCGACCTCGAGCGCCTTCTGCAGGCGGACCATGGCGTGGATGTAGCGCCGGTCGGTCTCGCCGAGGTCGTCGAGGTGGCGCTGGCGGATCGCGTCGAGCTCACGGCCGAGCTCATCGACCTGCTCGGCGGTCAGGTGGGCCGCACAGGGCGGCAGGCGGTAGTCGGCCGCCGAGGCGAGCTCGTCGGGGCGTAGCGCGTTGGGCGCGGGCGGGAGGTCGAGTTCGATGGGCACGGAGGCTCCTTCGACGTGCGGAAGCGGGAAGGGGAGCTGCCTACAGGTCCAGGACGACGTCGCCGGCGGGGACGGTCACGCAGATCTGGACCCGGGCGTCCGGGGTGTCGTTGACGCGGCCGTCGCGCAGGTCGGTGACGGCGCCCTCGGGCTTGAAGCGGGTGCAGGTGTGACAGATGCCCATGCGGCAGCCGTTCTCGGGCGCCAGCCCGGCCGCCTCGGCCTGCTCGAGCAGTGAGCGGCCGTCATCGGTCACCTCGATGCCGGACCGCTCGAACCGGATGGTCCCGCCGGCGACGCCCTCGAGCCGGACGAGCGCCCTCGGGGTGAACCGTTCGACCTGCAGCAGGTCGCTCACACCGCCGGCGGCGTACACCTCCTCGAGTGCGTCGATCAGGCCGGTCGGGCCGCAGGCGAAGGTGAGCGTCTCGCGGTGGTCCGGTGCCACGACGTCGAGGTGGGCGGCCTCGAAGCGTCCGGTGAGCACCTCGCCGGGTTCGCCGCCGGTGGGGACGATGTGGAGGTCGACGCCGGGCAGCCGGTCGGCGATGGCTTGGAGGTCGGCGAGGAACGGTACGTCGGCGCGGCTGCGGGCGTAGTGCAGGAAGGTGACCGAACCGGTGTGGTCCTCGTCGGCCAGCGTGCGCAGCATGGAGACCACGGGGGTGATCCCGCTGCCGCCGCTGATCAGCAGGAGACGCTCGGGTCGGGGGTCGGGCAGCACGACCTCGCCGGTCGCGGCCGAGCAGTGCAGCACGGCGCCGACGTTGGCCTGCTGGTGCAGCCAGCCCGAGACGAGGCCGCCCTCCTTGCGCTTGGCGGTGATCGTGAAGCGGCCGTCGGCACGGTGCGCGGACGAGGACACCGAGTAGGTCCGGGTCTGGATCACCCCGTCGATCGGGACACCGATCCGGACGTGCTGGCCGGGCAGCGCCCCCTGCCACACGTGGTCGGGCTGCAGGGTGAGCGTCACGGTGTCGGCGGTGTCCGGGTGCACCTCGACGACCTGGGCGCGGCCACCTTCGAGGGTCCACAGCGGGTGGACGGACTCGAGGTAGCGGCTCACGCTGTGCGGGCTCGCCAGGCCCTCGAGGAGGGACGAGCCGAGCAGCGAGCGCAGCGACGCCGGCAGGGGGCGACGAGGGGCGCTGAGCAGGGGCATCGCAGGGCTCCATGACGGGGCAGCAACTTACGGTGCCGTAACGATGACAGCTTCTACTGTCTCAGTCAAGAGGGCAGACGGTCACCCAGTTCCTGGCTCCTGAGCGCCAGGAACTGCCACCCGTCCCCGGCCGTCGACGGAGGCGACGGCACTTCCTGGCGCCTGAGCGCCAGCAAGTGCGAGCCCGCGGTCAGGTGGTCAGGCGGGTGGGGCGGCCTCGTCGGGTCGCGCGGCTTCCTCGACGCGGTCGGCGACCGCCTGCGCCATCACCTGGTGGAACACCGCGAGGAGGGCGTCGCCGGCCAGGGGGCGGATGCGCTCGAGCGCCTCGCGGACCCGCTGCCACTCCTCGGCGGGCCGTCCCCTCGCGTCCCAGTCGGCGAGCACCACGTCGTCGAACAGCTCGACGTAGATCTGGGCGACGGCCATCGCGTGGGTACGCATCTGCTCGAGCACGTCGAGCTGACGGCCGATGGACGCGCCCATCTCGCTCAGTTCACGTCCGGCCTCGAGGACCGACGGCATCCGCACCCGCACCTTCTCGGGGTCCTCCGTCGCCTCGAACAGGCCGAGGTCGGCGGCGCGCTGGGCCTCGGCGCCGTCGGGGTCGGCGCCCTCGTAGCCCTGGAGGGCCTGCTCGACGGGCAGTTCGACGGGCTGCTCCACGACCCACTGGTCGAGCAACGCGCGCTTCATCTTCCGCAGCTCACCGGTGTCGACCGTGGCCCCGCCGCTGAGCAGCCAGCCGATCGCCTGCAGGTTCAGGCCCTCGGCCTGCAGCTCCTGGATGAGCGACAGCCGGTCGATGTGACGCCGGTCGTAGTAGCCGAGCCGCCCGCTGACCTCCGGGGGAGGCAGCAGCCCGCGGGTCTGGTAGTAGCGGATGTTCCGGCTCGAGACGCCGGTCGCCTGGGCCAGCTCGTCGATCGTCATGCGCTTGGCCATCGGTGGTGCCACCTCGCAGGACCCGGCGGGACCGGGTGTCCCGCCGACCCGACGCTAGCTGGCGGTGCCTCGCGTGTTGCCGTGGCGCCATGGTGCGGGTCAGTCGAGGACGGAGGTCAGGAAGGCGGTCAGGTCGGTGTCGAAGCGGTCCGGGTCGGCGTTCCACTCCCGGACGTGTTCGACGTCGTCGTAGACCTCGAGCTGGACGAGGTCCGGACGTGCGTCCGCGAGCTGGCGGCTGCCGTCGAACGGGACGGTGCTGTCGCCGGTGCCGTGGGTGACCAGCATCGGTACGTCGTAGGCGTCGACCACGTCGTCGGCGGCGTGCTCGAGGCGGTGGAAGCGCATGCCCGAGCGCAGCGTCGCGATGATCTTCGTGGACCACAGCAGCGGTGGGATCGCGAGGTCGGGGATGTCACGTCCCTGCGCCTGCAGGACGAGGGTGTCGTGCATGGACACCAGGGGGCTGGTCAGCACCGCGCCGATCGCCCGGTCACCGTGCTCACCGCGACGCAGCCACCCGAGCGTCAACGAGGCGCCCTGCGACGAGCCGACGACCACCAGCCGCTCGGCCCCCTCCTGCTCGACGAGGTGGTCGACGGCCGCCTGCAGGTCCTCCCACTCGGTGTCGCCGAACCGGCCCCAGCCGTCGGGGTCCGCGGGAGCCTCCGGGTCGTTGCGGACGCTGACCACCAGCGCGTCGAGGCCGACGGCGTGGACGGACCGGAGCGTCCGGTGCAGCTCCTCGCGGGTGGCGCCACGGCCGTGAACCATGACGGCGACGTCACCCTGCCGGGCCACGTCCGCCTCGTCGTCGCCGGGTACGAACCAGGCGGGCAGGACGCCGTCGGGACCGGCGACGTCGACGTCCTCGAACGGCAACCCGAGCGCCTCCATCGGGTCGCCTCGGAAGGTGGTGGCGCGGGCGGTCCCGACGTCACCTGGCTCGGGCCAGTCGCCGTCGAGCACGGTCGCGGTGCGGGTGACTGCCTCGTCGTCAGTGGCCAGGACCTCGCCGAGCTCCAACGTCGCGGTCGCCGTCCAGAACCCGAGACGTTCCAGCTCCACGAGGTCGCCCTCACTCGCGGTCAGGGTGACCTCGCCGCTGGACCCGTCCACCGCGACGACCTCGACGTCGTAGGTCGGGTCCTCGGGCTGCGGAGCGGGCAGCAACTCGGCGGTGTAGTACCAGCCGCCGGCGCCGAGACCGAGGACGAACACCACCGCCAGCACGGCCGCGGTGGTGCCGAGGACCTTGCGCATGGGGGGCTCCGTGTGGGTCCGGCTCGGCGGTTCGGGGAGGTGTTCCGGGTCGCCGACGGCGTCGGCTCACACCCAGCTGTGCAGCCACCAGCGCTGGCGCAGCACCGCTTCGTCCACCGGCACGCCGTACCAGAGGGGGGAGAAGTACACGAAGAGCGCCACGGCCGCTGCCAGAACGAGCCACGAGATCGTCGTGCCGAGCGGCCGAGCCGGGTCAGGCACACCTCGCTGGTGTCCCCGGCGTCCGTCGATCACGCCGCCGACGCCGGTGCCAGCGGTCGCGCCGAGGACCGCGACCGCCACGGCCGTGGGGGTCGCGGCGCCCAGCAACGACGCTGTGGCGCCGGCCACGATCGCCGCCCCCGCACCGATCGGGAGGGTCACCAGCCGCCGGGCCGATCGGTCCAGCTCGGCGCCGGCGATCACCACGGCCAGGGCGAGCGCCGGTACGAGCGGGGCGGTGTAGAAGCTGAAGACGGGCCGGGCGACGACCAACCACGGCAGGTACTGCGCCCCGAGCATCACCAACGGGACGACCGCCGTGCCCTCCCGGCGGCGCAGCGCGGCGGCTGCCAGCGGGACCAGGACGAGTGCGGACCACCACAGCGCGGGGTTGCCGAGGATGGCGACTTCGCTGGCCTTCCCCGGCACCCCGAGGCACGGCTCGCCGTCCTCGCCGTGGGTGCCGTCCTCGTCGCAGCTCTCGTAGTGGGCGACCACCGGCCGGTGCTGGGTCGGCCAGGTCGTCGCCGGGGCGCGGTAGGGGTGGTCCGCGTCGAGGCCGGTGTGGAAGCGAAGGACGGCGCCGTGGTGCCGGGCGAGGCCGGCGACCCGATCCCCGAGCGACGGGTCGCACGTCCCGCCGGCGGCCTCGATCGGCTCGCACTGCGCAGCCGCCGTGTGGCTGGCGGGGTAGCCGACGAGCCACGGCACCCAGCTGAGGGCGTACACGGCGATAGGGGCGATGATCAGGGCGAGCGCGACGGGGGCGGCGGCACGCGCCACCTCGCGGGGTCCGAGGCGCTCCGTCGCACGTCGCCTGCGTGCGGCCAGCTCCCAGCCGGCCGCCAGCAGCCCCGCGCCGCCGAGCGCGAGCAGCCCCGACCACTTGGTCGCGGTGGCCAGACCGAACAGGATGCCGGCAGCGACCAGCGGCGCCCGGGACACCCGCGGGGCGACGAGGTGGCCCGCGCTGACACCCTCGGCGTCACGACCGGTGCGGACGGTGACGTCGCTGGCCCGGGACGTGGCGCGCTGGTGATCGACCACCAGGGCCAGGGTCCCGAGGGTCACCAGTGCCGCGAGCGCCGCATCGAGCATCGCCATCCGTGCCAGGGTCAGCCATACCCCGTCGAGCGCGACGAGCGCGCCGGCCACCACGCCGAGGCCGATGCGGCCGGTCAGCCGCCGACCGAGCTCCACCGTCGCGGCGACGGCCAGCACCGCCAGCAACGCGCCGCCGATCCGCCACCCCACCGGGCTGTCACCGACGACGGTGATCCCGAGCGCGATGACCCACTTGCCGAGGGGCGGGTGCACCGCGAACCCGTCATCGACTCCCGTGGCCAGCATCGCCCGGGCATCACCGACGTAGTAGGCCTCGTCGAAGACGATGCCCGGCGGCGTGCCGAGGTGGGTCAGGGCCACGGCGGCGGCCGACGCCGCGACGGCGAGCGTCGCAACGATCGCGGCGGAGCGGCGGCGTCGGGTCACGGCCCGGAGCGTACGCTCGGCCTCCCGTGCGACGTGACAGCGGGTGGAGGCACCGGTGAGCGACGAGGCAGCGGCGGCGGGTGCCCTGATCGTGGTGGCGACCCCGATCGGCAACCTCGGCGACCTGTCGACCCGCGCCGCGCAGGCGCTGTGCGACGCCGACCTCGTCCTCGCCGAGGACACCCGCCGGACCGGCAAGCTGCTCGCCCACGTGGGCAGCGAGGTCCGCCAGCTGTCGCTGCACGAGCACAACGAGCGCGAGCGCGCCGACGAGGTCATCGCCCGTCTGGTGGACGGTCAGCGCCTGGTGTTGGTGTCCGACGCGGGGACGCCTGCTGTGAGTGACCCCGGGTACCGGCTGATCGCGGCGGTGGTCGCGGCCGGCCACCGGGTCGAGGCGATCCCGGGTGCCTCGGCGCTGCTGACGGCGCTGGTGGTGTCCGGGCTGCCGACCGACCGGGTCGCGTTCGAGGGCTTCCTGCCGCGCAAGGGTGGGGCACGCCGCGACCGGCTGGCCGAGCTGGCCGGCGAGCGACGCACGATGGTGCTGTACGTGTCCCCGCACCGGGCCGAGGACGACCTCACCGACCTCGCCGGGTCGCTCGGTGCCGACCGTCCCGCCGCGCTCTGCCGCGAGCTGACCAAGCTCCACGAGGAGGTGCTCCGCGGCGGGCTCGGCCAGCTCGCGGTGACCGTGGCCGACGGTGTCCGTGGGGAGCTGACCCTCGTCGTCGCCGGGGCACCCGACGTCGTGCCCGAACCCGCGGACGACGCCGAGCTGGTGGCCCGGGTCCGGGCCCGGGAGGCCGACGGGCTGGCGCGGAAGGCCGCGATCGCCGAGGTGGCACAGGCGGCCGGCGTGCCGAAGCGCGCGGTCTTCGACGCGGTGGTCGCGGCCAAGCACGCACCCGGGTCCTCGTAGGCGACCATCCTCGATGCAACCTCGACGTGCCGGCGCGCGTCGGGAGGGGCGGAGGGGATGCCCGCCGACAGGTCGTCGGTCGCCTGCATCCACGACGAGATGGGGACGAACGTGCTCGCGATGGTCAGGGCGGGGGTGACGGAGGACTCGTTCGCCGTCGTCTACAACGCCCACCACCGCCGGGCGGTCCGGCTCGCCTACCTGTTGGTCAGCGACCCGGACCAGGCCGAGGACGTGGTGTCCGAAGCCTTCGCGAAGGTGTACGTGCGGTGGCGCAAGGGCGACGTCCGCGACGTCGGGGCCTACGTGCGCCGCGCCGTCGCCAACGAGGCCAACAGCCGACTGCGCCGCCGCTACCTCGAACGCCGCGTCGCGGCCGCACGGTCGGGTGACGATCGCGGCGTGCGCCTCGTCGACGAGGCGGCAGCCGAGCACGACGCGGTGTGGCAGGGCATCCAGCGCCTGCCCGCCAAGCAACGAGCCGCCGTC
Organism: Nitriliruptor alkaliphilus DSM 45188; assembly: GCF_000969705.1. Lineage (GTDB taxonomy): Bacteria > Actinomycetota > Nitriliruptoria > Nitriliruptorales > Nitriliruptoraceae > Nitriliruptor > Nitriliruptor alkaliphilus. Next base: position 2,061,832 of record NZ_KQ033901.1, read on the forward strand.
GTCCTCCGCTACTACGAGGACCTGTCCGAGGCCGAGACCGCCGACATCCTCGGCTGCTCGGTCGGCACCGTGAAGTCCAACACCTCGCGCGGGCTGGCTCGCCTGCAGGAGTTGCTCGGCGGGCCGGACGGTCGCGCCTCGAGGGACCCGGATACGACGACGAGCCTCGGAGGTGATCGCTGATGGACCCCATCGAACAGCGCGTCCGCGACTCGCTGCGTGCCCGCGCCGAGGGCGCCGAGCCGACCCCGCAGCTGTACCGCGGCGTCCAGGCGCGGATCGCCCGGCGTCGCCGCCAGAAGCTCCTCGCGTGGGTGCCGGCCGGCGCCGCCGCCCTCGGTGTCGCCGTCGCCGTCCCGTTCCTGCTCACCAGCGGCGGACCGGAGGTGCCGCGCATCGAGGACTACTCGGACCAGCTCCCGATGAGCCCGGCCACCCCCGACCGTGCGGTCATCCACGACGTCGACGGTGGGATGGGCATCCTCGACCTCCGCGAGGGGACGGTCACCGACAGCGGGGTGCAGACGCCACCGCAGGGTCCGCTGACCGGTCTGGCCGTGCCCGCTGCCGACCGCGGCGATGACCCCGCGTGGGTCGCCCTGGAGCAGGCACCCGGCACCGAACCGTCCTGGACCATCTTCCGTCCCGGTGTCAGCGAGGTCAGCGCGACCTTCCCCAGCGTCATCGGCGACGGCGGGATGGCGGTCAGCGACGACGGCGGGTGGGTCGCCTACCTCACGAGGGGCGAGGAGGCCGACGGGTACGTCGTGACGGTCGCCAACACCCTGCTGGACGGCGAGATGGAGATCCACACCTTCGGCAACGTCAGCGAGGACGCCCGCATCCTCGACTGGGGAGGTCCGATCGAGCGGGGTTCGGGTGCCATGTCCGAGATCCTGGTCGCCACCGCGAACGGCACCCTCACGAGCTTCGAGGTCGTCGGGGTCGATGGGGAGTTGACCGCCGTCAGCGACCCGGTGACCGTCGAGGACGCCGCCCAGGTGCTGGCGGCCAGCCTCACGCACGATGGCTCCCCCGAGCCGAGTTCGTCCCGTTACCAGCTCGAGCAGGTCGGCAACGACCGCCACGTCCGGCTCGTGGGCGAGACCTCCGGCGAGCTCGACGTCACAGGGCTGGTCGGGGAGGCCGACGCCGCGGACCTCTGGCTCGACGCCTGGGGTGACGCCACGCTGCTCGGCGACGGCCGCTCGGTTTGGTTGCTGCGCCACGACGGCGAGGGCGACTTCGCCACCCCCGTCGCGCTGCCCGAGGGCACCGTCCGTGCCGCTCTGGTCGGCAAGGACGTGGCCCCACCCGAACCCGAGCCGCAGCCCGAACCGACCCCGGAGGTGACCCCGCCCGGCGAGGAGGGCATCGACGACGGGGACGTCGAGGAGGCCCCCGCGGTGCAGCAGCTGCCCGGCCCGATCGTGGTGACCACCGCCGACGCGGTGGTGCTGCGACGGGCGGACGGCTCCGAGGTCGATCTGCTGCGCTACCCGGCCCCGCCGGGCATGAACCTCGAGGCAGCCGTCCGCCCGGGCAGCACGCCGGACGACCTGACGGTCGTGGTCGCCCGCACCTCCGAGGGGCTGACCGACCTGCGCTGGATCGAGGTCGCCGGCGGCGAGGTGTTGGAGACGCCCATGTTCCAGGACGCGTACGCACCGCTCGGAGCGACCGATCCTGGGGTCAGGTTGAACGGGTTGGCGTGGACCCCGGACGGGTCGAAGCTGCTGTGGATGGAGCGCCACGATGACGGCCCCGCGACCCTGCGCACCATCGGCTGGGACGGCGGTCCTGGCACGGGCGACACGGCCACGGACAACGCCAGCTTCGAGGCGCCGTTCGCCTTCGATGCCGGCCTGGTCGACGTGCTCGACGTCGGAGGGGGTCGCCTCGTGGCCCGCTTCGCATCGCAGGACGACAACCGCGGGTGGTACCGCTGGGTGCTCGAGGTCCAGGGCGACGGTGCCCTGGCCATCCCGGCGGGCAGTGAGCCCGAGCTGGTCACCTCACCGGTGAGCCAGGGCGGCGTCACGGCCCTCGCCGGCGCCGACGACGAGTCCCGGCCGACGTGGCTGCTGATCTTCGAGTTCGAGGGGCCACGCCTGGTCGCCGATCCCTTCGGATCCCCACGCGACGTCGTGCTGCCCGACGGTGTGGCCCCCGGTGACGGCCTGCCCGAGACGTGGCTCCACGTCCTGGGTGACGGCGTGATCGTGGGCGGGTCCGGCCAGGCCTGGTTCATCGACGCCGATGGTGGGTCTCGCGCGCTCGGGGAGGCGGTGGACGCCGATCCCCTGCGCTGACCTCCGGCAGGTTCACCGGATGACATCCGGGGAACCTCGCCGGGGAGGTGGGCGTCCTGGTGCACACAGGCCTCCTGCGTGGGAGGCTCGGGTGCAGTGGATGAGGGACGCAGCCGGTGCTGGCGATGGTTCGGGCGGGGACGGACGAACAGGGCTTCGCGGCCGTGTTCGCCGCCGAACGCCAGCGCGCCGCCGGGCTGGCCTACCTGCTGGTCAACGACGCCGAGCTCGCCGAGGACGTCGTCGCCGACGTGTTCGCGCGCATCCTGGTGCGCTGGCGGCGCGGTGAGATCCGCGACGTCGCGGCCTACGTGCGACGCGCCGTGGTCAACGAGGCCAGATCGAAGCTGCGACGTCGCTACCTGGAACGCCGCGTCGGTCAGGCACGTTCGGGCGACGACCGCGGCGTTCGGCTGGTCGACGACCACGCCGCCGACCGCGACCAGGTGTGGCAGGCGCTCCGCCGCCTCCCCGTTCCACAACGGACCGTGCTGGTCCTGCGCTACTACGAGGACCTGTCGGAGGCCCAGACGGCGGAGGTCCTCGGCGTCTCGGTGGGCACGGTCAAGTCCCGCGCGTCTCGGGGTATCGCCCGCCTCGAGGAGCTCGTCGAGGATCCACGCGTCGCGGACGGCGCCGTGTCTCGTACCAAGCCCGCTGGAACCGGGGAACCGACGACCTCGGGAGGTGGCTGCTGATGGCCCCCATGGAGGACCGCCTGCGCGCGACGCTGCAGGAGCGCGTCGACGACGTCACCACCGCCCCCGCGCTGTACCGGCACGTGAAGGCGCGCGCGGCACGACGACGGCGCCGCCGACTGCTCACCGCCGTCCCCGCCGGCGCCGCAGCCTTCGGCCTCGCCCTGGCCGTCCCGCTCCTGCTCGAACGGGGCCCGGACGTGCCCCGCATCGACGACTTCGCCGAGCAGCTGGCCACGCAGGCGGGACCGAACGTCCCCGATCGACTCGTGGTCGTCCGTGACGGTGCGGTCGGGCGCCTCGACCTCGCCACCGGCGGCACCCAGGATCTCGGCAGGCTGGTGGCCGACGGCGCCGCACTCGCGACCCCCGGTGAGGTCGCCGACGACCTGCTTGCGGCCGCGTTGGACAGCCGCCGCGACCTCTCGTTGATCGGTGACGGGGTCGGGGCCGTCCACGCGGGGCTCGACGTGGCAGCCGACGGCGGCGTCGTGCTCAGCCCCGACGGACGTTGGGTCGCGTTGGTGACCTCGGGCGGCTCTGCTTCTGACCTGCTCCTGATGCCGACCGCCGCTGAGGATGCTGACGCGGACCGGGGCTGGACGGCGGTCCGTCTGTCCGAAGGCGCGGTGCTTCAGGACTGGACCGCCGGTGCACAGCCCGGTACCACCGCCGTCGTCGTCCGGACCGCGCAGGGCCAGCTGCGCACGGTCGAGTTGCAGGAGGCCGACGGGGACGGCACGTCGCTCCGAACGGCGCCGAACCAGACCGACCTCGCCTCGCTGCTGCCGACCACGGTCCTGGCGGTCGCCAGCTCGCACCTCGATCCGGAACGTGAGCTCGGTGGGCCCGTGTACAGCCTGGTCCCCGTGGCCGGTGGCGTCGAGCTCCGGGTCACCGAGGCGGGCGCCATCACCACTGAGCTGGACGTCACAGCGCTCCTCGACGGGGCCGAGGCTCCGGCGGTGTGGCTCGACGCTTGGGGGGACGCGGCGGTGTTCGGGGACGGGGAACGCACGTGGATCGCGATGCGCGACGGCAGCGGCGCGTTGCTCGCGCCCCGGGCCCTGCCCGACGGGGTGACCCGCGCGGCTCCCATCGCTCAGGAGATCGTGACCCCCGCGGTGGCGGCCCTCCCGGGCGATCCCGACCACGCGCTGCTGGTGCTGGATGACGGGACGCTCGTCGCGGACGACCTCGCCACCGGTGAGCGCACCGAGCTGCACCCACCCGTGAACCGGAACATGACCGTCCACAGCTTCACCGTGTCGGTCGGCTCGACCATCGACGACTTCGTCGCGGTGGGCTACGACGATGGTGCCAGCGACGACCTCGGGCTCGTGGTCTACGTCCGTCGCGACGGTGGGGACGTCGTGGCCGCGCTCACGCCGAACCGCGACATCCCCGGGTTCGCGAGCAACCGCTCCGCCTACGTCGTCTCGCCCGACGGCCGCCACATCGCGTACCTCGGACGATCCGGGGAAGAGGCTGTGACCTACGTGGTCCCCATCGACCTCCGGACGGCTGCGCTCGCGGTGGACCGGGCGGGTGTCATCGACGGCGGGCCGACGTTCGTGCAGGACTGGACGGGAGCGGTCACCGACGTGGGTGACCGCAGCCGCCTGGTCGGCAGCCTCGGTGAGGAAGGCTTCGTCGAGCAGACCCTCGAGCGCACGGAGGACGGGTTCGCGGTCCGGGCGACCAGGGAGCTCCTCCCGCCCCCGGGAGCCGAGGTCGGGCAGGCCTCGGTGGCCTTCACCTCGCAGGTGCCAGGGCAGGACGGGGACCCCCGCTTCGAACTGATCCGGCCCGAGCTCTCCGGCGGCGGCGAGCACGACGCTGCGCTCCTGCGCTACGTCGTGGGCGACCAGGTGCTGGCCGAGCGCAAGGTCCCGTTCGGCGGCCGGCTTGGGAACGTCTCCCTCGCGGCGCGCGGCGGGACGGCGCTCATGGTCGCTGACCGGGTCTTCGGAGCGGGTCAACCGGACGACGGCGTCGGCCGCGCTTTCGTGGCGCGCGTGGCGACGACGGCGGACGGCGGCCTCGAGATCGTGCTCCCGCAGGTGCTCGGCGACGGCCCGATCGTCGGCGCGCTGCTCGGTGGCGTCGAGGGGCCCCGCGAGGCCACCGAGGGCACGGTGACCGATCGCATGCCAGCGGGGGAGCCGACCGTTCCGATGGTGCAGGCGGATGCGACCAGCGTGTGGCTGCGGCCCGGAGGTGGTGGGGACGATGTCCCGTTGCTCGACCTCGCTGACCAGGGTGACGCGACCGTGGTGGAGGTGGCGGTCCGGCCCGGCGGCACGGTCGACGACCTCACCGTGGCGGCGCTCGTCACCGAGGACGGGGTGACCGGCCTGCGCTACGTCGAGATCGTGGCCGGCGAACCCCGGCCACCGGTGACCGTCGATGACCCGGTGCTCGCACCGAACGCGCGCGACGACAGCGGCCTGACCCTGCACGGGATGGCCTGGACCCCTGACGGCGCCTCGCTGACGTGGTTGGAGCGGCTCGGCGACGACGGTCCGACCGTCCTCCGCGTCACGGGGTGGGACGACGGACCGGGCACGGGCGAGGGGCCGAGCGACCACGACGGGTTCGAGACACCGGCCGTCGATGGCGCCGCCGTGCGGGTGGTCGACTGGGTCGACACGGCCGACGGCTGGTTCCTCCGCTTCCTCGCCACGGACGGCGAGCCCGGCACGTGGGTGTGGCGCTTCGAGCGTCTGGCGGACGGTTCGCTGAGCCCCGATGACGACGGCCCGCAGTTCACGTCGGGCGCCGCCGCCGAGGGACCCCGGTTCGAGGTGGCCGCGCTGCACGCGTTCGCCGGCTTCGACGCGGTCGCCCAGCCGACGTGGCGGCTCGTCGATCGGACCGTCGGCGGCTCGACGATCACGCGTCCGCTACCCGAGGGGCACCTCGACCTGCCGCCTGAGCTCATCGAGGGCGGCCAGCTCGACGCGGCCTGGATGCACCGCCTCCCCGACGACGGCGTCCTCCTCGGAGCGGAGGGACGCGCGTTCCTCCACGGCACCGACGGATGGGTCGATCTCGGGCTCGCGGTTGACGCCGAGCCGGTCCGCTGAAGCCGCCGCTCACCTCCCGCTCACTCGGAGCAGCGGGGGGTGAGCGGCCCCCGCTCCACACGCGACCGGTAGCAACCGCACGCTCTCGACCGTGTGCTTGCTACCGGTTGCAGCTGCACCTGCAGCGCGGGATGGCGGCTACCGGTTGCAGGCCCACGTGCCTGGCGGGCCGTTCGCTACCGGTTGCAGGTTCGCGTGGACGGGACCGAGCGGGCGAGGCCGGTGCTCTGGTACGCTCCTCCCTGACCCGCCCACGTGGCGGGTCGTGTCGTGTCCGGACCTCGCGATCGCGGGTGCTGGTCGGGGGAGCGGCGTTGAGCGACGTCGCCCGCTGGCCCAGCCGTCCTGTCGGTGCTGCCCCAGGCCACGACCTCGTCCCCACCTGAAGGCTTCGCTGTGCCGTACGTCGACACGCACTGTCACCTCGATCACCACTTCGACCTGTCCGCTTCCGCGCAGGTCGCGAAGGCGCGTGCTGCCGGGGTCACCACGATGATCACCGTGGGGACCGACATGGCGTCGTCGACGGAGGCCGTCAGCACCGCGCGCCGTCACGACGGCGTGTTCGCCGCCGTGGGTGTGCACCCCAACGATGCGATGGAGGCCAGCCCCCAGGTCATGGAGGTCATCGGCCGCCTGGCCACCGAACCGGACGTCGTCGCGATCGGTGAGACCGGCCTGGACTACTACCGGGACCACACCACGCCGAAGCAGCAGGAGGCCTCGTTCCGGGCCCACATCGACCTCGCCGTCGAGCACGACCGGACCCTGATCGTCCACTGCCGCGAGGCGTGGGACGACCTGCTGGACGTCCTCGATGCGCACGGGGCGCCCGAGCGTGTCGTCATGCACTGCTTCTCGGGCGACGAGAAGGTCGTGGCGCGATGCGCCGAGCACGGCTGGTACCTGTCGTTCGCCGGGAACGTGACGTTCAAGAACGCGGGTGTGCTGCGCGACGCAGCAGCCGCCACCCCCCTCGAGTTGCTGTTGACCGAGACCGACTCGCCCTACCTCACCCCGCACCCCCACCGCGGCGAGGCCAACGATCCCTCGTACCTGCCGTTCACGCTGCGCACGCTCGCCGAGCTCCACGGACGTACGGACGAGGACCTGGCCGACGTGGTGATGGCCAACGCGATCCGTGCCTTCGCGCTGCCCACCCAGGACCCGTCGGAGCCCACCTGACCTGCGACGGAACATCTCGCGGACGGCCGGCGATCAGCCGCTCTACGAGCCGCTTGAACGCCGCGCGGACACGGTGACCTGTCCGTTCGTCCCCGTCCGTTCGAGCGGGCCGTCCGTACGGTTCGCCCCCATGTCTCCCTCCCCTCGTAGCTCCCGCCTGCTGCGTCGTGCCCGCGGGTTGCTCAGTCTCAGCGTGCTCGGCCTCGCCGCCGTGCCGCTGATCGGTTGGTCCAGCCTCGTCGAGGTGGCCGTCGACGGCGAGCTGCTGTCGACGCGGACCTACGCATCGACGGTCGGTGACGTGCTCGCCCAGCTCGACGTGCCGGTCGGCCCGGCGGACCAGGTGACGCCCGAACCGGACGCCCCGCTGTCCGACGTCGACGTGATCGAGGTCGCACGCGCGATCACCGTGGACGTAGCCGTCGACGGGGCGGTCATCCGGCGGATCAGCGCCCCGGTCGCCTCGGTCGCGGCGGTGCTGCTGGAGGCCGACCTCGACGTCCGGGACCGGGGCGCTCGCATCGCACCCGCGTGGTCCGCGCCCGTCGAGGACGGCGACACGATCCACCTCGAGCTGCCGCGCACGCTGCGGCTGACGGTGGACGGTGGGACCCGCGAGGTCACCACCCTGGCCGGGACCGTCGGTGACGTCCTCACCGAGGAGGGCATCGAGCTCGGCCCCGACGACGTCGTGGACTGGGACCTCGCTGCAGCGATCCAGCCGCACACCAACGTGACCGTCGAGCGCGTGGCCTACGACGAGGTCGTCGAGGAGGTCGCGATCGCCCACGACGAGGTCCGGCGCGAGACCGACGACCTGCGCAAGGGCGTGACCCGGGTCGATGTCGAGGGACGCGACGGGGTCCGGCGCGACACCTACCGCGTGGAGCTGGTGGACGGCGAGGAGGTCGCTCGCGAGCTGGTCTCCTCCGAGGTCACCACCGAGCCGCGCGACCGCGTCGTCCTGGTCGGCACGTTCGTGCCGCCCCCGCCGCCCCCGAAGCCCGCCCCGGCGCCGGCGAGCTCGCCGCAGCCCGCGGGCGACGACGTGTGGGACCGGCTCGCCCGGTGCGAGTCCGGCGGCAACTGGTCGGCGCGTGGCACCTACCACGGTGGGCTGCAGTTCCACCCGTCGACGTGGTCGGCGCACAAGCCATCGGGTGCCCCGCAGTACGCCTACGAGGCCACCCGCGAGCAGCAGATCGAGGTCGGCAAGCGCGTCCAGCGCGCCCAGGGCTGGGAGGCCTGGCCGCACTGTTCCCGTCAGATCGGCGTCCGCTGACCGGCGCTGCGTAGCCTGCACCGGTCCACCGGCACGCGAGGTCCCTCCTGCTCACCCCCACCGAGGTGCAGCGGCTGCTGCGTGAGCACGGGCTGGCGCCGCGCAAGGCCGCGGGCCAGAACTTCGTGGTCGACCCGAACACCGTGCGCCGCATCGTGGCCGCGGCCGACCTCGCGCCGACCGACACCGTCCTCGAGATCGGTCCCGGCCTCGGGTCGTTGACGCTCGGCCTCGCCGAGGCGGTCGCACGCGTGGTAGCCGTCGAGATCGACGCCGGGATGGTCGGTGCGCTCGGCGAGGTGCTGGCGGATGTCGGCAACGTCGAGGTCGTCCACGCCGACGCGTTGCACACCGCGCTCGGTGAGCTGGTGGACGACGGCCCGGCGCGGCTGGTGGCCAACCTCCCCTACAACACCGCCACCCCCATCGTGATGCACGCCCTGGCCGACCCGGCGGTCGCGGACCTGTTCGTGATGGTCCAGCGCGAGGTCGGGGAGCGCTGGGCGGCCCGTCCTGGCCACCCCCTGCACGCGGGCGTGTCGGTCAAGCTCGCCCTGCAGGCCGATGCCGTGGTCGCCATGACCGTGCCCCGCTCGGTGTTCCACCCGGTCCCGAACGTCGACTCGGTGATGGTGCGCCTCACCCGACGTGCCGATGCGCCGACCGGCGCGCGGCGCGAACGGCTCCTGGCCTTCGTCGACGTGGCCTTCACCCAGCGCCGCAAGACCCTGCGCAACAACCTGCGCTCGCTCGCGCCACTCGAGGTCCTGACCGCCGCCGCAGACGAGGCGGACATCGACCTCGGAACACGAGCCGAGACCCTGGACGCGGTCGCGATCGCCCGGCTGGCCGACGCGCTGGAGGCCCGCGGTCGCGACGGCTGACGCACGGTCGGCCCGGCCGATGCGGCACCGGCGGGCCTCCTCCGTAGCATGGCGCGCGGTCGAGCGACGGCCAGAGTGCGGGAGAGCCAGGTACGACCCGTGTGTCCGTCGAGCCGAGTGAACGGTGCGGGGGAGGTGGCACGCGTGGGAGACGTCGAGCAGCGGCAGCCGCCGACGCGCGTCCGCGTCCGCGTGCCGTCGAAGATCAACCTCTTCCTCACCGTCCGTGGGCTCCGCGACGACGGCTACCACGAGCTGGTCACGATCCTGCAGACCGTGTCGCTGTACGACACCGTGACGGCGCGGCTCGACGGCCCGACGGCCCAACACCCGGCCGCCCGGCGCTCGATGCGGCTGCGCTTCACCCAGGAGGCCACGGCCGGGGTCCCCGCCGACGAGGACAACCTCGCGGTCCGGGCGGCCCGGGTGGTGATGGCCGAGACCGGGCTCGGTGGCGGGAACAGCGGCGGGAACGGCAACGGCCCGACCACGCGCCTGCACCTCGACAAGCACATCCCTGTGGCGGCCGGGATGGCCGGCGGGTCCGCGGACGCGGCTGCGGCGCTGGTCGCCCTCGACGAACTGTGGGGCGCCGACCTCGGCCGGGCCCGCCTGCGCGAGCTCGCCGCCCAGCTCGGCGCGGACGTCCCGTTCTGCGTGTCCGGGGGTACGGCGCTCGCGACGGGGACGGGGACGGCGACCGCGCAGGTGCTGACGCGGGGGACCTACCACTGGGTCGTCGGGATCACGGACGCGCCGCTTTCGACCCCGGACGTCTACCGCGCCTACGACGAGGTGGCGACACCGTCGCAGGCCGAGCCGGACGCGGTCCTGCAGGCGCTGCGGACCGGTGATCCCGAGGCGCTCGGGCACGCGCTGCACAACGACCTCGAGGTCGCGGCGATCCACCTCCGGCCCGACCTCGCCGACAAGCGTGACGCGCTGCTCGGCGCCGGTGCGCTGGGTGCCCTGGTGTCCGGTTCGGGCCCGACGGTGGTCGGCCTGGCTGCTACGGCGCAGGAGGCCGGTCGCCTGCGGGACGCCGTCTCCGACGTGTTCGACCGGGTCGAGGTCGGGTCGTCGCCCGCCGGTGGCCCCGAGGTCTGGCGCGACTGAGCGCCCGGCCGTCCTGCGCGCCGGCCGTCCCGTCCGCGGGTGGCGGGTCGAGGACGCCTCGACACCCGTTAGCCTCCCCGTCGGCGCTGCCGCCGAGCGCTCCGGCGCGAGGCGGTGGGTGCTCCCTGGGAGGTGGTGTAATCGGTAACACGCCGTCCTTTGGAGTCGGTATCCAGGGTTCGAACCCCTGCCTCCCAGCTGCACCCACCTCGCGTCGTCGCCCGGGGCGTCCGCCTGTCCGGTGCTCCGATCCCGTTCGCCCCCCGCCCGTGAGGTGCCGTCGTGTCGCGTGAGCTCGAGTCCAACCGGCCCACGGTGGCCGCCATCGTCCTCGCCGCGGGCAAGGGCACCCGGTTCCGCTCCGACCTGGCCAAGGTGCTTCACCGCGCCGCCGGTCGGTCGCTGGTCGGTCACGCGCTCGAGTCGATACGACCGCTCGGGCTCGGGCAGATCATCGTCGTGGTGGGCCACCAGCGGGAGGCCGTCGCCGCCGAGGTCGCGTCCCTCGACCTGCCCGGCACCGTCACCGTGGTCCAGGAGGACCAGCGCGGGACCGGGCACGCCGTCCAGGTCGCGCTGCCGGCCCTGGCCGACGACATCGAGCGGGTGCTGGTCCTGCCCGGCGACACGCCGCTGCTGACGGCCCCGACCTTGTACGCCCTGGACGCGGCGGCCGACGGGCGGACCGCCGCCATGCTGACCGCCGTCCTGGACGATCCGACCGGCTACGGCCGGGTGCTGCGCGACGACACGGGCAACGTCAGCCGCATCGTCGAGCACCGCGACGCGACCGCGGAGGAGCGTGCCGTCGGCGAGGTCAACGCCGGCATGTACCTCGTCGACCGCGGAGCGCTCGAGGACGCCATCGGCCGTATCGACGACGCCAACGACCAGGGCGAGCTGTACCTCACCGACGTGGTCGGCATCCTCACCGGTGACGGGCGGGAGGTCGGCGCGGTCGTCGCCGCCGAGGACGAGGTCGCCGGGGTCAACGACCGCTGGCAGCTCGCCGCCGCCGCGGGGGTGTTGCGTCAGCGCCACATCGCCCGGCTCGCCGCGGACGTGGGGGTGACCGTCGACGACCCGTGCACCACGCACGTCGACGTCACCGTGCGCGTGGAGCGCGACGCGCGGCTGCTGCCTGGGACCATCCTCGAAGGCACCACGGTGATCGGCGAACGGGCCGTGGTGGGTCCGAACAGCCACCTGACCGACACCACGGTCGGCACCGACGCGACGGTGCACTCGACGAGGGCCGACGAGGCCGTGATCGGTGACCGCGCGACCGTCGGTCCGTTCACCCACCTGCGTGCGGGCACGCGCCTCGGGGTGGCGACCAAGGCCGGCGCGTTCGTGGAGACCAAGAACGCCGAGGTGGGGGAGGGCACCAAGATCCCGCACCTGGCCTACATCGGCGACGCGACCCTGGGCACGGACGTCAACATCGCGTGCGGCGTGATCACCGTGAACTACGACGGCCGCACGAAGTCCCACACCACCGTCGGGGACGGCGCCTTCGTCGGTTGCGACGTCTCACTCGTCGCACCGGTGACCATCGGGGACGGTGCGTACGTGGCCGCGGGTTCGGTGGTCACCGACGACGTGCCGTCGGACGCCCTCGCGATCGCCCGCAGTCGCCAGGTCAACAAGGAGGGCTGGGCCGCCGAGCGGTAGCGTGCACCTCCACCCGCCCGCTCACCCCTGTCGAGGCTCGTTCCCGTGGAACTGATCACCAAGAAGCGCATGATGCTGTTCTCCGGGTCCAGCTACCCGGAGCTCGCGCGGGAGGTCTGCGACCACCTCGGGATGCGGGTCGGTGAGGTCAAGCTCGCCCAGTTCAGCAACGGTGAGCTGTACGCCCGGTTCGCGGAGTCGGTCCGTGGGACCGACGCGTTCGTGATGCAGTCGCACGTGTCCCTGCCCGGCGGCATGACCATCAACGACTTCATCTTCGAGCAGCTGGTGATGATCGACGCGCTCAAGCGTGCGTCGGCCAAGCGCGTCATCGCGGTGATCCCCTACTACGGCTACAGCAGGTCGGACAAGAAGGCCCTCGCCCGCGAGGCCATCGCCGCCAAGCTGGTCGCGGACATGTACGAGGCCGCGGGGGTCGATCGGATCATGTCGGTCGACCTGCACACGGGCCAGATCCAGGGCTTCTACGACGACCCGTTCGACGCGCTCACGGCGCTGCCGCTGCTGGTGGAGTGGGTCAAGGAGAACACCTCGCCCGACGAGCGGGTCATCGTCTCGCCGGACGCCGGCCGGGTGCGCCTGACCGAGAAGTTCGCTGGCCACGTCGGCTCCAGCATCGCCATCCTGCACAAGCGGCGCGACCCCGAGCAGCAGAACGTCAGCGTCACACTGGACGTGATCGGTGACGTCGCCGGGAAGACCGCGATCCTGGTCGACGACATGATCGACACGGCGGGCACGATCTGCGGGGCCGCCAAGCTGCTCAAGGAGCGTGGTGCGGCGCGGGTCATCGCCCTGGCCACCCACCCGCTGTTCTCGGGTCCCGCCGCGGAGCGTCTGACCAACTCCGACATCGAGCGGGTCGTGGTGACCAACACCCTCCCGATCCCGCCCGAGCGGCGGCCGGAGGGTGACAAGCTCGTGGTGCTGTCGATCGCGCCGATCATCGCGTCCGCGCTACGGGCGGTCTTCGAGGACGAGTCGGTCAGCGAGATCTTCCGCGGCGAGAACGTGTGAACTGGGCGCGACCTCGAGCGCCTGAGCGTCGGCGGTTGCCGGTGCCGCGAGCGCCCCGGTATCCTCCACGCCTACGGCCCGCGTCCACCGCGGGTCGTCGCACGTCCGGCGTCCGAGGCGCTGCCCGGCCGGACACCCAGCGTGACACCTCGCCACCCCGCACCCCCCGGGTTCCGGTGACCGACCCACGCGTGGGACCGACGCAGCTCAGGAAACGCCCGTGTCCAAGCAGGTCTCCCTCACCGCAGAGCCGCGTACCGAGCTGGGCAAGGGCCCGACCGGTCGCCTCCGTCGGACCGGCCGCGTGCCGGCCATCGTCTACGGCTACGAGGTCGAGCCGACGGCGGTCCACGTCGACGCGCTCGAGCTCTACCACGTCCTCCACACCGAGGCCGGTCGCAACGTGATGATCCGGCTGGACATCGCCGGCGACACCACGCTGGTGTTCGCCCGCGACCTCCAGATCCACCCGATCCGCCAGGAGGTCGTGCACGTCGACTTCCTCGCGGTCGACCGCAACGCCCAGATCTCGGTCGAGGTCCCCGTCCACCTCCTGGGTGAGGACGACACCGCGGACGACAACGGCGTGCTCAACCAGATCCTCTACACCGTGCCCATCGCCGTGAAGCCCCTCGATGTGCCGAACTACCTCGAGCTGGACGTCACCGGGCTGGCCATCGGCGACGTCAAGCGGGTCGAGGACCTGACGCTGCCCGACGGTGCCGACTTCGAGATCGAGCCCGAGCGCACCGTGGTGACCATCAACGCTCCCATCAGCGAGGACGCCCTCGAGGCGCTCGAGGCCGAGGCTGGCATCGAGCAGGAGGCGCCGACCGCGGGCGACGAGGAGGGCGAGGCCGCCGCTGCGTCGGCCGACGAGGACGCCGCGGGCGACGAAGCCTGATCGACCTGCCGGTCCCGGAGCCGTGCGACACGCGGCTCCGGTGCCGCCCGATCCGTGGAGGACGCCGTGGCCGCCGACCGCTGGTTGGTCGTCGGGCTCGGGAACCCAGGGTCGGAGTACGCCGGGACCCGACACAACGTCGGGGCGGATGCCGTCCGGCTGCTGGCCGCCCGCGAACACACCGAACTGGCGCGCAACAAGCGGGTCCGCTGCGAGATCGCCGAGGTCCGTGCGATCGGTACGACCGGTGTACCGGCGGTGCTCGCCGTCCCCACGACCTACATGAACCTGTCGGGCGGGCCGGTGCAGGCCGCCGCCGCCTGGTTCAAGATCCCACCCGAGCAGGTCATCGTCCTGCACGACGAGCTCGATGTGCCGCCCGGAGCCCTCAAGCTCAAGCGTGGCGGCGGCCACGCGGGCCACAACGGGCTCAAGGACGTCGACCGGGCCCTCGGGACGCGCGATTACGTCCGTATCCGCATCGGCGTGGGCCGCCCACCTGGCAGGATGCCGGGGAAGGACTACGTGCTGCGACGGCCGCCTCCCGCTGACCGCGAGGCGATCGACGTGGTGCTCGAGGAGGCCGCGGACGCGGTCGGCCAGGTCATCGGCGAGGGCCTCGAGCCGACCCAGAACCGCTACCACACCCGCTGAGTCGGGTAGGAGGCGCACCGTGAGGGAACGCATCCGCCAGATGATGGCCGCGTGGCGACAGCTCAAGCAGATCGATCCGCGTGCCCTGCCCCTCGTGCTCGTCGGCATGGCCGTGGGCCTGCTGATCGGTGTCGGCGCCGGCATGCTCATCGGCCTCATCTGGCTGATGGCCGTGTTCGGCTTCCTCGGTGCCTTCACCGGCGCGCTGTTCGTCTTCAGCCGCCGGGTGCAGAAGGCCCAGTACCTCGCCATCGAGGGCCAGCCCGGCGCCGCCGCCGCGGTGCTCCAGACGTTGCGGGGCCAGTGGTTCGTCACCCCGGCCGTGGCCTACTCCGCCAAGCAGGACCTGGTCCACCGTGTCGTCGGGCGCCCTGGGATCATCCTGGTCGGCGAGGGCTCGCCGCAGCGGACCAAGAGCCTGCTGGCCAAGGAGAAGAAGCGCCTGACGAAGGTCGCTGGGGACGCCCCCGTCCGGACCGTCCTCGTCGGCGACGGCGACGGTCAGGTCCCGATCCGCAAGCTCCAGGTCCACGTGACCAAGATGTCGCGCGAGGTCGGGAAGAAGGACGTCCCGAAGCTCGAGCGCAGGCTCAAGCCCCTGGACAAGTCGCTGCCCATCCCGAAGGGGATCGACCCCAACCAGGCCAACCGCCCGCGCCCGAAGCCCCGCTAGGTCCTCGCCGCCCAGGAGTGGACGTCGCCGGGACCGTCACCGACAGCTTGCGGGTCGCCGGTGGCATCGACGACACCGGCCGGTAGGGGGCCAGGTCGTGCATCTGTTCGGCGATGCGCGGGTCGGTGGCCCGCAGCAGGCGGATGTCGTCGATGGTCGGTCAGACGCACTCGCCGATCTCGATCCAGGCGCCACGCTCGTCGGCCACCTCGATCTGGCGGCCGGCGCGGGTGTAGGGGTGGACGGCTGGGATGGTGCGCTGGGGCATGCCCGGCAGCGCAGCGGTGACGACCGTCCGGATCTGAGCCTCGAGGTCGTCCTCGGTCACGGGTGGGTAGCCGAGCCGGTCGTAGTTGTCCGCCACCGCCACGACGGGGTTCGTCCGGTGGCGGTGGACCGGGACGCCGGTCGCGGCCAGCGCCGCGACGATCTCGTCGGCGGCGAGCTGGACGGCGTGCGGCGGCTGGCCCGGACCGACCTGCGTGGGGTCGGTGAGGTCGTGCAGGCTCAGCAGTCGACGGGCGTCATCGACGGGGACGTGGGAGCCAGGGAGGGGTGGTGCGGTGGTCGTCATCATCGATCGCTCCTCGTGGGGTCGCGGTGGTGCTGGTGCGACTCCCCCCGGAGGATCGAGGTGGCTCAGCGCGTGACGCTCGCCCCCGGACCTCCGGGGGGCACACGAAGCGACGGTGAGCGGACGACATGTCGAGCAACCTCCGCCGACCGCCGTGAGACGACAACGGCGATCGTGCGCCGAGTGCCGTGCGGCTCAGGGCCTGGCCAGACACCCGGCCGGCCGGTCGGGTCGTCCACCCTCGCGCCGCCATAGGGTCCGAGAGCCGCAGCGGCGCCGAGGGAGGCGGGCATGAGTGCGGGAAACGGCGGTGCGCGGCCGCTGATCGTGCAGGTCGTCCGCGCGACGCTGACCTTCGGCGGCGACGCCGGGCTGCAGGAGCTCGACCTCGACGTCCCGGGCGGCACGATCTTCGGCATCGTGGGTCCGAGCGGGTCGGGGAAGACGACGGCCGTCCGCATCATCCTCGGCACGGCGACGCCCGAGGCGGGCGAGGTCACGGTCTTCGGTCGATCGCCGCTCGAGTTCGACCGGGAGGACCGCCGCCGGGTGGGCTACCTACCCCAGTCGTCGGCGCTCTACCCCGAGCTGTCGCTGCGCCACAACCTCAACCTCGCCGCATCCATGTACGGGCTGCCGTGGCGATCGAGGCTCTGGCCGACCAGACGGGGCAGGGCCGCGCGGCGGCGGGTGGAGGGGGTGTTCGACCTGGTCGACCTCCGCGACCAGCGGCGCACCAAGCTGCGCGATGCCTCGGGCGGTGAACAGCGTCGGATCGGGTTGGCCGCCGCGCTCGTGCACGACCCGGACCTGGTCGTCCTCGACGAACCGACGGCCGGTATCGACCCGGTGCTGCGACGGCGCATCTGGGATCACCTCGCCGCGCTGCGCGACGACGGGGTCACCATCATCGTCACGACGCAGTACGTCGAGGAGGCCGCGGACTGCGACCTCGTGGCCGTCCTCGTCGACGGGCGCACGCTGGCGGTCGACACCCCTGACGGTCTGCGCCGGCGTGCGTTCGGGGACGGGCGGGGGCCGGCAGGCGCGACCTTCGACGACGTGTTCGTCGCGTTGATCGACCGGCACCGCGCCGACGCGGGGCGGCGCGCCCCGGAGGACGGGGGGTACGGCCGTGGGTAGTGCCCTGGTCCGCATCGGCGCGTTCGTCCGCGGCGAGGTCGTCGCCACGATGCGTCAGCCGCGGCTGCTGCTCACCCTGGTCGTCGGCCCGTTCCTGGTGCTGTTCGTCTTCGGACTCGGCTACGACGATCGGCTGCCGGACCTCAGGACCCTCGTGGTCGGTGGCGAGGGTGAACTGACCGACCAGGTCGACGAGTTCATCCGCCAGGAGCAGCCGGTCGAGATCGACTACCGGGGCACGACCGATGACGAGCGGCGAGCCCTCGACGCCCTCCGGGACGGTGAGGTCGACCTCGTCATCGTCCTGCCCGACGATGCCGTCGCGATCCTGGGTGAGGGCAAGCGGGCGCTGATACGGGTGCACCAACGCAGCCTCGACCCGGTCACCTACGCCCAGATCGAGGTCGCCTCGCGGATCGCCATCAGCGAGATCAACGACCAGGTGCTCGAGGAGGCGCTGGCGAGCGTGCAGGACCGCTCGGGCGAGTACGCCGATCGTCTCGCGGAGGCCCGCGAGCAGCTCGACCGCTTCCGCGCCGCGGTCGACGACGAGGACATCGCCGCCGTGCAGCGGACCGCCGGCCAGCTCGGGCCCGAACTCGAACAGCTCGCCGACGTGCTCGAGCAGACCGGGGCTCCGGCGGGCCTGCTCGGCTTCGGTGGCGAGATCGACCAGCTCATCGGCACGCTCCGTGACGGTGCGCGCCAGCTCGACCAGCTCTCGTCGATCGACGGGGTCGCGGAGCTCGATGACGCGCAGGCCTCGTTGGCCGAGCTCGACGAGGCCGTCACGCAGCTGCGGGCGGTCGACGCCAGCGTGGTGGTCCGGCCGTTCGCCTCCGAGGTGGTCAGCCAGACGCCGGTGCCGGTGACCATCGACCGGTTCTACGCGCCGGGGCTCGTGGCCCTGATGCTCCAGCACCTCGGCATCACGTTCGCGGCCTTCTCGCTGGTGCGCGAGCGCCGGACCGGCACCCTCGAACTGCTCCGTGTGTCGCCGGTGTCGACGGGGGAACGGTTGGCCGGCAAGAGCCTCGCGTTCCTGTTCCTCGGTGGCCTGGCGGCCGTCGCCCTCACCGCCCTGATCGTCCTGGTCTTCGACGTCCCGGCGCCGGCCAGCTGGCTGGCGTTCGCGCTGCTGATCGCGCTCACGTTGCTCGCCTCGATCGGGCTGGGCTTCGTGGTCGCGGCGGCGTCGGCGACCGAGAGCCAGGCGGTCCAGCTGTCGATGCTGCTGTTCCTCGCCGCGATCTTCTTCTCCGGCCTGTTCATGCCGCTCGATCGCATCAACATGCCGGTCGAGGCCGTCTCGTGGCTCCTGCCCGCCACCTACGCGTTCCTGGGTCTCCAGCGCTCGATGTTGCTCGGTGACCCCGCCGGACCGTTGCTGTTCATCGGCCTGGCTGCGATCGCGCTCGTGACCTACGTCGTGGCTCGCCTCTCGTTGTCACGGCGGTCGGCGCTGGGCTGATCGGTCTTCGCTGCGCTCCTACCCCTCGGTCAGCGCTGAACCAGCGGTCGGCTGAGGGGTTGCCCCCCTCTCGCAGGGGCCGGTGTCGCCGGTGTCTCGGCGGCGGGGCACACTGGGGGCCGCCAACTCCAGATGCCTGCAGCCGAGCCGTCCGATCCGTACCCCCGGGTCGCGAACGGGTCGGCCGTCCGCCGTCGCGCCGGACGCCCCCGCCGCCCCGAGGTCCTACGTGTCGCACGCCAGCGCTCCCTCCTCCATCGACGACGTCCTCGACCGCGGCAACGCGGTCGGTTCGCTGGCGGCCGTGCTGCGCCGCGGGCGCGCCGACTGGGACGTGCTGCTGGCCGACCGCGACCTCGTCGCGCCGCCGGCGCTGCGGCCCTACCTGCTGAGCCTGCTGGTCGACCGCGTCACCCCGCTGCTCGTGCTCGTCCCGCGGTCCTCCGACGCCGACGCGGTGGCCGACGGGCTGGCCGCCTACCTCGGCGAGGAACGCGTCGCGGTCTTCCCCGCGTGGGAGACCCTCCCGCACGAACGCCTCTCACCCCAGCCGGCGACCGTCGGCCGCCGCCTCGCGGTCCTCGACCGGCTGACCCACCCGGACGCACACGAGCACCCGCTGCTGGCCGTGGTCGCACCCATCCGTGCGGCGCTCCAGCCGATGGATCCCAACCTCGGCGTCAGCCGCCCGATCGTCCTCGACGCCCGGTGGGACGGGTTCGACGCCCTCATCGAGGGGCTCGCCGCCCTCGGCTACAGCCGGGTCGCACAGGTCGAGACCCGCGGTGAGTTCGCGGTCCGCGGCGGGATCGTCGACGTCTTCCCGACCGCCGAGGACCAGGCCGTCCGCGTCGAGTTCTGGGGCGACGACGTCGAGTCGCTGCGCTGCTTCTCCGTCGGCGACCAGCGCTCCACCGGACCCGTGGAACGGGTCGTCTGCGACCCGGCCCGGGAGGTCGTGCTCGACGAGGGGCTCCAGGAGGACGCGCGTCAGGCCCTCCGCCGCTGGCCCAAGCTGACCGAACAGCTCGACGCGTTGGCCGAGGGCCGCACCTTCGAGGGCATCGAGTCGCTGGTCACCCTGCTGCGGCCCACCACCAAGCTGCTGCCCGAGTTCCTCCCGGCCGGCGCCGGTGTCGCGCTGGTGGACCCGATCCTGCTCGAGGAGCGCGCCACCAAGCTGCGCGAGGAGGCCGAGGTCCTGCTCGAGACCGCCTGGCAGTCGCTGGCGGGCGAGGAGATGAGTGCCGACGAGGACCGTCACGGCTCGGGGTTCGCCGCCCCGGGTGAGCTGTTGGAGGTCGCCCCCGACGAGGTGTGGCGTCTGGCTCCCTTCGGCGCCGCCGACGCCACCCGCGTCGACGGGGCGCCGTGGGAGTCCTTCCGCGGGGACGTCGACGCGCTGGCCGAACGCGTCCGCGGGATGCTGCGCGACGGCCTGCGGGTCGTGGTCTCGGCGGACGGGCACGGGCCGGCCAAGCGGCTGACCGACGTGTTCAACGAGCACGGCCTACCCACCGCCTTCGCCGAGGCCGCCGACCCCACCGGCGTTGGCGCCCGGGTCGAGGTCGTGCCATCGCCGCTCCGTCAGGGGTTCCGGTCCGAGGAGCTCGACCTCGCCGTCCTCGGCACCTGGGACGTGTTCGGTCCGCGACGGCGACGGTCGGCGAAGCGCACCCGCAACCGCACCACCGCGGCGGATGCGGTGCTGCAGCTCGAGGTCGGCGACCCGGTCGTGCACCGCACCCACGGGGTCGGTACCTACCGCGGGATGATCACCCGCGAGTTCCCGGGAGAGAAGGGCCGCACCGCCCACCGCGACTACGTCGTCCTCGAGTACGCGGGCGAGGACACCCTGTACGTGCCCTCCGACCAGGTCGACGCCATCAGCCGCTACCAGGGCGGCGAGAAGCCGAGCGTGATGAGCCTCGGCGGCTCGCAGTGGGAGAAGGCCAAGTCCCGCGTCCGCAAGGCCGTCCGCGACATCGCCGCCGAGCTGATCCGCCTCTACGCCGCACGGATGCACTCGCCCGGCCACGCGTTCTCCCCCGACGGGACCATGCAGACCGAGCTGGAGGACTCCTTCGCCCACGTCGAGACCCAGGACCAGCTGACCGTCGCCGACGAGATCAAGCGTGACATGGAGGCGCCGCTGCCGATGGACCGGCTGCTCGCCGGTGACGTCGGGTTCGGCAAGACCGAGGTCGCGGTCCGTGCCGCGGCCAAGGCGGTCTTCGACGGCAAGCAGGTCGCCGTCCTGGTGCCGACGACCATCCTCGCCCAGCAGCACCACGAGACCTTCCGCGAACGCTTCGCCGGCTTCCCGGTCAACCTCGCCGTGGTCAGCCGGTTCGTGCCCGACAAGGACAAGCGGGCCGCGTTCGACGGGATGGCGGCCGGCACCATCGACATCGTGATCGGCACGCACGCGCTGCTGTCCAAGGACGCCGTGTGGAAGGACCTCGGCCTCGTCATCGTCGACGAGGAGCAGCGCTTCGGGGTGTCGCAGAAGGAGAAGCTGAAGCAGCTGCGGACCTCGGTGGACGTCCTGTCCATGTCGGCCACGCCGATCCCGCGCACCCTCGAGATGGCGGTGTCGGGCATCCGGGACCTGTCGGTGATCGAGACCGCACCTGAGGACCGCCAGCCAGTGCTGACCGTCGTGCAGGAGTACGACGAGGCCCAGGTCGCGCTCGCCATCCGGCGTGAGCTGCTGCGCGACGGGCAGGTCTTCTACCTCCACAACAAAGTCGAGACCATCCACGCTGCGGCGGCCAAGCTCCAGGAGCTCGTCCCCGACGTCCGCGTCGAGGTCGCCCACGGGCAGATGGACGAGAAGGCGCTCGAACGCGTCATGGTGCGGTTCTGGGAGCGCGAGTTCGACGTGCTGGTCGCCACCACCATCATCGAGGCCGGCCTCGACATCCCGAACGCCAACACCCTCATCATCGAGCGTGCCGACGTGCTCGGCCTGTCCCAGCTGCACCAGTTGCGTGGCCGCGTCGGACGCTCGTCCGAGCGTGGGTACGCCTACTTCCTGTTCCCCGAGGGCCGGTCCATCACCGAGCCCGCCTACGAGCGCCTCAAGACCATCGCCGAGCACACCCGGCTCGGCAGTGGGCTGGCCATCGCCATGCGCGACCTCGAGATCCGCGGCGCCGGCAACGTCATCGGCGCCGAGCAGTCCGGCCAGGTCGCCGCGGTCGGGTTCGACATGTACTCGCGGCTGCTCAAGGAGGAGGTCGCCGACCTCACGGGCGAGCCCATCGAGGAACAGGTCGACATCAAGCTCGAGCTGCCGGTCGATGCCCACCTGCCGCACGACTACGTCGCGGACGCCACCCAGCGGCTCGAGCTCTACAAGCGGATCTCGGCGGTCCGGGATGCCGCCGGGGTCAAGGACGTCCGCGCCGAACTGATCGACCGCTTCGGCGCCCTGCCCGAGCCGGCCGAACGGCTGCTGACCCTCACGGCGCTGAAGGCCGCCCTGCGCCGGTGGAAGGTGACCGAGGTGGTGGTCACGCCGGGGACGGTGCGGCCGCCGGAGCTGCGTATCTCGCCGGTGAGCCTGACCTCGTCCCAGGAGGTCCGCCTCGACCGGCTGCACCCGCGACACCGCTACAACGCCGAGCGTGGCACGCTGCTGATCCCCGTTCCGCGCCCGAAGCCGGACGATCTCGTCGCGTGGGTGGCGGGCACCCTGCGGGACGTGTTCGCGCCCCCGAAGAAGCGCTGAGCGCCCACCGGGGCGGGGCCGATCAGTTCGCCGGGCCGGGGGACACCGCGTCGTGGTCCTCGTCCTCGTCGAGTTCGTGACCTCGGGTCTCGGGGAGGGCCGCGAACCCGAGGGCCACCACCGCGACCACGATGCCGACGGTCAGCGACGCGGCGGCGAAGGACCCAGCAGCATCGGCGAGCACCCCGAAGGTCAAGAGGCCGGTGACGGCCCCGATCACCCCGGTGACGGTGATCCAGCCGGCGACCGTGGCGCGCATCCGGGTCGGCACCAGCTCCGCGGCCAGCGCTCCCGCCGGCGGCGCGAACCCGGACGAGAACGCGATGGCGGCGAGGTAGCCGATGGCCAGGTCGCGCTGCGTCCCGGCGTAGCCGTACGCGACGGACGCGCCGACGAGGGCCATCAGCGCGCCGGCCGTCACCCGTCGGCCGAGCCGATCGGCGCCCGCCCGACCGAGCAGGATGCCGATCAGACCGGCCGGACCGGCCCCGAGCACCAGCAGCGAGCTGAACCCGGCCGACGCGCCGAGCACGTCCTCGCCGTAGACGAACAGGTAGGTGAAGCCAGGGCCGGTCGCCAGCCCGATCGTGCCGGTCAGCGCCGCGAGCAGCGTGACCCGTGCCCGGTACTCGCGCGGGATCGCCCCGGGCCATCCCCGGGCGTGCTGCGAGGTGCGGGCGATGCGGGGCTCACGCACCAGACGCGCGAGGAACGGCAGCGCGATCAACGGGAGCAGCGCGAACGCCGTGACGACCCGGAAGGACGGCTCGCCCGGCAGCGCGGTGCGTGCCAGCGACACCACGCCGGCGCCGACCCCGTAGGCCGCTGTCACGAGCGCGATCGCCGCGGATCGGTCCCGGGAGGTGGTCTCCTCGGCGGCCACGACGCCGGCCAGCGCGTTGACGGCGCTGAGCAGCGGACGGGCGAGCGCCACGAGCGCGACGTAGACCCAGAACGAGGGGGCCAGTGCCGCCATCGTCGTCAGGCTGAGGCCGAGGGCTGCCAACGTCAGCAGCACGCTGCGGCGTCCGAAACGGTCGGCCAGGGCCGACGCGGGCAGCGCGCCGAGCGACGCCAGACGGACCAGCGCCAGCGCGGCACCGAGGGTCGTGGTCGGCAACCCGATCTGGGCAGCCAGGTCGTCCCCGGTTCCCGGCTCACCGAACGCCGACGCGACGTCGCCGATCACCGCCGTCACCGAGAACTGCGCCAGACCGGACGCGATCGACAGCGCCGCCACCGTCAGCACCGGGGCCGTCAGCCACGCGGGGCGCCTGCTGCCGGAGGGCGCGAGGTCGGTCACGGCGATCTCGTCCGGTCGGGAGCGGGGTGGGGAGCGCCGGGCAGCAGGGCGCAGGGGGCCGGACGCTAGCGGCGCGGCCCGTCACCGGTGAGCTGGTGGCCACCCCACGACCTGCCGCACGGCTCCGACCCGCGTACGGTCGCGCCCGCCTCGCCCGATCACGGCGGGCGTCCCGTCGCTGCCTGCCGCCCATGGAGGTCCCCGTTGCGCGTCGTGTCCTGGAACCTCAACTCGTTGAAGGCCCGACTGCCGCGGGTCCTCGAACTTCTCGAGGTGCACGCCCCGGACGTCCTGCTGGTCCAGGAGACCAAGTGCGCCGCGGTCGCATTCCCCCGCGAGGAGCTGGCGCTGGCCGGCTACGAGGTGATCGACCACTGCGAGGGTCGCTGGAACGGGGTGGCGCTGCTGGTCCCGCAGGGCGAGGAGGTGACCGACGTGGTCACCGGGCTGTCGGGCGAGCCCAACGAGGCCGAGGCGCGGTGGATCGAGGGCACCGTCCGCGGCATCCGCTTCATCAGCGTCTACGTCGTCAACGGGCGGACGATCGACGACCCGATGTTCCAGGTGAAGCTCGACTTCCTCGACGCCGCCCACCTCCGGTTGCGCGAACTGCTCGCCGCGGGCCCCGTGGTCGTGGCCGGTGACTGGAACGTCGCACCGCACGACCGCGACGTGTGGGACCCCGCGCTGTTCGTCGGTTCGACCCACGTCACCCCCGACGAGCGCATCCGCTACCAGGCGCTGCTCGACCTCGGCCTGCAGGACGCCTGGACGACGTTGCACGGCGACGAGGTCGGGTTCACCTACTGGGACTACCGCGCCGGCGCGTTCCGGCGGAACATGGGGATGCGGATCGACGCGGCGCTGGTCAGCCAGGACCTCACGATCCGTTCGATCGCGGTGGACACGGTGTTCCGCCGCAACAACCAGGCCGGGGACAAGCCCTCGGACCACGCCCCGCTCGTCCTCTCCCTCGACCTCTGACCCGCGGCGCGGGGCACCGTGCGACGTCAGCGCGTCACGGCGACGCCAGCGGCTCACCCTTGAGCCGCTGGCGTCGCGGGGAGCCCCTGGGCCCGCAGGGTGGTGTGCTCGACTAAACCTGCGGTGCCCGTTCGCGCGTCTCTCCTGTACAGCAGCGGACGAGACCGACGGGACCGGAGGCGGGGTGGACATCGGGGCAGCGGCCGGCCTGGGTGACGACGTCGGGGCCGGCACCGAGGCGGCGGTACCCCGGGCGTTCGCGCGCTTCTACGCCGACCAGGTCACCTCGACGTTGGCGGTCGTGCTGGCCCTGCGGGGCCACCGCGTCGGCGCCGAGGACGTGGTGCAGGAGGCGTTCCTACGTGCCCACGACCGGTGGGAGCAGGTCGGACGCATGGACCGGCCCGACCTGTGGGTGCAGCGGGTCGCGCTGAACCTGGCGACCTCGCAGCTGCGGCGCCTCGGGGCGGAGGCACGCGCCGTCACGCGGCTGGCCGGCCGGCGCCACGAACCGGTGACCGAGGCGTTCGGCCACGAGCAGCCGTTCTGGGACGCGGTCCGGCGGCTGCCGGCGAAGCAGGCCCGCGTCGTGGCGCTGCGGTACGCGGGCGACCTGCCGGTGGCCGAGATCGCGGAGGTCGTCGGCAGCGCCGAGGGCACGGTCAAGGCCCAGCTCCACACGGCGAGGCAACGCCTGGCGGTCCTGTTGCAGGACGAGGAGGGCGGACGATGACCATCGACGTCGACACCCGCGCCCGGCGAGCCGGCGAGGCCGCCCGCAGCGAGGCCGCCGCGCTGGCCGATCGCCTCGAGGTCCCCGGGCCCGCAGCGTCCGGCCGGCATGAGCGCCGCGTCATCGCACGGCCGCTCGCGGGCGCGCTGGCCGGTGTGCTCGCGGTGCTGCTGGTGGTCCTGCTGGTCGGACAGCTCACGTCGCCGGGCACGCCGACCATCGAGCCGGCGCGCCCCGAGGTCGGTGCCGGAGGCGAACCCGTCGCCGTCGACGGTGTTCTCCCGGTCCCGCCGGTCGGTGAGGTCATCGCCGCCTACCTCGACGACGGCACCCCGGTCTTCGTCTCCCACCCCGCCGACGGCGAGGTCTACGTCCTCGGCGCAGCGAACCCTCACGGCCACGGTTGGCTCGGCAAGCTCGCGGTGTACTGCCCGTCGAGCGGGTGGTTCGAGGACCTCATGCACAGCGCGCGGTTCAACGCCTGGGGCGACTGGACGGGAGGGCCGGCGCCGCACGCGCTTCCCGATCACCACGCGGTCCTGGCCGAGGACGGTCAGACGGTCCGGGTGACCGGCGACGTGATCCGCACGCGGTCCCGTAGCGACGAGCGCGCCAGGCAACCTCAGCGGGGACCGAACTGCGAGGGCAGCGGGCGCGACGATCCGGTCACGGGCCCGATCGTGGCGCACGTGCCGCCTGCCGAGGTGCCGGCGATCGACGGGACCGACATCCCCGACGATCGCTGGGTCTGGGCGCAGGTCCGGCTCGGCGGTGCACCGGGTGATCCCCGGGTCTGCGAGGTCGACGGTCGCTGCCGTCAGAACGCGCCGCGGCTCGCGGTGGCATCCGAGCTGGGCAACCCGACACCGGACGGCGTCGTGACCGGGCTCGTCCGGCGGATGCCGGAGGGCGTGCTCGTCCTCCCACCGGGGGGCGAGCCGGAGGCGTGGTACGCGGCCGCTGCGGTCGCGGAGGGCGCCGGTGGAGGTTCGGCCCGACTCCTGCCGCTGCCGGCTCCAGGCGAAGCGGTGGCCGAATGGCACGGCCCGGAGCGCACCCCCGTGTTCGTCGTCCGTGACGAGGACGGGGAGGTGTACGTCCTCGATGCGACCTCACCGCACCTCGAGCGCAACCTCGTCGGCTGGTGCGCCTCGGCCCCGTGGTTCGGCGACACCCTCGGGTCGAGGTGGAGCGCCTCGGGTGGCTACATGGGTGGCCCCGGCGGCGGCGACCTGCGGCGCTACCCGGCGGAGATCGTCACCCAGGGCGAGCTGAGCGCCGTGCGGGTCACGGGTGAGCTCGGCCCTCCACTGGACCGCTCCCCGAGATCCCCTGACACGGGCATGGCGTGCGTGACCGAGACGCTGGGCCGCCACCTGCCGGGTGAGGCGTGGAACTCACCCGCCGTCTCGGGGACACGATCCGTGGACGAGAGGTGGCGGTGGCTGCACGTGACGATCGAGGAGGTCGACGGCGAGCCGCGCCTCTGTGTGATCGCTGGCCCGCAGGCGTGCGGCGAGCCCGGCCCCGAACCCGACCCCACCAACGCCGACTGCATCGACGACGTCGGTGGGGTCTGTCCCCCCGAGGAGGACCCGGTGATCGTCACCGCGGGGGTGACCGCGACGGACGGACCCGTGCTCGTGCTCGTCCGGGCAGCCTCGGCCGACGGTCGGACCGTCGAGGTCCGCTTCCCGGCCAAGTTCGACGGCGCCTGACCACGCCCCGTGTGTGACGGGAGCGCGTCACAGTGACGCGAGCGGCTCAGTGCTGAGCCGCTGGCGTCGCCGTGAGCCGCTGACGTCGCACGGCCGGCGGCGTTCCACCTGAGGTTCGCCCCGAAGTGCTCGCTTCGCGGGGGCGCTACCAGCTGGCCTTGCGGATGCCGGGTAGCTCGCCGTTCAAGGCCTTCTCGCGGAAGGCGATGCGGTCCAGGCCGAACTGCTTGGACAGCACCCCGCGGGGGCGGCCGGTGGTGGCGCCGCGGTTGCGCAGGCGGGTCGCGCTGGCGTCGCGCGGCTGGCGCTGCAGCTCACGCTGGGCGTCGGTCTTCTCGGCCGCCGTCGAGTCCGGCGAGTTGATGATCGCCTTCAGTTCGGCGCGGCGGGCGGCGTAGCGTGCCACCACCTCACGGCGTTGGCGGTCGCGGGCGATCTTGCTGGTCTTGGCCACGGGTCAGCTCCTGGTCTCGGGTGGGTGGTCGGTCGGGTGGTGGTGTTCGGCGACGCTCTCGGCGAGGTGGGCGACCTGGACGCCGAGCGCGACGTCGCGCAGCACGTCGCGGACGTCGACGCCCCCGTCGAGCGCCTCGTCGGCGAGCAACTGCACCGTCGAGACGAGCGCGTCGAGGAACAGCTGCTGGTCGTCGCGCAGTGCGTCCCACGCGGTGGTCATCGCCGTTTCGACGTCGCCGGCCACGGCGGCGGTCGCGAAGGCCAACGCGTCCTCGATGGCACGCACGGTCGGGTCGATGGTCCGGGTCACGAGAGGTCGTCCTCCACCTCGGCGAGCGCGACCCCGAGTGCGATGTCGCGGACGATGGCGCCGACGTCGATCTCCAGCTCGGAGCACACGTCGGCGACGACGGTCCACAGGGCGCCTATCCCCTCGAGCGCACCGGTGGGATCGCGGTCGACCGCCTCGGCGGCGATCGCCGTCCCTCGCGCCCGGTCGTCGTCGAGCCAGCAGGTCACGGCCGCGACGACGTCGCGCAGCGGATCGTCGGATGGCTCGCCGCAGCGGGACCCGGACGCCGGCCCGCCGCTCACGATCGGCTCCGCGCGAGGCCGTCGCCGTGGACGCGCAGCGAGGCGGCCGAGCACGCGCCGGCGCCGGTGGCGATGCGGTCGGCGTCGACCGGGTCGTCACCCCGGAGGACGGCCGCCAACCGCAGCGCCGCACGTCGCTGGCCGACGAGGTTGCCGGCGGTCGGTCCCAGCACGAGCGAGGCGGCCGCGCCGACGAGGTGGACGCGGGTGCCGGGCCAGGACAGGTCGCGGTCGAGCTCCGGCATGCCGCCGACGACCGTCGCGCGACCGCCCGAGACGAGCGGGCGGCACAGCACGTCCCGTTCCACGTCGATCGCGCCGCCGGTGGCCAGCCACAGCGCGTCCGCGCGCACCGACCCGCCGCCCGAGTCGCGCACGCGCAGCCCCCGGTCGTCGGCCTCGACGTCGGTCAGCGTCACCCGCGACCGCAGCTCCAGCGCCCCGAGCTGCTCGCACCGCTCGAGCCGGCGCCGCATCCGGTGGGGGACGCTGCCACCACCACGCGCCTCGTCGATCGTGCGCCGACGCACGTGCGGATCGGGTTCGAGCTCGAACGGTCGCCGCTTGCTCGGTCCGAGCCAGCTCGGATGGGTGTCGAAGCGCCGGACCCGCAGGGCACGCCGGGTCAGCAGGGTCACCGTCGCGCCACGCTCGGCGGCACCGACGGCGAGGTGGGCGGCCGACAGACCGCCGCCGACCACCACCACGTGACCACCGACGGGCGTGGCGTCGAGGGTCGCGGCGTCGCCGCACGCGACCCGAGGGTCGTGTCCCACGAGCCGTCGGACGGCGGATGGCACGTTGGGGCGTCGGGCGTTGGTGGCCAGGACCAGGTGATCGGGCCGGCGGGTGCTGCCGTCGGCGAGGGTGACCGTCGGTGCCCCATCGCCGTCGACCTGCAGGCAGGTCGCCGAGGTCGCGGTC
Organism: Nitriliruptor alkaliphilus DSM 45188; assembly: GCF_000969705.1. Taxonomy (GTDB): domain Bacteria; phylum Actinomycetota; class Nitriliruptoria; order Nitriliruptorales; family Nitriliruptoraceae; genus Nitriliruptor; species Nitriliruptor alkaliphilus. The sequence continues at coordinate 2,090,977 of NZ_KQ033901.1, forward strand.
ACCGCGTCCTCGAGGCGTTGGCGGTGCACGAGCTCGTCACAGAACCGGGCGAAGGACCGCGTGGAGGGCAGGTTGGTCCCGCCCGACGGCGTCAGCTCGTCGTGCGGCGTCGTGGCCAGCAACGCGAACGGATCGGGATGGGGGTGGTGGACGGCGGGGGAGCGCAGGTGAGGGATGTCCTGGGCGGCGAAGCGGCGGTGCCACGCGGCCATCCACCGGCCGGCGGGGTCGATCACCTCGAGGTCGACGGGGACCTGCTGGCAGGTCAGGACGGTGGCGATGGACAGCGCGGCGGGGCCGGCGCCGACCACCAGGACCTGGGGCGAGGATCCGGTCACGCGAGCACCGCCCGGCCGAGCCACGCGACGGCTGCCGCCAGCAGCAGCGCGCCGACGGCCTGCCGGCCGAGCAGCCGCGATGCGACCCGCCACCCGCGCTCCCGCGCGATGGTCAGCGAGGTGACCACGCACGGCACCAGCGCCCCGGCGAGCACCAACGCCGCCAGCAGCTGCGCGCCGTCGAGGGCTGCCAGGGTGCCGGGCTCGCTCAGGAGCAACGCCCCGTCCTTGCGCACCGAGGCGAGGACGATCGGGAGCGCCACCTCAGCTGGGAGACGCAGCGGTGCGAGCAGCGGTCCGACGCCGCGTGCCGCCAGGTCGAGCAGGCCGGTGGTCGCCAGCAGCGATGCTGCGACCGTGATCGCCACGAAGATGGGCAGGGCCCGCGACCCCGCGTGGTGGAGGGTGGTCCGTGCCTCGCGCCACACGTCTGCGAGGCGGGGCCGGACCAGGAACGCACGTCCGCTCAGCAGGTGCAGGTCGAGGTGTCCGCCGGCCGACCGCTGGGCCCTCGGCGTCAGCAACCGAGCGTGGACGAGCCCACCGAGCAGCAGCGCCGCGAGGTAGGGCACCACCAGACCGGGACGCTGGGCGGCGGCCAGGACCGCGAGGGCAGCGGCCAGCTGGTACGAGCACGCTGCACCGAACGCGATGGCGCCGATGGTCGGGTCCTGCGAGCACGACGAGCACGACCGGGTCGCGGTCACGGCCGGCACGTTGCACCCGTGGCCGGCGACGACGCGGACGAGGTCGCGTCCGGTCAGCCCGAACGGCCGCACGAGCGGGTGGGTCGCCGTCGTCAGCCGGTCGAGGAGCCCGGACGCCTTCAGCACCCCCAGCAGCAGCGCGAGCAGCACGATCGTCGGCAGCGCCCAGACCACCAGCAGCGGACCCATGGTCAGCAGCCCGTAGTCACCCGCCACCACGTCGGCAAGCGGCCACGGCAGTCCGGCGGCAGATGCAGCGAGGCGCTCGGTCACGTCGGATACGAGGGGATCGAGCCGGCCCGCGATCGCCAGAGCGGCGGCGACCGCGCCGACCGCCGGACCGAGCAGCAGGGCCAGGCCGAGGATCGGACCGAGCCCCCGGCGCTCCAGCAGCGTCGGTGGTGGTTCGACCCGCCACCCGACGCGAGCCAGCACGGGGCCGCGGGTGAACGTGCCGGGCGAGCCGAGCGCAGCACGCAGTTGCGGCAGTGCCGCATCCGCCCGGCGCGCGTCGAGCGGCACGAAGGCCACACCCGTGGCGGCGGCGACCGATGCCAGGGCCCGTCGGGCGGCGACGGTGTCCTCCACCCGGTCCCAACCGGTGACCGCGACCGCGCCACGGCGTCCGGCGACCAGCGGCAGCAGGGCCGCGAGCTCCTCGTCGAGGTGGGTGGCCCGCAGGACGAGCAGGATGTCGAGGTCACCGTGGGTGTCGAGCAGGTCGAGGGTGGCCCGGGTGGTGGCGCTGTCACCTCGGTGCAGGACCCCGGGGGTGTCGAGCCAGGTGCGGTCACGTCCGGGGTAGCGCTCGACGGTGAGCGTCGACCCCGCGACGTTCTCCGCGCGTGCCGAGGCGCCGGTCAGCGCCGCCACGAGGGTGGACTTGCCGGACGATTCCGGACCGACGAGCGCGACCGCTGGGGTCGTGGTGGCGGAGGCCCCCCTCAACAGGCGCACTCGCGCTCGCAGCACGAGAGGTCGTCGAGCAGGACGTTCCAGGCCGCGTGCTCGGCGAGCAGGGGAGCAGGGTCGACACCGAGGTCGGCGGCGATGGCGCCGGCCACGATGCCGAACCGCTGACGGAACTTGTAGACGAAGCAGAAGATCGCGCCGCGGTGGGCGAGCGCGGGGCCGGCCAGGAACAGGCCGGGCGTCACCGTGGACTCGTCCGCCTCCTCGCTGACGACGACGGTCCCCTCGTCGGTCCACGCGAAGCGGTCCCGGACGATGCTCAGCGAGCCGTCGAAGCCGGTGGCCAGCAGCGGGGGGCCGTCGCTGTGCCAGGTCTCGCCCGACGCACCGTGGACGGTGAAGCCCCGTCCCTCGCTGGTCACCGCGTCGACGGCGACGTCGCCGACGAGGGTCAGCTGCCCGGTCGCGTGGGCGAGGCGAAGTCGCCCGTGCGTGTAGGGGGCGAGCGCCTTGGAGGGGTCGCTGTCGATGACCTCCCACGGGGCGCCAGGGTCGATCACCGTCACCCGTCGCCCGCGGCCGACGAGCTGGCAGGCGGCGTCGATGCCCGATTCGTAGCCGCCGATCACGACGACGTCGTCACCCGGGTGGGCATCCCACCGCTGGATCTCGATCGTGGGGACGCACCGCTCCGCGCCGGGGAAGCCGTCCCGCCGGGGGTAGGCCGCCTCGCCCGCGGCCCAGACCACGTGGCTGGCGTGCAGCGGGTCGTCGCCGGCGACCTCGACCACGAGGTGGCCCGCCTCGTCGTCGCGACGCACGTCGGTCACGTCGACGCCACTGACGACCGTCAGCTCCTCGAGCTTGGCGACGGTCTCGAGGTAGTCGGCGTACCCGTCACCCGTCGGGTGCTCCTCGAGGAGGCTCAGCGCCGGGGAGGTGTCGAACGTGATGGCGTTCAGATCGACCGCGCCGAAGGCATTGCCCGTGAACGACGGGGTCAGCAGTCGCGTGCCCTCGGGCCACCGTCGGAACGAGGCGCCGACCCCGTGTCGGTCGACGATGGTCGCCTCGATGCCGAGCCGTCCGAGTGCGGCGGCCACACCGAGACCGGCGGGGCCGGCGCCGACGACGACGACGTCGTGCAACGTGGTGGCAGAGGTGGACACGGGAGAGCCGTCCTCGCGCCGGTGGGGCGCGTCTGGTTCCGGGAACGGTTCTCAACTTAGCGGTTCCTCGCGGTCCGGCAACTCGACCTACCCTGAGCGGTCGGTCTCGCCGCCTGCACCGAGGAGCACCCCGTGCCGAGCGACTGCCTGTTCTGCCGCATCGTCGCGGGGGACGACCATGCCGAGGTCGTGGGGCGCGACGAGGGCGTGGTGGCCATCCGCGACATCTTCCCGCGCGCGCCGTTCCACGTGCTGGTCCTCACCGAGCAGCACATCCCGTCGGCCGACGACCTGGACGACGAGCACGCGGGGCTGCTGAACGCCGCGTTCCGGCTCGCGCGCACGGTGGCCGCGGAGGGCGACACCGCGGACGGCTACCGCATCGCCACGAACGTCGGCAGCCTCGGTGGCCAGGCCATCCCGCACCTGCACCTGCACGTGCTGGGGGGTCGCCAGCTCGGCCACATCGACTCCGGCGAGCCGCCGCCCGCCGCCTGACACCGACGTGGCGCGGCCGGATCGCCTCAGAGCTGGTCGTGGTGGCGGTGGTCGTGGTGGTGTGACTCGTCGAGGACGAGCGTCCCGTCGCCGAGGACGTGGGCGTGGGCCCCGTAGGCCTTCGCCAGGACCTCCGGCCGCAGCACCTCGTCCGGCGTCCCGCAGGCTACGAGCCCGGTGTCGAGCAGGACGACCTGGTCGGCGAGGCCCGCGGTTCCGACGTCGTGGGTGGTCAGGATCACGGTCCGGCCCGCGGAGGCCTCGACGCGGATCACGTCGGCGATGACGTCCTGGGTGACGAGGTCGAGCCCGGTGATCGGCTCGTCGAGCAGCAGCACCTCCGCCCCCTGGGCCAGTCCCTGGGCGACGTACGCCCGCTGGCGCTGCCCCCCGGACAGCTCGACCAGCTGCCGCGACTCGATGTCGCGCACGTGGAGGCGGTCGATGGCCGCGTCGACGGCCGCGCGATCCTCGGCGGTGAGCCGCCGGAACCAGCCGCGACGCCCGTAGGCACCCATCCGGACCGTCTCGCGCACCGTGAGGGGGACGGCGGCGTTGGCGCTGGTGGTCTGCAGCACGTGGGCGACCCGGCGACGCCCGTTGGTCGGACGGCGGCCGAGGACCTCCACCGTGCCCGTCGTCGGCTCGAGCAGGCCGGACAGCGTGCCGAGGAGCGTGGACTTCCCCGAACCGTTGGGGCCGATGATCGCCGTGACGCTGCCCGTCGGTGTCTCGAGGTCGAGGTCGCGCACCGCCGTGTGGCCACCGTAGGTGACCGTCAGGCCGCGGCAGCGGACCGCGGGAGGGGGAACGTCGAGGAGGGGCACAGCCGTCTCCGGTGCGCGCGAACTGGCGGTGTCGGAACGGTTCCCATAACCTCTTCGGGACCGACATCCGACCGTACCTCACCTCAACGGACCGAGTTCCCTCATGCTCCGCTTCGCACGTTCCCCGCGCCGCCTGCGCCCGCTCGCCGCTGCCGCGGCCCTCCTGCTCGTCGCGAGCGCCTGCGGCGACGACAGCGAGCCCACCACCCCCGAGACGGAGGACGCCGCGAGCGACGCGGTCGAGCCGGTCCGCGTCGTGGCCACCACCTCGATCCTCGGCGACGTCGTCGCTCAGCTCGTCGGCGACGACGGTGAGGTCACGGTGCTGATGGGGCCGGGCGTCGACCCGCACGCCTACGCGCCGTCGGCCCGGGATGCCGCCACGATGCAGGAGGCCGACCTGGTCGTGGCCAACGGGCTGCAGCTCGAGGAGTCCCTGGTCTCCACCCTCGAAGCCACGGCGGAGGCCGGTGTCCCGGTCTTCGAGCTGGCGCCGCTGGTCGACCCGATCGAGTTCGACGAGGACTTCCACGGCCACGACCACGGTGACGACGATCACGGTCACGACGATGATCACGGTCACGACGATGACCACGGGCACGACGACGACGATGATCACGGTCATGACGACGACGATGACCACGGGCACGACGACGACGATGACCACGGGCACGACGACGATGATCACGGTCACGACGATGACCACGGGCACGACGACGATGACCACGGTCACGACGATGACCACGGTCACGACGACGATGACCACGGTCACGACGATGACCACGGTCACGAGGACGATGACGACCACGGTCACGAGGACGACGACCACGGCCACGCGCACGGTCCCGAGGACCCGCACGTCTGGTTCGACGCGGAGCGCATGGCCACCGGCATCGAGCTGCTCGCTGCCGAGCTCGCCGAGGTGGCACCGCAGATCGACGCCGCCGAGTGGGCGGCCCGGGCCGAGGCCTACAACGAGCAGCTGCGCGAGGTCGACGCCGAGCTGGCCGAGGCCTTCGCCGCCGTGCCGGACGACCGTCGGGTCATCGTGACCAACCACGACGCGCTCGGGTACCTCGCGGCCCGCTACGACCTCGAGGTGGTCGGCACGGTCATCCCCGGCTCGTCCACCCAGGCCGAGGCCAACCCCCAGCAGTTCGCCGCGCTGATCGACACCGTGGAGGAGCGCGACGTCCGGGTCGTGTTCGCCGACAACACCGACTCGGTCCGCCTGGCCGAGCAGCTCGCCACCGAGACGCTCGGGCGCACCGACATCGAGCTCGAGGTCGTCCAGGTCGCCACCGACGCCCTGGGTGAGCCCGGGAGTCCCGCCGACACCTACCTCGGTCTGTTGCGCGAGACCGGGACCACCATCGCGACCACGCTGGCCGCCAGCTAGCGGCTCGTGCGACCGGGGGGAGCGGGGGCGCCGTACGGTGCCCCCGCTCGACTCGTCACCACCCGGAGCCCGAGAGGTCGGCCGTGCTGGAGCTGCTCGTCGAACCGTTCGGGTTCGTCTTCCTGCGCAACACCCTCTACGCGGGGCTGTTCACCGTCGTGGCCAGCTCCCTGATCGGCACCTGGGTGGTGCTGCGCGGCATGTCCTTCATGGGGGACGCGCTGGCGCACGGGGTGCTGCCGGGCATCGCCGTGGCCTACATCGTCGGCGGCAACCTGCTGCTCGGCGGAGCGATCTCGGCGGGCCTGATGATCGGCGGGGTGAGTCTGGCGTCGGCCCGCAGCCGGCTCGGCGAGGACGTGTCGATCGGTCTGCTGTTCGTCGGCATGCTCGCGGCGGGGGTCGCGATCATCAGCAAGGGCGGTGCTTACGCCGGCGACCTGACCACGATCCTCTTCGGTGAGCCGCTCGGTGTCCGCCCGAGCGACGTCCGCGTCGCCGGGGTGGCCGCGGTCCTCACCCTCGTGGCGACGGTCGTGCTCTACCGGCCGTTCCTGGTGCTGTCGTTCTCCCGATCGAAGGCGCAGGTGCTCGGGCTGCGTCCCGGGTTGGCGCACCTGGCCATGCTCGCGCTCATCGCCGGCGTGATCATCGCCTCCTTCCGCACCGTCGGGACGCTGCTGGTCTTCGCCCTGCTCGTGGCCCCGCCCGCCACGGCAGCGCTCGTCGCGCGCCGGGTCCCGGTGATGATGGCGGTCGCGATCGGGGTCGGCTCACTCGCCGTCGTCGCCGGCCTGATCGTCAGCTACCACGCGGCGACGGCCACCGGTCCCACCATCGCGGGCCTGGCGGTCCTGACCTTCTTCCTGGTGCTGGCCGGGGTCGAGGTCCGGGACCGGATGGCGCGCCGTCGGGCCGTCGGTCGCGGCACGGTCGCGGCCTGAGCCGCCCGTCGCTCAGCCGCAGTCCCCGCAGGTGCCCACCAGCTCGAGGTGGTGGGCGTCGACGGCGAAGTCCCGGTCGCGCTGGGCGGTGGTGACCGCCTCGTGCAGCGCCTCCTCGACCTGGTCGGGGAGGGTGATGTCCTCGATGCCGCCGCACGCCGAGCAGACCAGGTGGTGGTGGTGCTCGGACAGCTCCTCGGCGAGCTCGAAGCGTCCGGTGTCGTCGGTGGAGGTCAGGCGTCGGACCGCGCCGGCCTGCTCGAGGATCGCCAGGTTGCGGTAGATGGACGACTGCGACTGACGCGCACCCATGCCGATCAGCTCGGGGATGGTCACGGGTCGGCCCGCATCGACGAGCAGGTCGACGAGCTGTCGGCGGCCGAGGGTGTAGCGCTGGCGACTGCGGCGCAGCTGACCGTCGACGGTACGGTGGATCTCGGTGGTCACGGGAGCTCCCGGGTCACACGGTGCGCCCGGTCCCGGACGCGTCGACACCGTACCATCCGTTCCGAGAACGGATGGGAACCGTGGGGCCGCCCCCACGCCCTTTCAGTACACTGCCCGGTCGGTCGGGCCTGCGCGCCCGACCCTCTCCTGCGGCGGTCCGCCGCGTCCCGTCCACCTCGGAGTTCTTCCGTGCGCACCCTCCTCCGCCCGTTGGCGGTCCTCCTCGCCGCCGTCCTGCTCGCCGCCTGCGGCGACGGGGGCGGTCTCGGCACCCGGGCTGCCACCGTCAACGGCACCGACATCCCCCGCGAGCTGCTCGAGCGCATCGTGGAGTCGCAGATGGCCGGCGACGGTGTCCCGACCGAGGCCGACGAGCGGGCCGAGCTGGCCGCCGACGTGCAGCGCAACGTGCTCTCGACCCTCATCGGCATCGAGATCGTCGCCGACCTCGCCGAGCGCGAGGGCATCGAGGTGACCGACGAGGAGATCGACGCCGCGTTCGAGGAACAGATCGAGGTGTTCGAGGAGCAGGCTGCCGCGACCGGGCAGGACCCGGACTTCAACGCCTTCCTCGAGACGATCGGGCTGACCGAGGAGGAGTACCGCGACCTGATCGTCGCTGACGTCGTCCGTCGTGAAGCGCTGACCGAGCGCTACAGCGAGGAGGTCACCGACGAGGCCGTCCGAGCCGCCTACGACGAGCAGGCCGAACCGCAGGTCGACGCGCGTCACATCCTGGTCGAGACCGAGGAGGAGGCGCTCGACGCCATCTCGCGCATCGAGGGTGACGAGGACTTCGCCGAGGTCGCCGCCGACGTGTCGCTCGACGGGTCCGGTCAGGATGGCGGCAACCTCGGGGTCTCGCCCCCGAGCCGCTACGTCCCCGAGTTCGCGGAGGCGGTCACCGACGCCGAGGTCAACGAGCTCATCGGCCCGGTCGAGACCCAGTTCGGCTTCCACGTGATCGAGGTGCTCGAGCAGGTCGATCCGGCACCGTTCGAGGAGGTCGAGCCGCAGATCCGCGCCCAGCTCCAGCAGGCGGCCGAGCAGGACCCCGAGCTGATGGCCCTGTTCGAGGACGCGTTCACGACCGCCGAGGTCGAGGTCGCCTCGGGCCTCGGGACCTGGGACGCCACCAGCGGCCGGGTCGTGGACGACAGCGAGCCCGTCGGTGAGGGACGCGACCAGCCCGCCGAGGGCGAGCTGCCCGAACTGCCCGAGGGCGAGCTGGAGCTCGAGCAGGAGTGATCGACGCCACGGCCACCGTCGTCCTCGTCGAGACCGACGCGGGACTGCCCGGCCTGCTGCCGTTCCAGGCGTGGGACGCGCTCGGCACCGCCGACCGGGTGCTGCTGCGCGACCCCGACCGGCACCCGTCCGCCCCGCACCTGCACTTCGCGGGCCTGGACCTGGTGGCCCTCGAACCCGCCGAGCTCGAGCGCGGCGACCTCGACCTGAACCGGCCGGGCGGCCCGACCGAGCGCAAGCTCGCTAAGGCGTTGATCCAGCAGGCCCAGGCCACCGGGCGCGTGGTCTACCTGCTCGGGCCCGACGACGGGCAGCTGCCCGTCGCCGTCGGATCGGCAGCGCAGCCCACCGGTGTCGAGGTCGAGCTGGTCTTCCTGGCGCAGCAGCCGGCCGGCGTCGAGGTGCTGCGCCTCGTTGAGGTGATGCGCCAGCTGCGCCACCCCGAGACCGGCTGCCCGTGGGACCTCGAGCAGGACCACGCCTCGCTCGTCCGCTACCTGATCGAGGAGACCTACGAACTGGTCGACGCCATCGAGAGCGGCCAGGACGTCGATCTGGTCGAGGAGCTCGGTGACGTGCTCCTCCAGGTGGTCTTCCACGCGCAGGTCGGTGCCGACCGTCGCGCCTTCACGATCGACGACGTGGCCCGCGGCATCGCCGACAAGCTCGAACGTCGCCACCCCCACGTCTTCGCCGATGGTGACGCGTCCACGGCCGACGAGGTCCAGGCCAACTGGGACCGCCTCAAGCAGGACGAGAAGTCCCGCGAGGGTCCCTTCGACGGCGTGCCGGACGCGCTGCCGGGTCTGGTGCTGCTCGAGACGTTGCAGCGCAAGGCCGCCAAGCGCGGCTTCAGGTGGTCGGACCTGTCGGGTCCGGCCGCGCACATCCGCGAGGAGCTGGCCGAGATCGAGGCCGCCGTCGAGCAGGGTGCCGGTCACGACGAGGTCACCGGCGAGGTCGGGGACCTGCTCGGCGCGGTCGTGGCGCTGGCCCGCCAGCTCGACGTCGATCCGGACGCGGCTGCCCGCGCTGCGGCCCGCACCTTTCGCACCCGGTTCGAGCTGGTCCTGCACGAGGCCGCGCGCCGCGACCTCGACGTCGACGCGCTCGGTCGCGACGACTGGCTCGAGCTGTGGCAGCAGGTCAAGGATGGCGGCGCCTGACAGCGCCGCGTCGCCTGCGGGTGGCCTGGCTAGGCTCGCCGCCAGCCACCGCCGGCGACCCCGGGAGCGACCCCCGTGCCACCTGAGCAGTGCCCCGAGTGCGGCCGCTTCCTCAAGCGCGCCCTCGTCGACGGTCTCGCCGATGCTCCCGCTCCCTGCCCCAAGTGCGGTGTCGAGCTGACTGCCGCCATGTTCGGTGCAGCGGCGGTGGCGGCGCCAGCCCTCGCGGTCGACCCGCTCGTGCCGGGCGTCGCCGCGGAGACGCCGGTGCCCGACCCACTCCCGCTGCCGCTCGCATCCTCCGTGCGCCCCCCCGACCTCGAACCGGACGAGGTCCGTGGTGGACCCGACCCGCTCGAGGGGTGGGACGCCGGCGTCCCGACGGGTTCCGCCGCGATCGTCGACCAGCGCCCGTTCCCCATCGACGCCGCGGTCGTCGCCGGTGCGGCGCTGCTCGGAGCCGCGCTCGGCGCCACCCTCGGGCGACGCCCGGTGCGTGACGCCACCCTGGCGGCCTTCGGCGGTGCCGTGGGCGCCGGTCTCGTCCGACGCATCTGGCAGCTGCCCTGAACCGAACCTGCCGTCGCCTCGTGTCGCCTCGTGTGGCCGATGTTGCGGCGGTCCTGCATCGTTGTCAACGGTGAGCGCGTGCCGTACCGTCGCGCGCGCTCGCCCTGCCCCGTGAGGTGACCCCTGTGGACGTGACCACCATCGAGCTCGTGCGAGCCCGCGAGATCCTCGACAGCCGCGGCAACCCGACCGTCGAGGTCGAGGTCGGCCTCATCGACGGCTCGTTCGGGCGGGCCGCCGTGCCCTCCGGCGCATCGACCGGCGAGTCCGAGGCTGTCGAACTGCGTGACGGAGGTGATCGCTACCTCGGCAAGGGCGTCCAGCAGGCCGTCGCCAACGTCCACAAGACCATCGCGCCGGCCCTGATCGGCCGCGACGCGACCGAGCAGCGTGCCATCGACGCGCTCATGATCGACCTCGACGGCACCGACAACAAGGCCGCGCTCGGCGCCAACGCCGTCCTCGGCGTGTCGCTCGCAGTGGCCAAGGCTGCCGCCCAGGCGACCGGCCTGCCCCTGTACGCCTACCTCGGTGGACCGAACGCCCACCTGCTGCCGGTCCCGATGATGAACGTCATCAACGGCGGCAGTCACGCGGTCTCCAGCGTGGACTTCCAGGAGTTCATGATCGCGCCCATCGGCGCACCCACTTTCAGCGAGGCCCTGCGCGTCGGCACCGAGGTCTACCACCGGCTCAAGAAGGTCATGGTGGACCGCGGCCTGTCCACCGGCCTCGGTGACGAGGGCGGGTTCGCGCCCGACCTGCCGTCGAACTCGGCCGCGCTCGACCTGCTCGTCGAGGCCATCGAGGCGGCCGGCTACACCCCCGGTAGCGACGTAGCCCTCGCGATGGACCCCGCCACCAGCGAGCTGTTCCGCGACGGTGCCTACCACCTCGAGGGTGAGGGTCGGACCCTCAGCAGCGAGGAGATGGTCGACCTGTGGGCCGACCTCGTGGACCGCTACCCGATCGTGTCCATCGAGGACGGCCTCGACGAGGGTGACTGGGACGGGTGGAAGCTGCTCACCGAGCGTCTCGGCGACCGCGTGCAGCTGGTCGGCGACGACCTCCTCGTGACCAACCCGGCCTTCGTCCAGCGAGGCATCGAGGAGAAGGCCGCCAACAGCGTCCTGGTGAAGGTCAACCAGATCGGATCGCTGAGCGAGACCCTCGAGGCCGTCCAGCTCGCCCACCGTGCCGGGTGGACCACCATGATCAGCCACCGGTCGGGCGAGACCGAGGACGCCACCATCGCCGACATCGCGGTGGCCGTGAACGCCGGCCAGATCAAGACTGGCGCGCCGGCCCGCTCCGACCGGGTCGCCAAGTACAACCAGCTGCTCCGCATCGAGGAGGAGCTCGGCGACGCGGCCCGCTACGGCGGCGACACCGCGTTCGCCAGGTTCCGACGCACGTGACCGGGGCCCCGCGCCGCGCGCCGCACGCCGACGCCCCGTCGGTGAGCCGGTCGCGGCGCGCCCCCGCACCGATCCTGGCGCTCACCGGCGCCCTCCGCGGGATCGGTCGGGCGGCCAGGAACGCCTGGGTCGAGGCGCGGTCCGGTGAACGGCCGATCCTCGTGGTCCTGGTGATCGCGCTGGGCCTCGCCGTGGTCATGCTGTCGGGACCCTTCGAGCGGTACGCCGATGGGCGGGCCCGGGTCGAGGCGACCCGCAGCACCGCCGACACGCTCGACGAGGAGATCGCTCGCCTCGAACGTCGCGTCGAACACCTCGAGGACCCGGCCAACCTCGAACTGCTCGCCCGCGAGCAGCAGGGCATGATCCGGCCCGGCGAGGTCGCCTACACCCTCGTGCCGCCGCAGGTCGACCGCCCGGTCATCTCCGCCCCCCGCGGCGGCGAGGCCGAGGCGGCCGCACCCCCGTGGTACGCCCGCGCCTGGGACACCGTCCGCTCCTGGTTCTGACTCCTCGGCGCTCCCGCGCCGACCCGTCGAAGCGTGCGGATGCGGCGGCTGTGCCCACCTTGCCGCGGTGCCGCAGCGCCTCCGCTGAGCCGTCACGAAGGGCAGTTCCTGGCGCCTGACAGCCAGGAACTGCCACAAGCACGGCGTGCTTCGCCAGCGTCGGCGACAGTTGCTGGCGCCCAGCAGCCAGGAACCGTCACGCGACGCTCGGAGCGCCGAGGTGCGCCGGCTGCGGATAGGGGTGGCGACGTGCGCGACGGTGCGTCCTTCGGCACGCCCGGTCCCAGGAACTGGGCTGGAGCCCAGGTTCTGGTGGGTCGGAGCGCATCGTGCGTGCCGCCGTGACCGTTCTCTGGGCTGGAGCCCAGTTCTTGGTGCAACGCCCGGATCCGCCAGGGGGTTGCGGCGGTGCTGGGTACGTCGGTAGGCCTGGGTTCCTGTGCGATGCCGCGGCATCGCTCCAGTGGGAGACCACCCGTGCAGCGGGGGCCACGAGCACCTCGATGTGCGCCTCGTCACCCGCTGGGCTCGTCAGCGCCCGCTGCCGCGACCTGGCCACCACGCCCGTAGGCTTCAGGTGCTGGGCGCAGGACCCCGCCGGGGTCGGGTTGCGCCACTACCCGGCGAGCTGGACCGCGAGGTCCGGGACTGCTCGGGCGAGGCGTTCATCGGTTGTGAGCAACGCGGAACCCAGATGGCGGGCGGCCGCCACGTACAGGGCATCCCGCGCAGCGATGTTGTCCCGCATCCGCCACGCAGCGTCCAGCATCGCGCCGCTGATCGGGACACGCCGGACGTCGAGCTGTGCGAGGCGTGACAACAGCTCGCCGACTTCGGCGGTCGTGAGCTCTCCCGCGCGCTGGAGCCGTGCCAAGCCCGAGAAGGCCTCGGCATCCAGATGTGCCACGGAGAGCAACGTCGCGTCGGTGTCGGCGACCAGCCTGTGCCGGACGCGTTCCCCGGCATCACTGCGAACGAGAAGGTCGATGACCGCGGTCGCATCCATGACGTAGATCACGGAAGCTCATCGCGGGCGTCGCGGATCGCGGCGGCCCCCGAGATGTCCCGGTGCCGTGGCAGCTCATCGAGCTGGGTGAGCCAGTCGGACAGCGGAGGGACCGCTGTCGAGCGTTCGAGGAGGCGTGCGACGTAGCTCTGAAGGCTGACGCCAGCCTCATGCGCGCGCCGCTTCAGCTCGTCGTGCGTCTCGGGTGAGATCCCGCGGATCAGCAGATCGCCCATCACTTCCCTCCAGTGATATCAGGATGATAGCCAACGGTGGCGGTCGTGCGCGCGGGTCCGATGAAGGGGTCCGACCGAACCGCTCGAGGCCTCGCCCCGTCCCTCGTCAGCGAGCGCGAGTAGCGTGCTCTCTGGATGCGCGAGCGGGAGGGTCGCATGGAGATCGCGCTGGTCGTGTTCGGCGTCGCCATCGTCGCGCTGCTCTGGCGGTTGATCTCAGCCGTTGAACGGATCGAGGATGAGGTCGTCGCCGCCCGTCGGCATCCGCCAGCCGATCCCCGCAGCGGAGACCGCCGAGGGACCTGACCGGCCCCGTGCTGGCGGTCTCGGCTCAGGAGGCGCCGCACCGGCCATCGGCGCATCACGCCCGGGCCCCGGGGCGCTGCGGCGGCTAGTCCGCGGCGGCGATCGTGGCGGCGATCTCGGCGCCCCGTGAGCCGTCGCTCGGGGTGTCCCGGCCTTCCCCGCGGGCGGCGATGAGCGCCTCGACCTCCTCGGCGATGCGCTCGTCACCCTCCGACAGCTCCTCGACGTCGAGGTCCTGGAACTGCAGCACGCCCATGTCCTCGTAGGCGCGCTGGACGTTGTCACCCCACAGCCCGATGTCCTTGACCGTCGGTACCACGCGGCTGAACAGGGCCTTGCGGAACTCGGTCATCATCTGGTGGCGGTCGACGTACGCGGTGAGCTCGTCGGCGTCGTAGCCGAGCGTCTCCCACACCTCGCGGGCCAGGAAGCGGTCGCGCAGCAGGTAGGAGGCCTCGACGACGAACTCCTCGCGCTCGGCTCGTTCGGCCTCGGTGAGCTCGGCGTACGCGTCCTTCAGCGCCAGTCGCCCGAACGCGATGTGGCGAGCCTCGTCCTGCATGACGTAGGCGTTGATGGACTTGGCCAATGGATCGCCGGTGAAGTCACGGATCATCGAGAACGCCGCGAGGGCCACCCCCTCGATCATCACCTGCATCCCGAGGTAGGTGAAGTCCCACCGGCCGTCGGTGATGGTCTGGTCGAGCAGGCTCTTGAGCGAGTCGTTGATGGGGTAGGCGAGCTGGAGCTTGTCGTGCAGGAAGCGCGAGTAGGTCTCCACGTGCCGCGCCTCGTCCATGGTCTGGGTCGCGGCGTAGAACTTGCTGTCGATGTCGGGCACGGTTCCGACGATCTTGGCCGAGCACACCAGCGCCCCCTGCTCACCGTGCAGGAACTGCGAGTTGGTCCACGCCATGTAGTGGTGTCGGACCTCGTCCTTCTCGGCGCGCGAGAGCTTCTCCCAGGTGGCCGAACCGAAGATCGGCACGATCTCGTCGGGGGCCACGCTCTGATCGGTCGGGTCGGGGTCGTGGGACCAGTCGATGCGGTGCACCGCATCCCACTGCTTGTCCTTGCCCTTCTGGTACAGGTTCAGCATGCGCTCGCGGCCCGCCTGGTAGTCCCAGGTGAACGCCACAGTCGATGCCACCCCCGGGATCTGCCACCCCGTGGCCTCGACGGGAACGGCGTAGGTGTGGGTCTCCACGGAAGGCTCCCTGCGGTCGGCGTGCGCCGTCTTGCCGAGGCGCGTGACAACTGAACGCCAAACGTCACACCGTCCGCAACGGCTTCTCGTGGGAGCGCAGGTGGCGTCCCGCGCACCGCGCATGCCGTCTGCCGCGCCGGAGGCTCAGTGCTGGTCGGACCCCCGACCCCTGGTGACGCGTCCGCCGTGGCCGTCGCGGCCGGTGCGCTGACCCTCGGGGACGACCGGGGTGCCGGTGTCGGACGGCCGCGCGAGCGAGCCGGCGTCGCCCACGATCGGGTGGCGCGAGTCGAGCAGCGTCGCGCCGCGCGACTCGAGGTGCTCGGCGACCTTCTCGCGGTCCTGCTGGACCTCGATGGTCAGCAGGCGCAGGTCGTGTCCCTCGCAACCCGTGATGTCGATGACCTCGTCGGGCAGCGGGTCCTCGCGCTTGGCGAGCTGTGCACCCCGGGCCCACCCGAACGCAGCCCCACCCCACCCGAACCCGAAGCCGAGCAACAGGGCGGTCCACGGCAGGAACTCGCGGAGACCGGGCACCGCGAAGGCCACCGCGACACCGACCAGCGCGCCGAGCAGCGCGGTCACCACGAGCAGGCCCGAGCTCGCGCGCCACACGTGGTGGAAGTGCCGGTCGGCCTCCTCGTCGCGGTACGTGGCGGGCGGAGGTGTCCGGCTGTCGACACGCAGGACGCCCGCCCCGGACAGCTCCTCGAGCTCGCGCCGGAGGGTGTCCGCGTCCGCCGCTGGGACCAGTGCTCGGACGGTGTGCTGCTTGGCCACGGCGTGACTCCTCGGTGTCTGCGGGGTCGTGCCTCGCCACCCCAGCACACCGCACCGCGAGGCTCGTTGCCACCGGTCCGGGCCGACCCACCGACCGTGTCCTCGGCCCTTGCGGTGGACGGATGGGCGGGCCGCACCGGGGGGTCGTCAAGGTCAGCACGTCGGGGTACCCGCCGGTCGGCGGTGGCCGACCGGTGACCGGGATGCTCATCGACTCGGCAGACGGGCTCGGTGCTCGTCGTTCGCTGATCGCGTCGCGCCCGATCCCCGGATCGCACGGACCGTCGCGTCGTCGCCGACCTCCTGCGCGCGTTCGGTGAGGCGTCGCAGCAAGGTCTCGATGGCGCGTGCCGTCGCGGGATCGGCGACGACCTGGCCGCGCAAGCGTTCGGCGGCCCGGCCGACATGGTCGGCCACGGTGGGCTGGACGACGGCCGTCAGGCTCCGGTCGCCGTCGCGCACGTGGCCCGTCGGCAGGCCACGCTGGACGAGCCGGCCGAGCAACGCGTCGAGGTAGTGCAGCGCCTCTCGTGCGGTCGCCACGTCGGCGCCCGGTCCGGCGGCGTGCTGGACGACATCGGTCAGCTCGTCGATCGAGAACGCGAGGTCGCTCTCGGGGTCACGCACCCGGCCGACCTCGATCGCAGCGCGGAGCTTCTCGGCGGTGGTCTCCTCGACCGGTGCGTCGACGGTCAGCAGCGTCTGACCCGGAGCGACGAACGTGCCGGGGGTCACCAGGAGCTCGGCGCCTGCGTCGGGCGGCAGGAGCGCGACGATCCCCGGGCGGTCGACCCGCCTGACCCAGCCGAGGGTCTCGGCGTCGATGGCACGCACGGGCTCGTGGGGCCGGCTCGACGGCGGGTCGTCGGCGAGCCGGGTGGTCTCCTCCAGGGTGCGCAGGCCACGATCGGCGAGCTGGTGGATGAGGTCCGAGGTGTCGAGGCGCAGCGACGCGTGCCGGACGGCCAGGAGGATGCCGAGCAGCGCGACGACGACCGTCGCGAGGGCGAGCACGGTCGCGACGGGGGGCACGCCGCCATCGTCGGCGGCCGGTGAGGCGATGGCGACGGTGACGAGGAGGCTGAACGCACCGATCATCCAGCCGGCGATCGCGTGTTGGAAGCCGTCGTCGAGGAACGAGGACAGCGTCCGAGCGTGGAAGACACCGGCGACGAGCCCCACGACGATCGAACGCATCCAGAGGGCGAACACCGCGATCGTCAGGGACGCTCCGGTGAGGGTGATCACGAGGCTCCGGACCCGCGTCGGGGCGAACGGCAGCGACCAGCCGATCGCGGCGTCCAGGGCGAGTGCACCGCTGGCGACGAGCACGCCGACCACGGCGCCGCCCGCGCCGCGCGCCGCGAGCCGGACGAAGGCGCGCGCGAGCGACCCCGTCATGGGGGCACGTGCGCCGAGCAGCGCGCGCAGACGCCTGCGCGGCTGCAGCGAGGTGACCCGCCGGTCTCGTTCGAGCATGGTGCCCCACGACGGAGGGGCCGTGAGCCTGGGGCCCGAGCGGGACCGCGACAGCCGATCGGGCCGTGCGTCCGGCCACCGTCGTGGGCGACTCCTCGGCGGCGGTCTTGCTGTCTGGGGGCCGGCTCCGTACCGTGGTGCAGTTCTACCGCCGGTCCGCGGACCGGTTCCGCGCGCCCCGCCTTCGCTCCCGCCCAGGTGGGCCTACCGCACGTTCGGTCACCGCTCGGTGGCCACGACCGGGTCTCACGGTGCTGCGCGCGCACCCCCGACGGCCCACAGGGAGTTGATCGCACTGCAGGGACAGATCGTCAAGGGCAAGGTCGTCCGACTCGAGGAGTACGGCGCGTTCGTGGAGGTGACCACCGAGGACGGCGGCGCCGTCACCGGACTGGTGCACGTCTCGGAGGTCTCCACGGAGTTCATCGAGAACATCTACGCCGAGCTCGCCGAGGGGGACGAGGTCGAGGTCAAGATCCTCGACGTCAAGGAGGACGGCAAGGTCGACCTCTCCATCAAGCGAGCGGATCCGGACTGGCAGGAGGAGGAGTCCGTCAACCTGCGGTCCAAGCTCGACAAGGACTTCAACAAGCGTCTGCGCCGCTTCATGCACAAGTCGCAGATGATCCAGGGTGAGGCGCGCCGGCAGAAGCGCGGTCGCATCGAGTGACGGACGCCCCGAACCCGGACGCTGACGCCCGGGGTCCGGGAAGGCGAACGTCGTCCGGCCGCCGGTCCTCGGTGGCCCGGTCCGCCGTGCCCGGACTCGTGCCGCACCCGGACGATCCCCGCGCGAGCGACGCCGTCCACCGCGACCCCGACGTCTCGTACGAGAAGGCCGCTGCCGCAGCCACCGTGGACGACCACGGCCGGGCGGTGGTGTCGGCCCAGCTCGGTCGCCCGGCCCGCGGTGCACCCGCGGTCGTCCACCGCTGCCGATGGGGGCTACCGACCGTCGTGCGGGTCGACCCGCACCTCGAGGACGGCACGCCGTTCCCGACCACCTTCTGGCTCGCCTGCCCGGCGCTGCGCAGCCGCGTCGGGACCCTCGAGGCCGATCAGGCGATGGTGGGGCTCAACGACCGGCTCGAGAGCGAACCGGCCTTCGGTGCGGCGTACGCGGCCGCGCACGAGCGGTACGTGGCGTTCCGTGACGACCTCGGGGGCCCGATGCCGGGCGACCCGGGGGCCGGGGGGATGCCCGGGTACATCAAGTGCCTTCACGTGCACGCCGCCCACCACCTCGCCACCGGCGACAACGTCGTCGGGGCGTGGACGATCGACGCCGCCAGTCCGGTGCCGTGCGCCGGACCGTGCGTCGACGTGGACGCGATCGACCAGGAGCCGGCGTGAGCGGGCCCCGGGCGGCCGTCGACGTCGGCACCAACTCGGTACGGCTGCTGGTGGTCGACGGCGACGGCGACCGCGTCCTGCGTGAACTGACCATCACCCGGCTCGGCCAGGGCGTCGACGCGACGGGCCGTCTGCACCCCGAGGCGCTCGAGCGGACGATCGACGCGATCGCCCGGTACGCCGAGATCTGGCGCGACCACGGCGTCGAGGACGCCGTCCGCATCGCGTCGACGTCGGCGATCCGCGACGCCACCAACCGGGACGACTTCTTCGCCGGGGTGCGGCGGGTCGCCGGCGTCGACGCCGAGGTGCTGACCGGGCAGGAGGAGGCGGCGCTGGCGTTCGCGGGGGCCGCCGGGGCCGTCGAGGTGGCCACACCGACCGCGGTCGTGGACCTCGGAGGTGGCTCGACCGAACTGGTGGTCGGGGACGCGGACGGTGAGGTGGTCGGCTCGGTGTCGCTCCAGCTCGGGTGCGTGCGCCTGACCGAACGTTTCCTCCACGGCGACCCGCCCACGACCGACGAGCTGCGGGCGGCCGAGGTGTACGTGCACGCCCGGCTCGACGAGGCCGATCGGACCCTCGGGGCCGAGGGTGCGTCCCTGCACGAGGTCGCATCCCTGATCGGTGTGGCCGGGACCTCGACGACCCTCGCGGCGTTGCACCTCGGCCTGGACGCCTACCGCGAGGAGGCCATCCACGGCGCCGCGATCCCGGCGCCGGACCTCGTCGCCCTCACCGGTGACCTCGTGGCCCGCACCGCGGCTGAGCGTGCCGCGCTCGGACCCGTCCAGCCGGGCCGCGAGGACGTGCTGCACGGTGGGGCGGTGGTGCTGGCCGCCATCGTCACCCGCTACGGGCTCCCGGAACTGGTGGTCAGCGAAGCCGACGGGCTCGACGGCCTGGCGCGGTCGCTCGCCGGTTGAGGGCTCGCCGCGAGTAGCGTCGCGGGCGGTCGGACGGTGCACGTCCGGGTGACGAGGAGACGTGGTGGACCAGCGACTCGATCCGGAGGTCTTCTGGCCCACCCTGACCTCGGCGTTGGAGGGCGTGCCGGTCGAGGCGACCCGTCCGCCGCCCGAAGCGCGCGTCGGGGCGGTGCTGGTCCTGCTCGAGGACACCGCCGAGGGCCCGTCGGTGGTCCTCACACGGCGGCGCCGGGACATGCGCTCCCACCCAGGACAGCTGTCGTTCCCGGGGGGCCGGCTGGATGCCGGTGAGACCATCGAGCAGGCCGCGGTCCGCGAGGCCGAGGAGGAGGTGGCGCTGCGGCCCGAGTCGGTCGAGGTGGTCGGCGCCGGACCCAAGTTCTACATCCCGCCGTCCCGGTTCTGGGTCGTGCCGGTCCTCGCCCGGTGGCGCGATCCCCATGAGCTGGTGGAGAACCCGTGGGAGGTCGACGCGGTCCTGCAGGTGCCGCTGACCCAGCTGCTCGAACGCGACCGTCTGCGTCACACGCCCCTGTCGCTGGAGGGGTCGGCGTGGGCGTGGCAGCTCGACGACGATCTGCTCTGGGGTGCGACGGCGGTCGTCATGGGGCTGTTGCTCGACACGGCCGTCCCGGGGTGGGACGACGGGATGCAGCCCGCGGACCTCGGTGACGACCTGGCGGTCCGACCGTGGGAGCACGTGCCGGCCTGGGAGCGGCGCGCCCGCCTCGAGGGCGACCTGCCGGCGGTCGCGCAGTCGCAGGTCCCGCACGTCACCCAGGCGCAGGCGCGAGCGGTCCGTGGGTGGCTCGACGAACGAGGGGTGGATGCTGCGGCACGTGCTGAGCAGGCGGGACGTGCAGTTGCGCACGCGGTCCGCCGCATGGTCGACGGGTCGCTCGAGGACCGGACGGTGACGATCCTGGCCGGCCCGTCGTCGAACGGGTGGGCCGGTCTGGTGGCGGCGCGACTGCTCGACAGCGCGGGTGCCGACGTCGAGGTGCTGCTGGTCGGGCCGCCGAGGTCGCCGGACGCCGTCCGGGTCCTGCAGGACGCCGAGGTGTCGGTGACGGTGGTCGATGCCGGTGAGCTGGGGGACGACCATCCACCCGGCGAGGTGGTCCTGGATGCGCTGCTCGGCATCGGCGGGGAGCCGCCGCTGCGTGACCTGCCGGAGCGGGTCGCCTCCTGGTTGCGACGTCACGACGTCCCCGTCGTGGCCCTGGATCTGCCGTCCGGGCTCGGAGCGGACGTGGGTCTGCGCGGCGCGTGCGTGACCGCGGATGTGACGGTGGCGTTCGGCGCGCCGACGGTCGGGCTGACGCCTGCGATCGTGGCGCCGTACGTGGGTGATCTGTACGTCGCGGACCTCGGGATCCCGCCGGCCGCGTGGCGCGCGGTCGGGGCTGATGCGCCGCGCGTCTTCGCGGCCGGTCCGCTGGTGCGGCTGACCGCGGCCGAGCGGGCGACCGACGCCGGCACGCCCGACCAGGGCGAGGTGCCGCCCGAGGCGACCGCCCGGCCCGAGCCCTCCCGAGGGGCCTGACCGTGCGCTACAGCGGGCGGGGGAAGTGCCCGTCGGGTCCGGGGCGGTAGGGCCGGACCTCGAGCACGGCGGCCCGCTCGATCGGCCCGTACACGTGGGGGAAGTCCTCGCCCTCGCCGGCGAGGTCCTCCCACACCACCGGCGCGGTCAGGAGGTTCGGGTCGATCGTGAGCAGGACCAGGTCGGTGCGTCCGGCGAAACGAGCCTCGGCGACGGTGGCGATCTGGTGCGGCGCCGAGCAGTGCACGAAGCCGTCCTCGGCGAGACCGGACGGGGTGTACGCGATGTCCGCGGCAGCCCAGTCGGCCTCGGTGGCGAGGTGCAGGATCGGCGTGGCGGTGCTCACCGGTCGCCCAGGCCGTCGAGGACCTCGTCGATGAAGCTCATCTTCGCGCGGGTGTAGGCGTCCCGGTCGAGGACGTGCTGGCGTGCGAGGCGGTGCTTGAGGGCGCCGTAGGCGGCAGCCGTCCGTCGGTCGGACCGGAGGTGGTCGCGGAACCGGACCAGGTCGTCGACCCGCGGGTGGTCGGCCGCGATGAGGTAGAGGTGCGCGCGACGGTGGTCGCCGTCGGGCAGGACCCAGAACCGGCGCCACGGCCGGTAGTCGACCTCGGGCGGGATCAGCTCCCACCCCGCGGCGATCAAGGCAGAGGCGGCCGCATCGGCGGTGTCGAGGTCGTGGACCGCCCCGAGCAGGTCCACCGTCGGCTTGCTCGGCAACCCGGGGACCGCGGTGGATCCCACGTGCTCGACCGGCCGGGCGAGACGCGTCTTCAGCAGCAGGTCGACCTCGCGCCGGAGCCGGTCGGCCTCGAGCAGCAGATCGGGGTCCGGCGCGGTCACGCGTACCGGTTCGTCCACCCACATCGGTCGTGTCACGCGGTACCCCCGTGCTCGGTGTCGTGTCGGGACGGTCGTGCGGACGGTGGGATTCGAACCCACACCGGGCCGAAGCCCCGGGGCTTTTAAGGCCCTTGCGTCGCCGTTGCGCCACGTCCGCGGGCATCGTCACGTTACGCCAGTCGCGGCTCGGTGGTCGAGCCAACCGGCCCGTACCCTCCCACGCCCCGCGGGCTGCCGGTGCGGCCCCGCTGGATCTGGCCTCTACGTTGCCGGCGACCAGGGAGGCACCGGTGGGCAACGATGTCGTGATCGTCGGCGCGGGCGTGGCCGGGCTGGTCTGCGCCCAGCGGCTCGCCGAGGCCGGGGTGGGCGTCCAGGTGCTGGAGGCGCGGGACCGCGTCGGGGGGCGGACCGAGCACGGACGGTTGCCGGACGGGCAGGCGATCGAGCTCGGCGGCCAGTGGATCGGGCCCGGCCAGACCCGCATGTACGCCCTGCTGGACGAGCTCGGCCTCACCACCTTCCCGACCTACGACCACGGCGAGCACGTCCTCGACCTCGGCCAGGACCGCCGGACGTACTCGGGGGACACCCCGCCGCTCGGAGGGTTCGCGCTCGCCGACCTCGCCTCGTCCGTGTCCCGCCTGCACCGGCAGGCGCAGCGGATCGATCCGGCCGCGCCGTGGACCACGAAGCACGCCCAGCACCTCGACGCGCGGACCTTCGAGACCTGGATCGCCCGGCACCCCACCCGTGGCGCGCGCACGTTCTGGCGGCTCCTGACCCGGGCGATCTTCGCCACCGAGCCCGCGAACCTGTCGCTGCTGCACGTGCTGACCTACGTCCGGCAGGCTGGCTCGGTCGAGACGCTGATCGACACCACCGGCGGCGCGCAGCAGGACCGGGTCGTCGGCGGAACGGCACGGATCGCCGAGCGCCTGGCGGAGGGGCTCGACCCCGCGGTGCGGCTCGGCGCGCCCGTGCGGGCGATCCACACCGGCGACCGCGGCGTGGACGTGGAACTCGCGGACGGGGACCGCGTGCGAGGCCGCCGCGTGGTGGTCGCCCTGCCGCCGACGCTGGCCGGCCGCATCGCCTACCACCCGGCGCTCCCGGCCGACCGTGACCTGTTGACCCAACGGGTGCCGATGGGCGCGGTCATCAAGCTGCACCTGGTCTACGACCGGCCGTGGTGGCGCGAGGACGGGCTGTCCGGTCAGGCCCTCTCGGACGGCCCCGTCACGCAGGTGGTGTTCGACAACTCGCCGCCGGACGGGTCGTGCGGCGTCCTGCTCGCCTTCATCGAGGGCGCCGACGCGCTGCACTGGGGGCCGCGTCCGGCCGAGGAGCGGCACGCGGCGGTGGCGGCTCGCCTCGCCGAGATGATCGGTCCCGCTGCGGCACACCCGGTCGCGGTGGTCGAACGCGACTGGACCACCGAGCCGTACTCGCGTGGTTGCTACGGCGGCCACCTGCCGCCGGGGGTGTGGACCCAGCTCGGCCCCGCGCTGCGGCGCCCCGTCGGCCGCCTGCACTGGGCCGGCACCGAGCACGCCACCGCGTGGACCGGCTACCTCGAGGGTGCCGTACGCAGCGGTGAGGAGACCGCAGCGGACGTCCTGGACGCCCTACGGGACGGCTGAGACCTCAGGCGGTGGCGATCGGCGTCAGACCCTGGGGGCACCGGCTCCGGCCTCGTCGACGGCCCCCCCGGTCCCGCCTTGGTGGAGCTCGGGCTCGTCGGCTTCGACCTCCTCGGCGAGCGCGTCGAGATCGGCCTCGCCACCGACCGCGATCGCACCGGCACCGAGCTTGCGCCGTTGCTGGACCTCGAGGCGTCGAGCCAGACGCGTCAGCATCCAGACGATGATGAAGTACAGGATGCCCACCACGAACCAGGTCTGGAGGTCGTTGATCGGTGAGCCCTGCACGAACGACCGCCCCCGGCCCATCAGGTCGTCGGTGACAGTGATGATGTAGCCGAGCGCGGTGTCCTTGGTGAGCGTGGCCAGCTGGGCGACGATCGCGGGGATCATGCGACGCAACGCCTGGGGCAGGATCACCAGCCGCATGGCCTTGCTGTGGGTCATCCCGACGGTGTAGGCGGCCTCGGACTGGCCGCGATCGAGGGACAAGATCCCGGCGCGGAAGATCTCGGCGAGGACGGCGGTGTTGTAGGCGGCCAGACCGATGACCAGCGCGATCAGCGGGTTGCGCGAGATGGTGGTCCCGAGCCCGCCGGGCAGGATCTGGGGGAGCGCGTAGTAGGCGAAGAAGATCATCAGCAGGACCGGCGGCCCGCGGAAGACGTCGATGACGACGCCGCAGACGACCCGCAGCGGGGTGAGACGCGACAGCCGACCGAGGGCGAGGGCGAGGCCGAGGACGAGGGCGATGACGATGGCCCCGATGGCGGCACGGAAGGTGCCCCACAGGCCGGTGATCAGGAACTGCGGCCAGCCGGTCTCGAAGTCGACGAACTGGGCCCACAGGCGGGCCTCGAACTGTCCTCCGACGTACAGCTGGCGGAGGATGAAGCCGATCAGGACCGCGAGCAGCACCAGCGAGATGATGGACGCGGTGCGTACGCGGCGCTTGCCGCGCGGTCCGAGCTCCTCGACCAGGACGGTGCTCATGACAGCTCCTCCGAGATCGCCTGCGGCGGCTCGGAACGGCACAGGCCGCCTCCGGCGCCGCTCATCGCACGATCTCCAGGCGGCGCTCGAGCAGCTTGATGATCTGCGCGGAGCCGTAGACCAGGACGAGGTAGATGATCGCCACGACGATGAAGGCGTTGGTGTAGGCCGTGAGGTCGTTGCCGATCCGGCGGCCGGCGCGTGTGAGCTCGTCGATGCCGATGACCAGGAACACCGAGGTGTTCTTGAGGTTGGCGATCCAGAGGTTGCCGAGCGGCGGGATGACGGTCCGGATGGCCTGGGGCAGCACGATGCGGCCGACCACACCGGTGAAGGGCAGGCCGATCGCCCGGGCCGCCTCGGCCTGGCCGTGGGGGACCGCGTTGATGCCCGACCGCAGGGACTCGGCGATGTACGCCCCGGTGTAGAGGCCGAGGACGACGATCGCGGTGGTCAGCCGTGGGAACGGCCAGCCCACCCGGCCGCCGCCGTACCAGACCAGGAACGCCAGCACGATCAATGGGGTGTTGCGGAAGATGGAGACGTAGATGATGGCGGTGCGCTGGAGGATCGGGACCGGGGACACCCGGCACGCGGCGATGAGGTTGCCCGCCACGAAGGCGAGCAGGTAGCCGAGCACGGCCATGGTGAGGGTGACCCGCGTGCCCTCGACCAGCAGGTCGAGGTGCAGGTCGGAGAAGATCTGGCGGTAGACCTCCACGTCACCTCCTCTCACGCCTCCCGGGCGCGGCGCTCACGGCCGCGCCCGGGTCTCGGCGGTTACTCGGTCAGCGCTCGTAGCGGTCGACCGCGGGCGGCTCGGGGGCCGAACCCGTCACGGTGCCGGCGGTGTCCATCCACGCCTGCTCCCACTCGCCCGACTCGTAGATCTCCTCGAGGCGGTCGTTGATCCAGTCGCGAAGGTCGTCGGCCTCGAGCTGGACGCCGATGCCGTAGGGCTCGTCGGTGAACGGGTTGTCGACCAGCTCGAACTCGCCGCGCTCGTCGATCAGGCCGATGAGGATGACGTTGTCGGTGGTGACCGCGGTCACGTTGCCCTGCGACAGCTCCTCAGCGCAGGCCGAGTAGGTGTCGAGCGACAGGACGTCAGCTTCGGGCGCCATCTCGCGCAGGTTCTCGATGGAGGTCGACCCTTCGACCGAACAGACCGGCTGCCCGTTGAGGTCGTCGATGCCCTCGATGCCCTCGGGGTTGCCCTCCTCGACCATGATGTCCTGACCGGCCACGTAGTACGGACCGGCGAACCCGACCAGCTGCTTGCGGTCGTCGTTGATGGTGTAGGTGGACACGACGATGTCGACCTGGTCCTGCTGGAGGATCTCCTCGCGGACGGCCGAGACGGCCTCGGAGAACTCGACGTTGTCGGCGCCGCCCTCACCCCAGATGCCCTCGGCGATCAGGCGGGCGATCTCGGCGTCGAAGCCCTCGACGCCGCCAGGCGTGTTCACGCCGAACAGGGGCTGGTCGTACTTGACGCCGACCCGCAGGGTGCCGGACTCCTGGATCTGGGCCATCGTGGAGCCCTCTTCGAACTCCGGTGCCTCGGCCGGAGCGGAGGTCTCGGCGTCGCCGTCGTCGTCACCGTTGCAGGCGGTGGCGACCAGCGCGAGCGCGGCGGTGCTGGCGAGGAGACGCCAGGTCTTGGAGTTGGTGCGCATCTTCGATCCCTTCCGTTCCGTGGATGCGGGGTCTGCGACAGCCCTACGGGCCACCGCGGTGCTGACAGCTAGTGGGCCAGGATCTTCGACAGGAAGTCCTTGGCGCGGTCGGTCTGCGGATCGTTGAAGAACTGCTCCGGCGGCGCGACCTCGACGATGCGGCCCTCGTCCATGAACACCACGCGCTGCGCGGCGGACTTGGCGAAGCCCATCTCGTGGGTGACCACGATCATCGTCGTGCCCTCGGAAGCCAGCTCGAGCATCACGTCGAGGACCTCGGAGATCATCTCGGGGTCGAGCGCGGAGGTGGGCTCGTCGAAGAGCATCACCTTCGGGTTCATCGCCAACGCCCGCGCGATGGCGACCCGCTGCTGCTGGCCACCCGACAGCTGGGCCGGCATCTTGTCCGACTGGTTGGCGATGCCGACCCGCTCGAGCAGCTCCATCGCCCGGTCCTTGGCAGCGGTCTTGCTCATGCCGCGGACCTTGATGGGGCCGAGGGTGACGTTCTCGAGGATCGACTTGTGGGCGAAGAGGTTGAAGGACTGGAAGACCATGCCGACGTCGGCCCGGAGCTGGGCGAGCGCCTTGCCTTCCTCGGGCAGCGGCTGGCCGTCGATCAGGATGCGGCCCTTGTCGACGGGCTCGAGCCGGTTGATGGTGCGACACAGCGTCGACTTGCCCGACCCCGACGGGCCGATCACGACGACGACCTCCTGGGGAGCGACGGCGAGGTTGATGTCCTGCAGCACGTGCAGGTCACCGAACCACTTATCGACACCTTCGACGGCGACGAGCGGCTGGGTCACGTGGCTCTCCCGGGGTGGGGCGATCAGACGACGCTAGCAGCGGTCTACGACCGCGGTCGGAGGTTCTCCGCCGGTCGCGCGGCCCGCGGGACCTCGGTTGACGGGCCGCCGCGTGAAGCGTCCGCTCGGCCACCCGTCCTGGTCCGTCCTGGCTGGCCGCGCTCGGCCCTCGCCGTCCGGACGGGGTGGTCACCGCGTGGGCCTGGCACGGTGGAAATTCCCCCGACACGAGAGACGACGTGGTAGGCCTCTGGCTCCTCGCTCTGGCGGTCCTCGTGGTCGCCGCCGCCTTCCTGCTGGTCCCGCGCCTGCGCAAGGATCCGCCGCACGCCAGCGGCCCAGCGCCGAAGGGCTCGACCGAGGACGGTGCCGACGGGCTGACCCGTACCTCCGCGCCACCGAACGAGCACCCCGGCCCCCCGACGATGGGTGAGGACCCGAAGGGCCCCCCGGCCCCGTGACGTCGCCGGCGGCCTAACCTCGCTGCCGTCGCAGCTGCGGCGCTGTCCAGAGGGGGCCCTGGGTGACGAGCCGGTGGTTCCCGCGCGGGGTGGTCGCCTCGCCGCACCACCTCGCCTCCTCGGCCGGGGCGTCGGTGTTGGCCGATGGCGGCAACGCGGTCGACGCCGCGGTGGCGACGAACCTCGTCCTGGCCGTGGTCGCCCCCTACCAGTGCGGGGTCGGGGGCGACCTGCTGGCGATCGTGCACGACGGCGAGGCCACCGGGGTCGAGTCCGTCGGCGCGATGCCAGCCGGTGCGACCCCTGCCGCGATCCGGGCCGCGATCGACGCGGGCCACGGCAGCGCGGTCGGGTTGCCCGGGACCGACGGCATGCCCACCTTCGGCGCCCTCCCGGTCACGGTGCCAGGTGCGGTGGCGGGCTGGGTACACCTGCTGGAGCGGTGGGGGTCGCGTTCGTTCGGGGACGTCGCCGGGCCCGCGATCACGCTGGCCGAGGACGGGTTCCCGGTCTCCCACCACGGTGCCGCGCACGTCGACCGGGCACGTCAGGTGCTGGCGGACCAGCCCGGGTGGGCGGCCACCTTCGGTCCGATGCGGGCGGGGGAGCGGTTCGTCCAGCCCGACCTCGCCCGGACCCTGCGCCGCCTCGCCGACGACGGTCCCGACGCGCTGTACGGCGGGAGCATCGGGGCTCGCATCGTCGAGATCCTGCAGGCGCACGGCTCGACGATGTCCTCGGACGACCTCGCGGCGCACCGCAGCGTCGAGGTCACCCCGCTGCAGGGCCGGTTCCGCGACCGCACGGTGCTGGAGCTGCCCCCGCCGACGCAGGGGGTCACGGCGTTGACGGCCCTCGGGCTGCTCGACCGGTCACCGCCACGTCGCGGTGAGGATCCGCTGGCGTGGCACCACGAGGTCGAGGCCGTCCGTGCCGCGCTCGCGGACCGCCAGCAGCACCTCGCCGACCCTCGGACGATGCAGGTGACCGCCGAGGCGTTGCTGGCCCCGGAGCGCCTGGACCGTCTGGCGGCCGCGATCGACGACGACCGAGCGGCGGAGGTGTCCTTCGCTCGGCCTGTGCCCGGCGGCACCGCCTACCTCTGTGCCGCGGACCAGGACGGGCTGCTGGTGTCGCTGATCCAGTCCAACTTCGTGGGCTTCGGGTCGGGGGTCGTCGTGCCAGGTGCGGGGTTCGGGCTGCACGATCGCGGCGCGCACCTGCGGCTGGATGCAGGGCCGGGCGACGACCTCAACGTGGTCGCGCCCGGCGTCCGTCCGCTCCACACCTTGATCCCGGCGATGACCCTGCGCAGCGACGTCCCGGAGCTGGTGTTCGGGACGATGGGCGGCGATGCGCAGGCCCAGGTCCACGCGCAGCTGCTGCGGCGGATCGTGGACGGCGGAGCCGACCTGCAGGACGCGATCGACGCGCCGCGCTTCGTGGTCGACCTGGCGGACGGCACGGTGGTCGTCGAAGGGCGAGTCCCAGCCGCGGTCGTCGAGGACCTCAGGTCCCGCGGTCACCGCGTCCGGGTGATCGGGGACCTCGAGCACGTCGCCGGTCACGCGCACGCGATCCGCGTCGCCGACCCCGGGTACGAGGCAGCCAGCGACCCGCGTTCCGAGGGCGCCGCCACCGGTCACTGACGCAGCGACCCTGCGGCCGGCGTCCCGGGACGGTGCGGCTCAGACGGTCCGCGCCGCCCCGGTCGAACCTCGCACCGCCCGGGTCGCTACCGTCAACGGGAAGCCGACACGCGTGGAGGAGCGGTGAGCGAGGTGCGCACCGTTCAACTCGGGCAGTTCACCGACGAGAACGCCGATGCCGTGGCCGAGCAGCTCGAGGCCGCCGGCATCACCTGGTACGACAAGCAGAGCGGCCGCTGGGGTCGCACGTTGTTCCTCGGCGAGTGGGGCACGCGGTTGTTCGTCGACGCGTCTCGGCTCGACGAGGCCCGCGACATCGCCCGATCCGTGCTCGGCTCGGACGACGCGCTCAGCTGACGACGCCGCTGCGTGTCAGGGCCGGCCGTACCCGGCGATGTCGCTGCGGCTCATGGCCTGCGAGCTGACCCGGACCGGCACGCCGCTGCGTGACGCCTCGACGACGTCGCCACCACCGATGTACATCGCGACGTGGTGGATCGGGCTGCCGAAGAACACCAGGTCGCCCGGCTGGAGCTGGCCACGCGTGACCCGGGCCGTCGCGCCGTACTGGGCACGCGACGAGTGGGGGAGCGACACTCCGGCCGCGCGCCAGGCGTAGGAGGTCAGACCGGAGCAGTCGAAGCTGTCGGGACCGCCGCCGCCCCACCGGTAGGGCTTGCCGACCTGGTCGAGGGCGGTGTCGACGGCCACCTGCGCCGACTGTCGCGTCGTGGGAGCCGGCGGCGGGGAGCTGGAACCGCCTCCCGCGTCCTGCGCCGGCGTCCGTGCGGGTGCCGGCGACGCCTGGCGCTCCTGCTCGGCTTCGCGGCGAGCAGCCTCGCGCTGGGCGGCCTCCTGGCGAGCGGCCTCCTGGCGAGCGGCCTCCTGGCGAGCGGCCTCCTCGGCGGCACGCCGTGCGGCCTCCTCGCGCTCACGGACCTCGGCGAGCTCGGTCTCCAGCGCGGCGATCTCGTCGGCCTGGGCGTCCAGGGTGCGCTGCAGACGCTCGCGCCGGTTCTCGAGCTCGGCCTTCTGGGCCGCCGCTGCGTCGCGACGTTCGGCCAGCCGGCTCTCGAGAGCATCGAGCTCGACCGTGGCGGCCCTGAGCTCCTCGACGTCACCCCGGTGGCCCTCCAGGACCCGTCGCACCGTGGCGTAGCGGATGCCAGCCTCGGTGGGGCCGTCCGCGCTCAGCAGCGCCCCGAACTGCAGGTTGGCGCCGCCAGTCTTGAACAGGGTGCGTGCGACCGCATCGGTCGACTCGCGCAGCACCCCGGTGCGGTCCGTGACGGCATCCGCCTCCGCGAGGGTCGCGGCCAGGTCGGCCTCGATCGTCTCCAAGGCGACCCGGGCCTCGTTGACCTCCTCGACCGCGAGGGATGCCTCGGCCTCGAGCTCGGCCAGCCGGTCCTCGGCCGTCGTCAGCCGGCGCTCCACCTGTGCAGACGAGGGGCCGTCGGCCTCCTGTGCGCCGGCGGGGAAGGCGACGATGGCGGCGGCGGTGGTCACCGCGAGGGCGGCGGTCAGGCGGTTGCGGACACGCACGGGCGACCTCGTCGCGTCGGGAGACGGTGCGGGGTGCGCGCGACGCACCCGTCGGCGGGCCGGCGCGAGGGGGCGCTCGGACCCGGACCGCGTCGGATGGTAGACGGTCGTCCGCGCTCAGCGTGCGTCGAGGTCGCGCGCTGCCGCGACGCCGATGACGACCACGGCGGCGGCCACCAGCGCGATCGAGGCCCCCGTGCCCGGACGCACCGAGAGGGTGAGTTCGACCCCCCGTGGCAGCTCATCGATCACCGCACGGAGGTCCGCCAGCGCACCGGCCTCGTCGGGGAACCGGTCGAGCGTCGGTCGGAGCAGCTGTGCGACGGTCCCGCTCACGGCCAGCACGACGGCCGATGCGAGCAGGACTCGACGCGTCCACCCCGGGTGCCGGTCGACGGCCAGTGCCACGCCGAGGACCGCGGCCACCGCGCCGGCGATCGCCGCTGCCACGCCCGGCACCGTGCTCCAGCCGAGGAGCGTCACGACCGCCCGGTCCTCGGCGGCGCCGAGCATGGCGAGCTGCGCCGTGGCCTCGTGCCACGGCCGGCTCCCCCCGACCACCGCAGCCAGACCTCCTGCGGCGATCAGCACCCCCGCCAGACCCGAACCCCGCCCGACGGCGACGAGGGCGTGAGGAAGCTCGACCCGCACCCGCTCGCTCCTCGTCCGCTGTCCGACATGTCGATCCCCGGCCGGCACCCCTGTCGCCTGGCGCACCCTACGCGGACCCCGGCACGAGGGCGCGCGCCGGTCGGCCCCGACCGGCCGAGCGTCTAGGCTCCGCCGCCTCGGGACGCAGCGGCCGCGTCGCCCGTGCGGTGAAGCGGAGAGGCGGTGACAACGCCGTCGCGTCCTCGTGCCCTCCCCCGTGCTTCGTCTCGCCGTCCGAGGAGCTGCCGTGTCGCCGTCCGCCGTGCCGATGCGGCTGGCCGTGCTCGTCTCGGGCTCGGGGACCAACCTGCAGGCGCTGCTCGACGCGATCGCTGCGGACCCGGGCTTCGGCGGCGAGGTCGTCGTCGTCGGCTCGGACCGCCCCGACGCCGGCGGCCTGGAGCGGGCCCGCGCGGCGGGGATCGCGACCGTCGTCGAGGCCCTCGACGATCACCCGGACCGACCGACCTGGGAGGGCGTCCTGCGGGCCCGGCTCGAGGACCAGGAGCCGGACGCGGTGGTGCTGGCCGGGTTCATGCGGATCCTGTCAGGTGCCTTCCTCGATGGCTGGCCGGACCGGGTCATCAACACCCACCCCTCCCTGCTCCCCGCCTTCCGAGGGGCCCACGCGGTCAGCGACGCGCTGGAGCACGGTGTCAAGCTGACGGGCTCGACCGTCCACCTCGTCGACGAACAGGTCGATCACGGACCGATCGTCGCCCAACGCGCCGTCGAGGTCGCCGAGGACGACGACGAGACCTCGCTGCACGAGCGCATCAAGGTGGTCGAGCACGAGCTGCTGCCCGCCTGCGTCAAGCTGCTTTGCCAGGACCGGCTCGTCGTCGACGGCCGCCACGTCCACGTCCGACCCGACAGGAGCCGCCCGTGAGCGACGCCGCCATCCCCGTCCGCCGCGCCCTCGTGAGCTGCTTCGACAAGACCGGCGTGACCGACCTCGCCGCGGCGCTGCACGAGCGGGGTGTCACCCTGGTCTCCACTGGTTCGACGGCTGCGACGATCCGTGAGGTCGACGTCCCCGTCACCGAGGTCGCCGAGGTCACCGGTTTCCCCGAGTGCCTCGATGGTCGGGTCAAGACGCTGCACCCGCGGATCCACGCCGGCATCCTGGCCGACCGCACCGACCCCGCACACATCGCCGAGCTCGCCGAGCTCGGCGTCGAGGCGATCGACCTCGTCGTGGTCAACCTCTACCCGTTCGAGCGGACCGTCCAGGCGGGCGCCGGCGACGACGACGTCATCGAGATGATCGACATCGGCGGCCCCACCATGATCCGGGCCGCTGCCAAGAACCACGGCTCGGTGGTGGTCGTCGTCGACCCCTCGGACTACGAGTGGGTCCTGACCGAGATCGACGACCAGGGCGGTGTCACCCTCGCGACCCGCCGTGAGCTGGCCGCCAAGGCCTTCCGCCACACTGCCGCCTACGACACCCTCGTGGCCTCCTGGTTCCAGCGCGACGAGGCCTTCCCGTCCCAGCTCGGTCTGGCGCTGCCACGGGCCTCCTCGCTGCGCTACGGCGAGAACCCGCACCAGGGGGCGGCCTACTACGCGAGACCGGGCGCCGGCGGCCTGGCCGACGCCGAACAGCTGCACGGCAAGGCCCTGTCCTACAACAACCTGCTCGACACCGACGCCGCCTGGGGGATGGCCGTCGACGTGGACGAGCCGTGCGTGGCGATCATCAAGCACACCAACCCCGCCGGCTTCGCCGTGGCCGACGACCTCGAACAGGCCTACGTGCGCGCCCTCGAGGGGGACCCCGTCAGCGCGTTCGGCGGCATCGTGGCGGCCAACCGCCCCATCGACGGCGCGACGGCACGGCGCATCGGCGAGGTGTTCACCGAGGTGGTCATCGCTCCGGGGTTCGACGACGAGGCGCTCGAGGTCCTGACGGCCAAGAAGAACCTCCGCATCCTGTGCACCCCCGACGCGTCCCGCCCGCGAGGCGGGCAGCAGCTGCGCTCCGTCGCCGGAGGGATCCTCGTCCAGGACGCCGACGTCGGTGACGAGCCCTGGGGCGAGTGGCGGGTCGCCGGTCAGGTGCAGCCGAGCGAGGCCACCCTCGCCGACCTCCGGTTCGCGTGGCTGGCGTGCAAGCACACCAAGTCCAACGCCATCGTGCTGGCCAAGGCGGGCCAGGTCGTGGGGGTCGGCGCCGGTCAGATGAGCCGCGTCGACTCGGTGCGGCTCGCCGTCGAGCGGTCGGGCGACCGACACGTCGGTGCCGTCCTCGCCAGCGACGCCTTCTTCCCGTTCCGCGACGGACCCGACGCTGCCGCCGCGGCCGGTGTGATCGCGATGGTCCAACCCGGCGGCTCGGTCCGCGACGACGAGGTCGTCGCCGCCGCCGACGAGCACGGCATCGCGATGGTCCTCACCGGCCGCCGCCACTTCCGCCACTAGTCCGATCCCACCCACCACCCCGTTCGTCTCGCTCGCTGACGCTCGCTCGTTGCCTCGCCTGACCTTTCCCATCCGCCACTCCGGCCGTCTCGCTCGCCTACGCTCGCGCGCTCGTTGCCACACCTGGAGGACTCATGACCGCTTCGTTGATCGACGGCAAGGAGCTCGCCCGGACCTTGCGGGGGCGCATCGCCGACGAGGTGACCCGGATGGGCGCCGAACACGACGTCGTCCCGGGGCTGGCCGCCGTGCTCGTGGGCGACGATCCGGCGTCCAAGGTCTACGTCGGCATGAAGCACCGCGATTGCGGTGAGGTCGGCATCGCCTCGCGCATGATCGAACTGCCCGCCGACACCTCGCAGGACGACCTCGAGGACGTGGTCGCCGGGCTCAACGGCGACGACGACATCGACGGCATCCTCGTCCAGCTCCCGCTGCCGGACCACCTCGACGCCCGCCGCATCCAGGAGCTCATCGAACCTGCCAAGGACGTCGACGCGCTCAACCCCTACACGGCCGGTCGCCTGGCCATCGGCGACCCGACCTTCCTGTCGTGCACGCCGTACGGGGTCCTCGAGCTGCTCGCGCACGCCGGGGTCGACACCGTCGGTGCGCACGTGGTGGTGATCGGGCGGTCGAACCTCGTGGGTCGCCCCCTGTCGAACATGCTGACGCTCAAGGGCCGTGACGCGACGGTGACGCTGGCGCACTCCCGGACCCGCGACCTCGCCGCGGTGTGCCGGACCGCCGACGTCGTCGTGGCAGCGGTCGGGCGACAGGCTCTCGTGACGGCCGACATGGTGCGCCCCGGTGCGACCGTCATCGACGTGGGCACCAACCGGGCCGACGACGGGTCGCTGGTCGGCGACGTGGATTTCGATGCGGTCGCCGAGGTCGCCGGTGCGATCACCCCCGTGCCCGGCGGCGTCGGTCCGATGACCCGCACGATGCTGCTCCAGAACACCCTCGAGGCCGCCCGCCGGCGCCGGGGCCTCGTCTAGCTGACCGAGCCGTCACCAACCCGGCGCGCCCGCTCGACGCGTCCGGGCAGGGACACGGCGGTGCTCCCGGTCGCGATCGTCCGGCCTGGAGGCTACGGCCTCGCCGCCACTAGGCTCCGGCCACGACCGCCCCGTGCCCCCACCTCCGCAGGAGTCCCCGATGAGCACCCCGATCCGCGTGGCCGTGACCGGTGCCGCCGGCCAGATCGGCTACGCGCTGGTCTTCCGCATCGCCTCGGGCCAGATGTTCGGCCCCGACACCCCCGTCGAGCTACGGCTCCTGGAGATCACCCCGGCGCTCGGCGCGCTCGAGGGGGTGGCGATGGAACTCGACGACGGCGCGTTCCCCCTGCTGTCGGGCATCGAGCTCACCGACGACGCCAACGTGGCCTTCGACGGGCTGAACGTCGCCTGCCTCGTCGGTGCGAAGCCGCGCGGTCCGGGCATGGAGCGGGCCGACCTGCTCAAGGACAACGGCCGCATCTTCACCGGTCAGGGTCAGGCGCTCGCGGCCAACGGTGCTGACGACCTCAAGGTCGCCGTGGTCGGCAACCCGGCCAACACCAACGCGCTGATCGCCGCGGCCAACGCCGACGGCGTGCCGGCGGACCGGTTCACCGCGATGGTGCGTCTGGACGAGAACCGGGCGAAGTCGCAGCTCGCAAAGAAGGCCGGCGTCCCGGTCGCCGACGTCACCAACCTCGCCGTGTGGGGCAACCACTCGCCGACGATGGTCCCCGACGTCGACAACGCCCGGATCGGCGGGAAGCCGGTCACCGAGGTCATCACCGACGAGGACTGGCTGCGTGGCGAGTTCCTGACCACCGTCCAGCAGCGCGGCAAGGCCATCATCGATGCCCGCGGGTCGTCGTCGGCCGCCTCGGCGGCCAACGCACTGGTCGACCACGTCGCCAACTGGTGCGGCGGCAAGCCCACCGCCCCTGGCGACTGGGTCTCGATGGCCGTGCCGTCCGATGGCTCGTACGGGGTCCCCGAGGGCCTCATCTCGGGCTTCCCCGTCACCACCGACGGTGCCGGCACCTACGAGATCGTGCAGGGCCTCGAGCTGTCCGCGTTCGCCCAGGAGAAGCTGGACGCGACCGTCGCCGAGCTCCAGGAGGAGCGCAGCGCCGTCGCGGACATGCTCTAGGTCGGATCAGGTCAGCTCGCCGGGGACCAGGTCGTACAGCCGCGCATCGCAGCGCGGGGCGGTCGGGTCCCCGGACGGGCCGTCGATCATCGATCGGCGCAGCAGCCCCACCGGTCGGAAGCCGAGGGCCCGTGCCACCTGGTTCGACGCGGGGTTGGTGACCGCCGCCTGCAACCGCACGGCGCCGACGCCGAGGTGCGCGAAGGCGTGGCCGAGCAGCAGCCGGCCCGACCGGGTCGCGACGCCACGCCCGCGAGCCTCAGGTGCGACCCAGTAGCCCAGCTCGGCGCTGCGATCGGCGCCGTCGATGCTCAGGCCGACGCACCCGAGCACCTCGCGGTGATCGTCGGCGGAGACCGCCAGGAGGTGCGCGCCGGTGCCCTCGGCCAGGGCGCCGATCGACATCAGGACGAACCGGCGCGCGTCGTCGGTGGTGTACGGCGCGGGGACCCTGGTCCAGCGCTGGACGTCGGGGTCCCGACAGATGCGGGTGATGGCCTCCACGTCGGCCGGCGCCGGGCCGCGCAGGACCAGGTCCTCGTCCGACAGCTCCGGGACGACGATCGGCGCGATGGTGGTCTCCTCCGGTGAGTCCTGCGGGCGGAGCCCCGGTCGCCGGACGCTACCGTTCGGCTCCCTGCGGACGTCCCTTTCGAAGAGGTTCCTCGTGACGCGCGTGTTCTCCGGCATGCAGCCCTCGGGCGCACCCCACCTCGGCAACTACCTCGGCGCGTGGGTCAACTGGCTGGCGCTGCAGGAGACCGCGGACGAGACCATCTACTGCGTCGTCGACCTGCACGCGATCACGTCGCCCGTCGAGCACGACCCGGCCAGCCTGCGACGGCGGACCGTCGAGCTCGCCACCGCGATGCTCGCGATCGGCATCGACCCGGTGCGCTCGACGCTGTTCGTCCAGTCGCACGTGACCGAGCACGCCGAGTGCACCTGGCTGCTCAACTGCGTGACCTCGTTCGGGGAGCTGCGCAAGCAGCCCCAGTTCAAGGAGAAGTCCGAGGGACGGGAGTTCGTCTCCGTCGGGCTGTTCGACTACCCGGTGCTGCAGGCGGCCGACATCCTGCTCTACCACGCGGACGAGGTCCCCGTCGGTGAGGACCAGCGCCACCACATCGAGCTGGCCCGCAACCTCGGGCAGCGCTTCAACCACCGCTACGGCGAGGTGTTCACGCTGCCGAAGGCGGTGCACCCACCGGCGGCAGCTCGCGTGATGGACCTGCAGGACCCAGCGAGGCGGATGTCCAAGTCGTCCACCGCCGAGAAGGGCATCGTCTACGTCCTCGACGAGCCGAAGCGGGTCGAGAAGAAGATCAAGAGCGCGGTGACGGACTCGGACCCCGACGCGCGCATCCTCCACGACCGCGACGCGAAGCCCGGCGTCTCGAACCTGCTCGAGATCCTCTCCGCGGTGACGGGCCGCCCGGTCGCGGACCTGATCGCCGAGCACGACGGCAACGGGTACGGCGGCTTCAAGACGGCGGTCGCCGAGGCCGTCGTGGAGCGCCTACGCCCCATCCGGGACCGCTACGACGAGTTGGCCGCCGACCCGGCCGAGGTCGAACGGATCCTCGCCGACGGTGCAGCGCGGGCGCGGGCGATCGCGGGGCCGACCCTCGAACGCGCCCGCGAGGCCATGGGTCTGCTGGCGCCGCGCGCGTGAGCGGCACGCCGACCGCGCCAGCGCCGACCGGGCCGATCTGGCCCGTCCGGCTCGCCACGCACGTGTGGCACCCGAACGGGCCGACGGGTCAAGCGCTGCTCCTGCACGGCCTCGGGTCGGACGGCACCACCATGTGGCGGCTCGCGTCGCACCTCGCCGATCGGGGGTACCTCGTCGCGGCGCCGGATCTGCGCAGCCACGGTCGCAGCCCGGTGGCGTCCGACCACCGGATCGAGGCGCTGACCGAGGACATCGCGGCTCTCGGGTCGTCGTGGGACCTCGTGGTCGGCCACTCCCTCGGCGGGGCCGTGGCCGCGCACCTGCTGACGCGCCAGGACGTCGAGGTGGCCTGCGCGCTGCTCATCGATCCGGTGCTGGAGCTGGAACCCGCGGCGCGGGAACCGGTGCGCGCGGTACAGCGGGCCGAGGTCGGCCGGCTCGAGGCGACGGCGGTCGCGGCCGCCAACCCTCGCTGGAGCCCGATGGACGTCGACCGCAAGGTCCTCGCCGCCGCCTCCTGCACCCCGGACGTCGTCGATCGCGTGATCGACCACAACCCGTCCTGGGACCTGGCTGACATCGCAGCGGCGTGGCGGGCACGGGTCCACCTGCTCGCCGCGGACCCCTCGCTCGGGGCGCTCCTCGCGCCGGACACCGCAGCACGGCTGGTCGACGGCGAGCGGATCACCAGCACGACCGTGGCGGGCGCCGGCCACTCGGTGCACCGTGACGATCCCGCGTCCGTCCTCGCGGCGATCGATGCGCTCCTCGGAGCGACCTAGCGAACGGCGCTGCTGACGGTCGCCGTGATCGGCAGCTCGTGGATCGGCACCGGGCGGCTCCAGTGGTAGCCCTGCCCGTAGGGGCACCCGATCGCGCGCAGCACCTCGAGCTGGAGCGCGGTCTCGATCCCCTCGGCGACGGCGGGTACCCCGAGCGAGCTGATCAGCTCCAGGATCCCGACGGTGAGCCGGGCGTCGCCGGTGGCATCGTCGAGCACGTCGATGAAGGCCTTGTCGACCTTGACGATGTCGAACCGGAACCGTTCGAGGTAGGCCAGCGAGCAGTAGCCGGTGCCGAAGTCGTCGATGGCGAGCAGCACCCCGAGCTCGGCGATCGCGTGGAGGGTGCCGGCGACGGTCTCGTCGTCGGCGATGAAGACGCTCTCGGTGAGCTCGAGCACGAGACGGTGAGCTGGCAGGCCCGTGCGCTCGAGTGCTCCGGCCACGGTCCTCGCGAGGCCGGGCCCCTCGAGCTGGACGGGGGACACGTTGACCGTGAGGTAGACGTCACGTCCGGTCAGGCCCCGGTACCTGGCCACCTCCGCGCACGCTTGCTCGAGGACGAACGTGCCGATGACCTCGATGCTGCCGGTCTCCTCGGCCAGAGGGATGAACTCGTCCGGCCGGATCGGTCCGCGGAGCGGGTGGTGCCAGCGCAGCAGCGCCTCGACGCCCACGACGTCGGCGGACGCCACGTCGTGGATGGTCTGGTAGACGACCGTCAGCTCGCCGCGCTCGGCCGCCTTGTGCAGGTCCATCTTGAGCTGCAGGCGCCGCACGGCGTTGGCGTGCATGGTCGGGTCGAAGAGGTGGAAGGTGGCCTGCCCGTCCCGCTTCGCGGCGTACATCGCCGCCTCCGCGTCGCGTAGGAGGGCGTCGGCGTTGGGTGCGTCGTGGGACGTCGCGATGCCGATGCTGACCCCCGCCTCCACCCGTCGGTGGGCGAGGCTGACCGGGTCGGCCAGCGCCGCACGGAGGCGGTCCGCCAGCGCGGTGACGGTGTCGATGGTCCGGGTGCGCGGGACCAGGATCGCGAACTCGTCGCCGCCGAACCTCGCGACGGTGTCCTCCGGGCGGACCACTTGGGCCAGACGCTGCCCGACGATCCGCAGCAGGTCGTCGCCGACGTCGTGGCCGAGCCCGTCGTTGATGGTCTTGAAGTCGTCGAGATCGAGGAAGAGCACGGCCGTGAAGTGGTCGTGATCGCGACCGTCGAGGGCCTGGACCACGCGGTCGGTGAACAGTGCCCGGTTGGGCAGCCCGGTCAACGGGTCGTGGAAGGCCTGGTGGCTGAGCTGGACCTCGAGTTCGCGTTGCGTGGTCACGTCCCTGCAGGTGACCACCAGCCCAGCGATGGCCGGGTCGTCGACGTGGTTGGTCAGGGTGGCCGCGAGGTGTCGCCAGCCGCCGTCCGCGTGCAGCGCTCGGCCCTCCCATGGCGCGACGGTCCCCGCCGGGCTCGCCGTCACGTCGCGTAGCACCTCGAGCAGCCGATGGCGGTCCTCTGGGGCGACGAGGTCGAGCTCGAGCTCGCGCATCCGCTCGATCGTGTAGCCCCACCGGCGTTCGACCGACGGACTGACGTAGGTCAGGCCGTCCTCCGGGTGGACGATGAGGACCACGTCGTCGGCGTGCTCGATCAGGGCCCGGAACCGGTCCTCGTGCTGCCGGCCGAGGACGGCGCGCACCGTGAGCAGCAGGCCCCACATGCGTGCCACGACGAGGCTGAACAGCGTGATGGAGCCGAGTGCGATGACGCCGAGCGGTCCGGCGTGTTCGCCGCGCACCGCGACCAGCAGGGTCAGGGGTGCCGCCACTGACGCTGCCCAGAGCGCCGCGAGCCGCCAGCCCGCCAGCCGGTGGTCGCTGGAGGGGGCCGGCTCGGTCAACAGACGCATCGAGGGCTGCAGCGCGGCGAGCCCGATGGTCACCGTCGCGATGAGGCGGAGGGTCTCGAAGGGTCCGTCGACCCAGGGCACGAGCACCGCGGTCTGCGTGACGAGGTAGAGCGTGACGCCGACTCCCATCCACCGCAGGGACGTGTTGGCCCGTCCGCCACCGAACGCGAGTCGAGCCGCCAGCGCCAGCATCACGAGGCTGAGCAACGGGTAGATGACGACGATCAGGCGGGGCTCGGCGGCGCCCTCAGCTGCCTGCCAGGCCGGGTGGATCACGAGGACCCACAGCAGGACGGTGACACCCGTCGTCACGATGGCGGTGTCCAGCAGCGCCGGGACGCCCGCGTGGGGTGACCGTACGCGGATGAACTGCCACAGCCCGGCCAACCCGCAGCCGTAGGCCAACAGGTAGACCGGCGAGACGACGGTGGGATCCACGCCGGCCGCAGCGACGGCGGTCCAGGCGGTGCTCACCAGACCCGAGAGCGCGAGGGAGGTGGCGATCAGACGCCACGGGCCGGGGTGCTCCGGCCGGTGCAAGCGGACGGCGACGGCGACCGCGGTCGCGGTGAGCAGTTCGACCGCGGCGTACAGGCCGTCCACCGCGATCCCGTCGGCCAGCAACGCACGTACGGCGATGAGGGTGATCATCACGGCAGCGAAGGCAGGGGCGACGCGGTCGCGCACGATGACCTCCCTTCCGTGGGCTCGACGGTCCACGGGCCTGTCGGCGGGCCCGCGGGCGGGTCAAGCGGCGGCCGTGAGGTCGTGCGTCGCGTCGGCGCGGTGCCGGGCACGGGCCCGGGGAAGGGTCCTGCAGCGGCCGGTGGTAGGCTCCGTCCGCCGGTCAGCCGTCCACTCGCTCTGCGCGGGTCGCCCGCTCCGGCGTCGTCGTACTGGCAGCCGTGAGGGACCCCGCGCGTCGGCACGCTCCGGGGTCGAGGAGGACCGCTCGATGGCCACGAAGGTCACGGACCGCCCGGAGGAGTCGGCGACACGTCGCACGCCGATGATCGTGGAGCTGTACCGCTCGGCGCTGGGCAAGAAGTACGTGATGGCCATCACGGGCATCATCTGGATGGGCTACGTGCTCGCCCACATGGTCGGCAACCTCAAGGTCTACCTCGGCCCGGAATCGATCGACCACTACGGCGACTGGCTGCGCACGGGCCTGTTGACCCCGATCATGCCGGACACCGGCACGCTCTGGGTGCTGCGTGTGGTCCTCATCGTCGCGCTGATCATGCACGTCGTGGCGGCCTACCAGTTGACGGTCATGAACCGCCAGGCGCGGCCGGACAGCTACCGGGCCAAGCGCGACTACGTGGCCGCGGACTTCGCCGCCCGGACGATGCGCTGGACGGGGATCATCGTCCTCGCCTTCATCATCTACCACGTGGCCGATCTCACCCTCGGGTGGACCAACCCCGACTTCGAGCACGGCCTCGTCTACAACAACCTGGTCGCCAGCCTCGCTCGCCCGGCGGTCGCCGTGTTCTACGTGGTCGCCAACCTCGCCCTCGGCGTCCACCTCTACCACGGTGGATGGAGCCTGTTCCAGTCGATGGGCTGGAACCACCGCCGCTTCAACCACCTGCGTCGGACGTTCGCGATCGCCTTCGCGGTGATCGTGGTCGTCGGGAACATCTCGTTCCCGCTGGCGATCCAGCTCGGGATCGTGTCCTAGCGGACGCCTCGACCTCCACCCGTCCCACACAGGGAGCCCTGCCAGGATGCTGCTCGACGCCAAGATCCCCGACGGTCCCCTCGAGAGCATGTGGCAGGACCACAAGTTCTCGATGAAGCTGGTCAACCCGGCCAACAAGCGCAAGTTCGAGATCATCATCGTCGGGACCGGCCTGGCCGGCGCCTCGGCGGCCGCCACCCTCGGTGAGCTC
The DNA here is from genome assembly GCF_000969705.1 of Nitriliruptor alkaliphilus DSM 45188. GTDB lineage: Bacteria > Actinomycetota > Nitriliruptoria > Nitriliruptorales > Nitriliruptoraceae > Nitriliruptor > Nitriliruptor alkaliphilus. Next base: position 2,133,072 of record NZ_KQ033901.1, read on the forward strand.
GGCTACCGGGTGAAGGTCTTCACCTTCCACGACTCGCCGCGACGGGCGCACTCCATCGCCGCCCAGGGCGGCATCAACGCGGCGAAGAACTACCACGGGGACGGCGACTCGATCCAACGCCTGTTCTACGACACGATCAAGGGCGGCGACTACCGCTCGCGCGAGGCCAACGTCCACCGCCTCGCCGAGGTCTCCAACGAGATCATCGACCAGTGCACCGCCCAGGGCGTGCCCTTCGCCCGCGAGTACGGCGGCCTCCTCGCCAACCGTTCCTTCGGTGGCGCGCAGGTCAGCCGCACCTTCTACGCACGCGGCCAGACCGGTCAGCAGCTGCTGCTCGGCGCCTACCAGGCCCTGGCGCGCCAGGTGAAGGCCGGCAACGTCGAGCTCCACACCCGCTCCGACATGCTCGAGCTGGTCGTCGAGGACGGCAAGGCCGTCGGCATCGTGGTGCGCGACCTCGTCACCGGCCAGATCAGCTCCCACTCGGCCCACGCGGTGGTGCTGGGCACCGGTGGCTACGGCAACGTCTTCTACCTGTCGACCATGGCCATGGCCTGCAACGCCACGGCCATCTGGCGGGCGCACCGCAAGGGCGCCGCGTTCGCCAACCCGTGCTTCACCCAGATCCACCCGACGGCCATCCCGTCCTCGGACGAGTTCCAGTCGAAGCTCACCTTGATGTCCGAGTCGCTGCGCAACGACGGTCGGATCTGGGTCCCCAAGGACCCCGACGAGCGCCGCGCCGCCGCGGACGTCCCCGAGGACGAGCGCGACTACTTCCTCGAGCGCAAGTACCCGGCCTTCGGCAACCTGGTGCCGCGGGACGTGGCGTCGCGCAACGCCAAGGAGCAGGTCGACGCGGGCAAGGGCGTCGGGCCGCTCAAGAACGGGGTCTACCTCGACTTCGCCGGCGCGATCGCCCGCCTCGGCAAGGACGCGGTCGCCGAGAAGTACGGCAACCTGTTCGAGATGTACGAGCGCATCACCGGCGAGGACCCCTACGTCGAACCGATGCGCATCTACCCGGCGCCGCACTACACGATGGGCGGCCTGTGGGTGGACTACCACCTCCAGACCACCATCCCGGGCCTGTTCGCGATCGGCGAGGCCAACTTCTCCGATCACGGTGCCAACCGCCTCGGTGCCTCGGCGCTGATGCAGGGCCTGGCCGACGGGTACTTCGTGCTGCCGTCGACCATCGGCGACTACCTCGCCCCCCAGCTCGGTGAGCAGCCGGTCGACACCTCGGCGGCGGTGTTCACACAGGCCGTGGCCGAGGTCGAGGAGCGCCAGCAGCGGTGGCTGTCGACCAACGGCACGCGGTCGGTCGACTGGTACCACCGCGAGCTCGGCAAGATCATGTGGGACCACTGCGGCATGGCCCGCAACAAGGCCGGCCTCGAGAAGGCCCTGTCGGAGATCCCCGCGCTCCGCGCCGAGTTCGAGACCAACGTCCGCGTGCTCGGCAGCCACACGACCCAGAACAGCTCGCTCGAGAAGGTCCAGCGCGTCGCGGACTTCTTCGAGCTCGGCGAGCTGATGTGCCGGGACGCCCTCGACCGCGAGGAGTCCTGCGGGGGTCACTTCCGCGAGGAGCACCAGACCGAGGAGGGCGAGGCGCAGCGCGACGACGAGAACTTCGCGCACGTCTCGGCGTGGGAGTGGACCGGCGACCCGGGAGCCCCACGCAAGCACGTGGAGCCGCTGGAGTTCACCAACGTCCAGCTGACGCAGAGGAGCTACAAGTGAACCTGACCCTCCGCGTCTGGCGGCAGGCTGGCCCTGACGCCCCCGGCCGCTTCGAGACCTACGCCGCCCAGGGCATCAGCGAGCACTCGTCCTTCCTCGAGATGCTCGACGTGGTCAACGAGCAACTGATCGAGGCTGGCGAGGAACCGATCGAGTTCATGCACGACTGCCGCGAGGGCATCTGCGGCACGTGCGGGATGATGATCAACGGCCGTGCCCACGGCCCTCAGCTCGGGACCGCGACCTGCCAGCTGCACATGCGTTCGTTCGAGGACGGTGACGAGATCGTCATCGAGCCGTGGCGCGCCGCCGGGTTCCCGATCATCAAGGACCTGGTCGTCAACCGGGACGCCTTCGACCGGATCGTGGAGGCCGGTGGCTACATCAGCGTCGACACCGGCTCGGCGCCGGACGCGAACCTGGTGCCGGTCCCCAAGGAGGATGCCGAGCTCGCGATGGACGCGGCGGCGTGCATCGCCTGTGGGGCGTGCGTGGCGGCCTGCCCGAACGGGGCGGCGCAGCTGTTCACCAGCGCCAAGCTCGCCCACCTGGGCCTGCTCCCGCAGGGCCAGCCGGAGCGCCTCCAGCGCACCGAGGGCATGGTCGAGGTCATGGAGGAGCACTTCGGGTCCTGCACCAACATGGGCGAGTGCGAGGCGGCCTGCCCGAAGGGCATCTCGATCGACTTCATCGCGATGATGAACAAGGACTACCGCAGGGCCAAGCTGTCGGGCCGCCGCGCCGGCTGACCGGCCACAGACCGCCTGAGGACCCCGCCGCGTGCGGGGTCCTCACGCGTCCGGGGCGGGTGCACGGACGACGGCGAGGACCTCGGGGTCCTCGCACCCGCGGGCGAATCCAGCGATGCGGCGGTCGATGTCCCGCTGCAGCACCCGGGTACCGATCCGCTCCAGGAGCGGCGCCAGCCAGGCCGGTCGGCACCGGAAGCTGTAGCGCCACACCGCGTCGGTGGCATCCGGCTGCCCCGCGACGGCGACGAACCGCCAGCCGCCGGCGAAGTTGGCGAAGAACCACGGCCCGCCGATCATCTTCATGCCCACGTTGCTCGGCGGCGCGAACGAGACGTACTCGCTGGTCATCACGAACCCGAGCCGGTGCCGGGTCAGGGTGCGCACGCCCTTGGCCGGCTCACGCGCGCCGTCGGCGAAGCGTTGCCCCCGGATGAACGGGTCCCACCGCAGGCGGGTCTCGCCGGTGGTCTGCGACACCGCGAAAGCCGTCGAGGGGTCGACCGGGACCCGGACGGTCGACTCGACGATCGGCACCCGTGCCCTCCTGCGTCGCGTGGGGAGAGCGTACGCGCCCGAGTTCCTGCCCAGGCGTGCCGGCTCCTAGCCTGGGGACCCCCGATCCTCGAGGCGTGCATGCCGGACCAACCGACCACCGTCAGCGGGTTCCCGTTCGAGCCGGTGTACGGCCCCGAGCACCTCGACGGGTTCGACCCGGCGGCGTCCCTCGGCGCGCCGGGTGAGTTCCCCTACACCCGCGGCCCGTACCCGAACATGTACCGCGGCCGCCCCTGGACCATGCGCCAGTACGCCGGCTTCTCCACCGCCGAGGAGTCCAACCGGCGCTACAGGTACCTGCTCGCGCAGGGCACCACGGGCCTGTCGGTCGCTTTCGACCTGCCGACCCAGATGGGCTACGACAGCGCGGCCAGCATCGCCGACGGCGAGGTCGGCAAGGTCGGTGTCGCGATCGACACCGTCGAGGACATGAAGATCCTGTTCGACCAGATCCCACTGGACGAGGTCTCGACCTCGATGACCATCAACGCGCCGGCCAGTCTGCTGCTGCTGATGTACCAGATCGCCGGCGAGGAGCAGGGCGTCGCGCCCGACAAGCTCCGTGGCACGATCCAGAACGACGTGCTCAAGGAGTACATCGCCCGCGGCACCTACATCTTCCCGCCGGCGCCATCGCTGCGGATCATCTCCGACACCTTCGGGTACTGCGCCGAGACCCTGCCGAGCTTCAACACCATCTCCATCTCCGGCTACCACATGGGCGAGGCGGGGGCGACGCCGGTGCAGGAGGTCGCCTTCACCCTCGCCGACGGCATCGCCTACGTGCAGGCCGCCGTCGACGCCGGCCTCGACGTCGACCGGTTCGCGCCGCGCCTGTCGTTCTTCTTCGTGTCGCGCTCGACCTTCCTCGAGGAGGTCGCCAAGTTCCGCGCCGCGCGGCGGATGTGGGCCGCGATCATGCGCGACCGGTTCGGGGCGAAGGACCCGAAGTCGATGATGCTGCGCTTCCACACCCAGACCGCGGGGGTGCAGCTCACCGCCCAGCAACCCGAGGTCAACCTCGTCCGCGTCACGGTCCAGGCGTTGGCGGCCGCCCTCGGGGGGACCCAGTCGTTGCACACCAACAGCTTCGACGAGGCGCTCGCGCTGCCCACCGAGAAGTCGGCGCGCCTGGCGCTGCGCACCCAGCAGGTGCTGGCCTACGAGACCGACGTCACCTCCTCGGTCGACCCGCTGGCCGGCAGCTACCTGATCGAGTCGCTCACCGATCAGATCGAACAGCAGGCCCAGGAGTACCTCGACCGCATCGACGAGATGGGGGGCGCCGTCGCCGCGGTCGAGGAGGGCTACCAGAAGTCCGAGATCGAGCGTGCTGCCTACGAGCTGGCCAAGTCGATCGACTCGGGCGAGCAGGTCGTGGTCGGGGTCAACCGCTTCCAGATGGACGAGGAGGTCGAGCCCGACCTCCAGCGGGTCGAGGAATCGATCCGCCAGGGGCAGATCGATGCGATCGACCGCGTCAAGCGTGAGCGCGACCAGTCGGCGGTCGACGTCGCGCTCGAGGCGGTCCGGGTGGCGGCCGAGGGTCGCGACAACCTCCTGGTCCCGATGGGCGAAGCGCTGCGCCGGCGCGCCACCCTGCAGGAGGTCTGCGATGTCCTGCGTGGCGTCTACGGCGGCTACATCCCCCACGACACCTTCTGATCCCTACCGGTGTCGCACCGCGCCGGTCGATCCGTGCTCCACCAACCGTGGCGGCAGCGACGTAGCCGCCTCGACCTCGTGGCCCTCGAGCTGATGCATCACGAGCCGGACGGCGGTCCGGCCGATCTCGTCCACCGGGATGGTGACGGCGCTGAGCGGGACCTGGCGAGCCATGCTGTCGGGCTCCACGGACAGGACCGACAGATCCTCGGGGACGGAGATCCCGCGGGAGGTGAGCTCCTCTCGGAGCAGCGGCAGCACCGCCTCGTTGTGCACGACGACGGCGGTCAGGTCCGGCAGGGCCGATCGGAGGCCGTCGAGCGCCCGGCGGAGGTCGCCGAAGCTGGCTTCGCAAGGCTGGGTCGCGACCTCGACGTCGAGGGCGGCGCCGGCTCCCAGGAGGCCGCGCAGGAACCGCTCGGCGAAGCCGGTGTGCCGTTCGTAGACCTGAGGCGGCTGACCGACGAGGCCGACCTGGCGGTGGCCGAGTGCGGCCAGGTGTTCCACCCCGATCCGCCCCGCGGCCTCCCAATCGAGGTCGGTGCACACGAGGTCGTCCGGCTCGTCGGGCAGCCCGATCAGGACGGCGGGACGGCCGAGCCCGCGCACCGTCGGGATGCGAGGATCGTCCTCCTCGACGTCCATCAGGATGACGGCGTCCGCCAACGACCCGTTGGCCACACGACGCAACCCGTCGCCGTCCACCTCGCCGGTCAGCAGCAGGACGTCGTGGTCGTGGCTGCGCGCCTCGGTGACGATCGCGGCGGCGAACTCCATCAGGATGGGGACGTGGACGCCGCGGCGCAGCGGCATCACGAGCCCGATGATCTGGGACCGCCGGCTGGCCAGCGCACGAGCCCCCGCGTGCGGTTCGTAGCCGAGCTCGGCGATCGTCTCCTGGATCCGGCGGCGGACCTCCTCGGACACCGATCGCTTGCCGGACAGCGCGTACGAGACGGTGCTCGGCGCGACACCCGCCGCCCGAGCGACGTCGTTGATGGTGACGTGGCCGTGCCGATGCCGTCCCGACCCGCGAGCGGTGGTCACCACGGTCGCCTCCCCAGCGTCGACACCCCGACACCGGGGTCATCGAAGCGTTTCGATGGCAACCTACCGACGGTGGGGGACGAGCGCCAGTGATCGACGCAACTCGCCGTTGACGACCGGCCCGGGGCTCCGTAGAGTCGAAGCGGTTCGAGTCGAAGCGCTTCGACGCCCACCAGCACGGTACGGATCGGTGCGGGTCGGTGCGGGTCGGTGCGGGTCGGGACCCGATGGCTGATCGGGAGCGAAGGCAGACCCGAGGTTGACCGACCGGTCGCCGCGGGAGGAGAGCCGGGCACGGGAGCCCGCCCCGAGCGGCGGATCGCAGCTCGGGACGATGGAGACAGGGAGACGATGATGAAGCTCCGACGGAGGCTGGCCGCGACGCTGGCGATCGGCCTGCTCGCCGCCGCGTGCGGCGGGGGCAGCGATGACCCCGCAGCCAGCGATACCGAGGCGGCCGGGACCGAGGGCGAGGAGCAGGTGCTGCGTCTGTGGCACTACGAGGCACCCACCAGTGCGATGGGCATCGCCTGGGACCGGGCGATGGAGATCCTCGAGGAGGAGAACCCCGGCGTGCGGGTCGAGTTCGAGGAGAAGGGGTTCGAGCAGATCCAGGAGACGGCCAGCATGGTCCTGAACTCGGGTCAAGCGCCGGACATCATGGAGTACAACAAGGGCAACGCGACCGCCGGGCTGCTGGCGAGCCAGGGGCTGCTGACCGACATCACCGCGGAGGTCGAGTCGCGCGGCTGGGACCAGCTCCTGAGCGAGAGCCTGCAGACCACCGCACGCTACGAGGACGGCCAGATGGGGGCCGGCGCGTGGTACGGCATCCCGAACTACGCCGAGTTCGTGCTCTTCTACTACAACCAGGACCTGTTCGATGAGCACGGTGTCGAGGTCCCGACGACGCTCGAGGAGCTCGAAGCGGCGATGCGGACGTTCACGGACGCTGGCGTGACACCGCTCGCCTTCAGCGGCTCGGAGTACCCCGCTCAGCAGTACTGGTACCAGCTCGCCCTCAGCCGCGCCGACCGGTCGCTCGTCGACGCCTACCAGCTCTACGACGGTGAGGTCGACTTCCACGACGACGCCTTCACCTTCGCTGCGGAGCGCCTGACCGACTGGGTCGAGCAGGGCTACATCAGCACCGACGCCACCGGCCTCCCGGCTGAGGACATGGGCCTGTCGTTCATCAGCGGCCAGCAGCCGATGATGCTGAGCGGCACGTGGTGGTACGGCCGGCTGATCAACGAGATCGACGACTTCGAGTGGAGCTCGTTCCTGTTCCCCGGCAGCGACCTGTACCCCGGCTCCAGCGGGAACCTGTGGGTCGTCCCGGAGGGGGCAGCGAACAAGGAGCTCGCCTACGAGTTCATCGACATCACGATGCGCCCAGAGATCCAGAACATCCTCGGCAACGAGGGCGGGCTCCCGGTCGCCGCCGATCCCGAGGCGATCACCGACGACAAGAGCCAGGAGCTCGTCGAGCACTTCAACGTCATCAACGAGAAGGACGGCCTCGCCTTCTACCCGGACTGGCCGGCACCTGGGTTCTACGACACGCTCGTGTCCAACGTGCAGAACCTGGTCTCGGGCCGCAGCTCGGTCGAAGGCTTCCTCGACGCGATCGCCGGTCCGTACGAGGAGCACGTGAGCTCGCTGCGGTAGCCACCCCCTCCGGTCGTCGTGGTGCCGGCCTCTCTCCCGGCACCACGACGACCCACCCCTCGCGGCACAGGCCGACGACGGTGTCAGGAGCCGCCGATGCCAGGACGTCCCGCCCTGCCCTCACCCGCCGTGGACAAGGGCTACCTGCCCTTCCTCATCCCCGGGGCGGTGCTGTTCCTCGTCGTCATCATCGTGCCGCTCGTGATGAACGTCGCGGTGAGCTTCACGAGCTGGAGCGGCGTCGGCGCACCGAGCTGGGTCGGCATCGACAACTACGTCCGGCTCGTCGGCGACAGCACGTTCTGGGCGTCGTTCCGCAACATCATCGCCATGATCGTCGCGATGGCCATCGTGCCGACGCTCATCGGTCTGGCACTCGCGTCGTTGCTGTTCGACTACATCGGCAAGCGGTTCGGTGACCGGCCGGCGAGCGCGCTGCGTGCCGGTTTCTACCTGCCGCAGGTGCTGCCCGTCGCCATCGCCGGCGTCGTGTGGGGCTGGATCCTGCACCCGAGCCACGGTGCCCTGAACATGAGCCTGCGGGCCGTGGGGCTCGAGGGGCTGACCCACAACTGGCTCGGCGACCACTCGACCGCGCTGCTCTCGGTCATGGGCGTCATGATCTGGTTCCAGGTGGGCTACCCCGTCGTGATCTTCATGGCCGGTCTGCAGCGGGTCGATCCACAGCTCTACGAGGCGGCGGAGCTCGATGGCGCCAACTGGTCGCAGCGGTTCCGCTACGTGACCGTCCACGCGATCCGGCCCGAGATCATGGTCGTGCTGCTGACCACGACGATCGCGGCGCTGAAGGTCTTCGGCCCCATCTACGTGCTGACCCGGGGCGGTCCTGGCGACGCCACCACCGTCCCGTCGTACTTCGCCTACCAGAACTTCTTCGAGCGGGCACAGGTGGGCTACGGCGCGGCCATCGCGACGGTCCTGACCGTCATCGTGGTCGCGTTCAGCGCCGTGTTCCTCGGCGCCCAGTCCCGTGCCGACCTGCGGAACGCGGAGTGACATGACCACGACCCCGCTCCGCCCGGCACCCGACGGTGTCGTTCCGCCCGTCGTCAGGACGGCACGGGTCCGACACCGGATCACCCTGCCCTACGTGGTGCTGGCCGTCCTGATCGTGGCCGCGCTGCTGATGCTGGCGCCCTTCGGCCTCGTCGCGCTGAACGCCGTCAAGACCCCGGCGGAGTACTCGAGCGGGGGGCCGTTGGCGTTGCCCGAAGGCATCTCGCTCCAGGGCATCGTCGACTTCTGGCAACGGGTCGGTTTCGGGCAGAAGCTGATCAACAGCACGCTCATCAGCGGCACCGTCGCCATCGCAGCGACCATCCTCTCGCTGCTGAACGCGTTCGTCCTCGGTATCGGCCGGGTCCGCGGGCGCGTGTGGTTCCTGGTGATCTTCATGCTGGCCAACATGCTCCCGCACGAGGCCCTGGCCTACCCGCTGTACTACCTCACGCGCAGCGTCGGCCTGTACGACACCCGCCTGTCGGTGATCATCATCTTCACGGTGATCCAGAGCGCCTTCGGGACCTACCTGTTGTCGTCGGTCCTCACCAAGTTCCCGCGGGAGGTCCTCGAAGCGGCGCGGGTCGATGGCGCCAACAAGTGGCAGCTGCTGTGGCGCGTGGTCGTACCGGTGAGCCGTCCCACCCTGTCGGTCCTGTTCGTCTTCTTCTTCATCTGGACCTGGAACGAGTTCTTCCTGCCGTTGATCTTCCTGATCTCCAACGACAACCAGACGGTGCCGGTCGCGCTCGGCGTCCTCCAAGGCCAGCGGATGATGGACGCGACGATGCAGAGCGCATCCGGCCTGCTCGGCGTGATCCCCGCCATCGTCTTCTTCCTGCTGTTCCAACGCACCCTCACCCGAGGGATCACCGCAGGCGCGGTGAAGTGATGGAGCGGCCTCCCGCGCGAAGGTTCCCGAAGTGAAGTTCAGTGACGGCTACTGGCTGATGCGCCCGGGTGTCGACGCCCGGTTCCCCACGGAGGCCTACGACGTCCGGGTCCAGCCCGGCACGCTCTCCGTCGACGCCCCGACGCACGAGATCCGTCACCGCGGCGACACGCTGAAGGGGCCGGTCCTCACCGTGACGTGCGCCTCGCCGATGGACGACGTCGTGCGGGTGACCATCACCCACCACGCTGGCAGCGTCGAGCGCGGACCGTCGTTCGACCTGCCTCAGGACCGGGCGGACACCCCGGTGCAGGTGGACGACGAGGTGGCGACGCTCACGGCCGGACGGTTGACCGCCCGCGTGCGTCGAGGACGGCCGTGGGGGGGCGTCGAGTTCGAGGTCGACGGGCGCGTCCTGACCGCGAGCCGCCACCGTGCGATGGCCAAGATCGAGACCGACGGGCGCCACCACGTCCGTGAGCAACTCGACCTCGGCGTGGAGACCCACGTCTACGGGCTCGGCGAACGCTTCGGGCCGCTGGTCAAGAACGGTCAGGCTGTCGACATCTGGAACGCGGACGGTGGTACCAGCAGCGACCAGGCCTACAAGAACGTGCCGCTCTACGTCACCGATGGTGGGTACGGGGTGTTCGTCGACCACCCGGGGCACGTGTCCTTCGAGGTCGCCTCGGAGGTCAACTCCCGGGTGTCGTTCAGCGTCGAGGGTCAGACGCTGTCGTACCTGGTGATCCACGGGCCGTCGCCGAAGGAGATCCTGCAGCGCTACACCCAGCTGACGGGACGGCCGGCACTCCCGCCGGCGTGGTCCTTCGGGCTGTGGCTGTCCACCTCGTTCACCACCGACTACGACGAGGCGACGGTCACCAGCTTCATCGATGGGATGGCCGACCGCGACCTGCCGCTCAGCGTCTTCCACTTCGACTGCTTCTGGATGCGCGAGTTCCACTGGTGCGACTTCGAGTGGGACCCCCGGGTCTTCCCCGACCCGAAGGGCATGCTGCAGCGGCTCAAGGATCGGGGCCTGCGCGTCTCGCTGTGGATCAACCCCTACATCGCGCAGCGGTCGCCGCTGTTCGCCGAGGGTGCGGAGGCCGGCTACCTGCTCCGGCGGCCGAACGGTGACGTGTGGCAGTGGGACCTCTGGCAGCCCGGGATGGCGCTGGTGGACTTCACCAACCCCGCAGCACGTGACTGGTACGCGGCCAAGCTCGAGCACCTGCTCGACATGGGGGTCGACGCATTCAAGACCGACTTCGGTGAACGCGTCCCCACGGACGTGGTGTGGCACGACGGCTCGGACCCGGGCCGCATGCACAACTACTACACCCAGCTGTACAACCAGACCGTCTTCGACCTGCTCGAACGCCGACGGGGGGTGGGTGACGCGGTCGTGTTCGCACGGTCGGCCACCGCCGGGGGGCAGCAGTTCCCGGTGCACTGGGGCGGCGATTGCGAGTCGACGTTCGAGTCGATGGCCGAGAGCCTGCGCGGCGGCCTGTCGCTCGGCATGTCCGGGTTCGGGTTCTGGAGCCACGACATCGGTGGCTTCGAAGGCACCCCGGAGCCGGAGCTGTTCAAGCGTTGGATCGCGTTCGGGATGCTGTCGTCGCACAGTCGCCTCCACGGCAGCGGGTCCTACCGCGTGCCGTGGCTGGTCGACGACGAGTCCGTCGACGTCCTCCGGTTCTTCACGATGCTGAAGCTGCGGTTGATGCCCTACCTGTGGCAGACCGCTCAGGAGGCGCACGAGCAGGGCGTCCCGTTGATGCGCCCCATGGTGCTCGAGTTCCCCGACGATCCGGCCTGCACCTACCTCGACCGCCAGTACCTGCTCGGCCCCGACCTGTTGGTCGCGCCGGTCTTCTCCGCCGACGGTGCCGTGAGCTACTACGTGCCGCCCGGGGCGTGGACCTCGCTCCTGACGGGTGACATCATCCACGGACCAGGGTGGCGGCGCGAGCGCCACGACGTGTGCAGCGTGCCCCTGCTCGTGCGGCCCGGTGCGATCCTCGCCACCAGCGACCGTGACGACCGTCCCGATCACGATCTGCGGGACGGCGTGACGTTGCAGGTCCACGGGCTCCGCGACGGCGCCGAGCAGGTCCTCACGGTGCCGGCGATCGACGGCACGGAAGCCGCCCGGTTCACGCTCGCCCGCGACGGTGACCGGGTGTCGGTCCGCGCGTCCGGAGGGGTCGGGCGGTGGAAGGTGCAGTTCGTCGGCGTGTCCGACCTCGAGTCGGGTTCCGAGGTGGCACGCGCCGACCTGGGTTCCACGCTGGACGGGGGAGTCGGCGCGGGGGAGGTCGCCGCGACGATCCGGCCTGACGGCGATCCACGCTGGTGAGCTGACGGAGGGAGAGAACCACGAGCGATCCGGTCGGGCGCGGTATCGAAGCGCTTCGACCACTGCTTCGACACTGGGAGATGAACGTCAGGTACGACCAGATCGATAGGGAGAACCACGCGATGCGTACCACCGCAGTGACCAGATCGACCCGCCCCCTCGAGCACACCAGGTTCCTGGCGCTGCTCACCGCCCTGCTGCTGGCCATCGGGCTGGTCGGGGTGTCGAGCGCCTCGGCCGAGCCCGAGGACCATCCGTTCCGCGACCCCGGCCTACCGCTCGACGAGCGGATCGAGGATCTGCTGTCGCGGCTCACGCTGGACGAGAAGCTGTCCCTCCTGCACCAGTCCCAACAGCCGATCGAACGCCTCGGCATCCCCTACTTCAAGGCCGGATCCGAGGCGCTCCACGGCGTGGCCTGGTCGAACCACCGCGACCAGGGCTGGGGCCAGGTGCTCGCGCGGCGTGCCACGGTCTTCCCCCAGGCGGTCGGCCTGGCCAGCACCTGGAACCCCGAGCTGATCGAACAGGTCGGCTCGGTCGTGGGCGACGAGCTGCGCGGCCACCACGCGATCGACCCGGTCCTCTGGGGCTTGCAGGTGTGGGCGCCGGTCGTCGACCTGCTGCGCGATCCCCGGTGGGGTCGCAACGAGGAGGGCTACTCCGAGGACCCCCTGCTGACCAGCGCGATGGCGACGGCGTACGGCAGCGGGCTGTCCGGTGACGACCCCGACTACCTCAAGGTCGCGCCCGTGCTGAAGCACTTCTACGGCTACAACAACGAAGCGGACCGCAGCCTGTCCTCGTCCGACCTGCGCCCGCGTGTGAAGCACGAGTACGCGTTCGCGGCCTTCAAGCCGGTCATCGAGGCCGACGCGGCCACCGGCATCATGGCGTCGTACAACCTCGTCAACGGCCGGCCCACCCACGTGGATCCGGCGATCGACGAGGAGGTCCGGTCCTGGACCGACCGGACGCTCTTCAACGTCAGCGACGCGTGGGGACCTCGATCGCTGGTCGAGGCGCAGGGCTACTTCGACGAGCACGACGAGGCGTACGCGGCGATGCTCAAGGCGGGGCTCGACAGCTTCACGGTCGACGAGAGCAACGCGGGTCCGACGGTCGGGTTCCTGACGTCCGCGCTGGAGAAGGGCTACCTGACCGAGGACGACATCGACGAGTCCGTCCGCAACGTGCTGTCGATCCGGTTCCGGCTCGGCCAGTTCGATGCCGACGGCGGTCCGTACGGCCACATCACCGAGGATGTCATCGACCGGCCCGAACACCGCGACCTGAACCGCCGTACGGCGGAGGAGGCGCTGGTGCTGCTGAACAACGCCGACGGCACGCTGCCGCTCGACCCGGAGGCCGCCACCAGCGTCGCGGTCGTCGGCCCGCTGCACGACGAGCTGTACAGCGACTGGTACGGCGGCGTGATGCCCTACGAGGTGACCCCCCTCGACGGCATCCGCGAGCGGCTCGGTGACGATGGAACGGTGACCGGGGTCGAGGGGCTCGACCGGGTGGCGTTCAAGGACATCGCCACCGGGGCGTACCTCACGGCGACCGGGACCGGCTCCGGCGACGAGGTCGTCGCGTCGGACACCACGCCGACCACCGCCTCACAGTGGGACGTCAACGAGTGGATGGCCGACTACGCCACGCTGCGCAACGTCGACAACGGCAGGTACCTGACCGGCAACTTCGGGCCGTTCAACACCTCCTCGGAGGAGCCCGGGGGCTGGTTCGTCCAGCAGCAGTTCCGGGTGGAGGCGCAGGACGACGGGACCTACCTGATCCAGTACGTCGGGTACGAGACCAACGAGGGCTGGTGGTGGATCCCCGAGCACTACGTCACCGTCGGCGCCGACGGCAGCGTGGGCACGGGCAGCAAGGCCGACGCCGCCCGGTTCGAGATGGACGTGATCTCGAGCGGTGTGGACGAGGCCGTCGCCGCTGCCTCGGAGGCCGACGCGGCCGTCGTCGTGGTGGGCAGCCAGCCGTTCGTCTACGGGCGCGAGAACCACGACCGAGAGACGCTCGCCCTCGGAGGGAGCCAGCAGGAACTCATCGAGGCGGTCACCGCCGCGAACCCGAACACGGTGGTGGTGCTCGAGACCAGCTATCCGACCACGATGGACGTGGAGCCGGCGTCGCTGCTGTGGACCACGCATGCAGGCTCCGAGACCGGCACCGCGGTCGCCGGCGCGATCTTCGGTGACGTGAACCCCGCCGGGCGCGTGACGCAGACGTGGTACGCCGGCACCGACGATCTGCCGAGCATCCACGACTACGACATCATCAAGAGCGGCTGGACCTACCTGTACCACGAGGGCACGCCGCTCTACCCGTTCGGGCACGGTCTGTCCTACGCCACGTTCGAGTACACCAACCTGCGGACCAACGGCAAGGCCACCGGCGGGAACGGGACCATCCGCGTCCGCGTCGACGTGACCAACACCGGTGAGCTGCCCGGCGAGGAGGTGGTCCAGCTCTACACCCACCAGCGGACCTCGCGCACGACCGTTCCCCGCAAGCAGCTCCGTGCCTTCGACCGGGTGTCGTTGGCGCCGGGCGAGACGCGGACCGTGGAGCTGACCCTGCGGGCGTCGGACCTGGCGACCTGGGACGTGACCCGCGAGCGGTGGGCCGTCGAACGCTCGGACCACGATCTGCTGGTGGGCTCCTCCTCGGAGGACATCCGCCAGCAGACGACGATCCGGGTGAACGGGGAGCGGATCGCGTCGAGGGACCTGTCGACGCCCACCCGAGCCGAGAACTTCGACGACTACTCGGCGGTGCACCTCGTCGACGAGAGCAAGGAACGTGGCACCGCCGTCGAAGCTGCGGCGGACGGCAGCTGGATCGAGTTCGCCGACGCCGATCTCGGGGACGGTGCCGCCACCTTCACGGCCGAGGTCGCGAAGGCGAGCAGCGGCGAAGGCAGCATCGAGATCCGGCTCGACGCACCGGACGGTCCGCTGGCTGGTACCGCCACCGTCCCGAGCACCGGTGACGTGTACGCGTACACGTCGACCACCGCGGGGCTGGTCGGTGCCAGCGGCACGCGTGATGTCTACGTCGTGCTGACCGGCGGCGTGCGGATCGCGAGCTTCTCGCTGGAGTGACCCAGGGCTCCGGTCACCTGCAGTTGGCGCCGCCGCGGTTCGGCTACAGCCACACCGCGGCGGCGCTCGCCTCGCAGGATCGGTACCGACCTGCGGTCGGCGTCAGTGGGTCTGCAACGCCGGTCGGAGGGCGGCAGACGTCGAGCGGATGCGGTCGAGCGCGGCGTCGTCACGGGGGACCGGGTCGAGGACCCGGCCCCGTGAGGTGTCCCAGGACCGGGCGATCTCGGTCGCGGTCTCGCCGGTCAGGGCGGCGGCAGCCTGCACCGCCGCTCCGATCGCGACCAGCTCCTGCGCGTCGGGCAGGTGGATGGCCCGACCGGACAACCTGGCCACCACGTCACGCCACGCCCGCCCGGCTGCACCTCCCCCGATCAGCGTGAGCGGTGCGTCGCGGTCGACCTCGCCCCCGGTCGCCGCGATCGTGTCGAACCCGCCGAGCAGGCTCGCCGCCGCACCCTCGTAGGCTGCGCGGAGGATCTCGCCCGGCGTCGTGCTGTGCCGCAGCCCCACGATCGTGCCGCTGGCACGGGGCAGGTCGGGGGTGCGCTCACCGTCGAGGTAGGGCAGAACCACGCACCGGGTCGCCTCGCTGACGGCGTCACGGTCGAGCCCGAGCCAGCCGGCCATCCGGTCCACCGCCAAGGTGCAGTTGAGGGTGCAGACGAGGGGCAGGAACGCCCCGTCCGCGTCCGCGAACCCCGCCACGACACCGCTCGCGTCCCGTGTCGGCGTCCGTGACGTGACGTAGCCCGTGCCGGAGGTCCCGAGGCTCACGACCGGTGCACCGGGTGGTCGTGCGAGCCCGAGCGCGGCCGCCATGTTGTCGCCGGTCCCAGCGGCAACGACCGCGCCGGGCGCGAGGCCGAGGTCACGCGCTGCCTCGCTGTGGACCTCGCCGGCCACGGCACCCGGGGCGAGCACCTCCGGCAGCCGTCCCTCCTCGAGTTCGACCAGGTCGAGCACCTCGGCGAGGTAGCGCTCCTCGGTGGCCGACCACCAGCCCGTCCCGGAGGCATCGCCACGGTCGGTGACGCCGCGACCCGTGAGGCGTTCGGTCAGATGGTCGTGGGGGAGCCGGATGCTGTGAGCTGCGGCGACGGTGTCCGGCTCGCGGTCTCGTAGCCACGCCAGGCTCGTCACCGTGAAGGAGGCGACCGGGACCGATCCGATCCGTTCGGCCCACACCTCTCCGCCCAGCGCCGTGCGGAGACGGTCGACCACCGAAGCCGATCGCGTGTCGTTCCACAGCACCGCCGGGCGCAACGCGTGACCTCGAGCGTCCTGGAGGACGAGACCGTGTTGCTGGCCCGCCACCGACAGCGCCGCGATGCGGTCGGCGACGCCGGTCGCCGCCAACGCGTCGCGGAGCGCGCGCCACCACACGTCGGGATGGGTCTCGCTCCGGCCATCGTCGTCGGTCTCGACGGTGTGCGGGGCTCGACCGGACGCCACCACGCGTCCGTCCTCGAGGTCGACGACGAGCACCTTCGTCGACTGCGTGGACGTGTCGACCCCTGCCACGAGCTTCCCGTGCTGTTCGCGATCCATCGCCGGCTCCAGTTCCGCGGGGCCGGCAACAAATTGACCCGCCCTCAGGCCCCTGTTATACCTCGCCGCGCAGGTTCGTTGTCACCGACAACGAACGAAGAACGGACCGGGAGCTGTTGACGTGATCGATCACGTCGGCGTCGGGCACGACGCCGTCCGCCGCGCCAACCTGTCGCGCGTGCTGCGTCGACTGCACGCGGACGGTCCTGCGACGCGTGCCGACCTCACCGTGAGCAGTGGCCTCAACCGCAGCACCATCGGGGCGCTGGTCACCGACCTCGCCAGCCGCCAACTGGTCACGGAGGGCGAGGCGCGCGCGACCGGTGCGCCGGGGCGCCCGTCCCCGACGGTGTCGGTCCGCACCGACCGCTGCGTCGTCCTCGCCCTCGACATCGGGGTGGACTCCATCGCGGCCGCCACCTTCGTCCTCGGTGGCTCCCGTCGCCGTCTGCTCAGGATCGATCGACCGCGGGGACGGACCCCGATCGACACCACGGTCGAGGACCTCGGGGCGCTCGCCGACGACCTGCTCGGTGACCTGACCCGCCGCCACCGTCTGCTGGGCATCGGCGTCTCGGTCGTCGGGCTGGTCCGCACGACCGACGGGCTGGTGCACGCCGCGCCGAACCTCGGGTGGCAGGACGCGCCGTTGGCGGGGCTCCTACGTGCACGTCTCCGCCGTCGCGTGCCGATCCAGATCGCCAACGACGCCGACGCCGGCGTCCTGGCCGAGCGCGTCCGCGGTGCGGGTCGCGGCGTCGACGATCTCGTGTACGTCTCGGGTGAGGTCGGCGTCGGCGGCGGCGTCATCGTCGGCGGCCGACCGCTGCGTGGGACGGGGGGCTACGCGGGCGAGATCGGTCACATGAGTGTCGATGCCGCCGGCCTGCCGTGCGTGTGCGGGGCCGTCGGTTGCTGGGAGACACGGATCGGTGAGTCCGCGCTCCTGCGGCTCGCGGGCGAACCGGAGGACGGCGGTCGTGAGGCTGTGGACCGGGTGCTCGCCGCGGCCGATGCCGGCGACGAGGGGGCGCTCGGCGCGCTCGAGGAGCTCGGCAGGTGGCTGAGCATCGGGCTCGGGGCGCTGGTCAACATCTTCGACCCCGAGCTCGTGATCCTCGGCCGCCTGCACGCCCGCCTGCACCCCTACGTCAGCCACCACGCCGAGGAGCACCTGGCCACGCGCACCCTGGTCGGCCGTCGTAGCGCCGTCCGGGTCGTGCCCGCCGAACTCGACGACTCGTGCCTCGTCGGCGCCGCCGAGCTCGCGTTCGAGCCGATCCTCGCCGACCCGACCTCGGTGCGTCCGGCACGCGTTGCGGTCTCGGCCTGACCGTCCACCGCCACGCACTCCGCCACGCCGCCCCCGCCCTCGCGCCCACCGTGCAGCCTGACCGATGACCCGACGACCAGAGGAACCGACCGTGACGATCGACCTGACCCCCACCCCGGAGGACCGCTTCGCGTTCGGTCTGTGGACCGTCGGCCACTCGGGCCGCGACCCGTTCGGCGACGCGACCCGGCCGGCGATCGACCCGTCCGAGACGGTCCGCCGCCTCGCTGAACTCGGTGCCCACGGGATCAACTTCCACGACGACGATCTGCTGCCGCCCGAGCTCGACGCCGACGAGAACGCCGCACGTCTGAAGCGGTTCCGGCAGGCGCTCGACGACACCGGCATGCAGGTCGTGACGGCGACGACCAACCTGTTCTTCCACCCGGTCTTCAAGGACGGGGCGTTCACCGCCAACGACCCGGCGGTGCGCCGGTACGCGCTGCAGAAGACGATGCGTGCCATCGATCTCGGGGCCGAGCTCGGCGCTACGACCTACGTCTTCTGGGGCGGCCGTGAGGGTGTCGAGGCGATGGCGGCCAAGCCCGTCGAGGACGCGCTCGATCGCTACAAGGAGGCCATCGACTTCCTGTGCGGCTACGTCCGTGATCGCGGGTACGACCTGCGTTTCGCCCTCGAGCCGAAGCCCAACGAGCCGCGCGGCGACACCTTCCTGCCCACCGTCGGGCACTGCCTGGCGTTCATCGAACGGCTCGAACACCCGGACATGGTGGGGGTCAACCCGGAGACCGCGCACGAGACGATGGCCGGGCTCAGCTTCTACCACGCCGTCGGCCAGGCGCTCTGGGCCGGCAAGCTGTTCCACATCGACCTCAACGCCCAGAAGATCGGGCGCTACGACCAGGACCTGCGGTTCGGTTCCGAGGGCATCAAGGACGCCTTCTTCCTGGTCAGGCTCCTCGAGAGCGGCGGTTACGACGGCCCCCGGCACTTCGACGCTCGCCCGTACCGGGTCGACGTGGCCGAGGGGATCTGGGACTTCGCTGCCGGGTGCATGCGGACCTACCTGGCGCTCAAGCACAAGGCGGCTGCCTTCGATCGCGACCCCGAGGTCCGTGCAGCCCTCGACGCGGCGCTCGTCCCACAGCTCGGTGAGACGACCGTCGGCCCCTACACGCCAGGTGCTGCCCAGCGGCTGCTCGAGGAGCAGCACGACCTCGATGCGCTGGCACGGCGCGACCTGCGCAACGAGCAGCTGGATCAGCTCGTGATCGACGCGTTGCTCGGACTGCGCTGATCGCGGGGCGATCCACGGCGCTGGCCTGAGACCGGGCGGCGTCACGCCTACAGCGCGTGGCGCCGCCCACCACGGGTAACGTCAGCGGCCACCTCGCCGCCGTCACAGTAGGGCACCCGTGAACAGCGCTACCTCCTCCAACCGTGCCACGCACGGCCGCCAGCGGATCGTCATCCTCGGTGGTGGGCCGGCCGGCTACGAGGCAGCGCTGGTCGCGGCGGAGCTCGCCGCGGAGGTGACCATCGTCTCCGACGAGGGGCTCGGCGGGAACTCGGTGCTGTGGGACTGCGTGCCCTCCAAGGCGCTGATCGTCGCGGCCGAGGCCATGGACTGGGTCCACACCGCGGACGCCCTCGGCGTCCACCTTGCGTCCGGCCTCCGGCCCGACCGCAACGTGGTGGACTTCCCGAAGGTCGCCACCAACGTCCTCGCCCTCGGTGCCAACCAGTCCCGCGACATCGAGCGTCGTGTCGCCGCCGGTGAGATCCGGGTCGTCCGCGGCCGCGGACGGTTGTCGGGCTCGCACGAGGTGACGGTGGCACTCAGCGACGGCGGCAGCGAGGTCCTACCCGCGGACTACGTGCTGATCGGGACCGGCTCGACCGCCCGGGTCCTGCCGTTCTTCGAGCCGGACGGAGAGCGGGTCCTGGTCGGCCAACAGCTCTACGGTCTGCCGGAGGTCCCCGAACGCCTCATCGTGGTCGGGTCCGGTGCCACGGGGGCGGAGTTCGCCAACGCCTTCACCCGCTTCGGGTCGGAGGTGACGCTGGTCTCGTCCCGCGATCTGATCCTGCCGACCGAGGACCCTGACGCCGCCCAGGTCATCGAGTCCTCCTTCGAACGGCGCGGGATGACGATCCTGCGCAACGCCCGTGCCGTTGGCTGCGAGCGCCGAGGCGACGAGGTCGTGGTCACCCTCAAGGACGGCAGCGAGGTCGTCGGCAGCCACGTGCTGTTCACCGTCGGACAGGTACCGAGCTCGGGTGACCTCGGGCTCGAGACGGTCGGCGTCGAGGTGAACGCCTGGGGCGGGATCGACGTCGACGCCGTGGGGCGGACCTCGTGTCGGTGGGTCTACGCCGCAGGTGATGTCGTCGGCCGCGTCATGCTGGCCTCCGTCGCGGCGATGCAGGGCCGGACGGCGATGTGGCACGCGCTCGGTCAGGCTGTGCAGCCGATCCGTTGGGACGCCGTGGCTGCCACGATCTTCACCGACCCGGAGGTGGCCACGGTCGGGATGTCGTCGGAGGACGCCGCTCAGGAGGGCGTGCCCATCGAGACCGCCCGGCTCGACTTCCGTTCGAACCCGCGCGCGAAGATGATCCACGGCACCGACGGGTTCGTGAAGGTGCACGCCCAGATCGGCTCGGGGACCGTGGTCGGTGGTGTCGTGGTCGCCTCGCGGGCGAGCGACCTCATCCAGCCGCTGGCGGTGGCGGTCCAGAACCGTCTCACGGTCGCCCAGGTCGCCCAGACCATCACCGTCTACCCGTCGATGACCGGCTCGGTCGCCGAGGCGGCCCGGATGCTCATGGCCCGCCTCGACGCCTGACGGTCGACCCACGCAGGAGGGCCCGGGCGTCACCGCCCGGGCCCCGCTGCGTGTCAGGTCAGTGCATCTGGCCTGGGGGGTCGCCGCCCCCCGGTCCGCTACCGCCACCACCGCCCTGGCCGTTGCGGACCGTGATGGTGATCGTGCCCTCCGCGGTCCCGCCACGACCGTCGTCGACGGTCACGGTGATGACCTCGATGCCGCGGAACCAGTCGTTCGGCGTGTAGGTGAACGCGCCGTCGGAACCTGGGACGAGCGTGCCGTTGATCGGGTCCGTGTAGCTGTAGGTCAGCGGGTCCCCGTCGGGGTCGTGTGCGACGACCTGAGCGGTGACCGAGCTGCGCTCGCGCATCCGGATGTCGAGGTCCTCGACGGTGGGCGGGGTGTTCTCGGGCTCGGGCGTGAGGTCCAGACCGATCAGGACCGGGTCGTGGTCGGACGAGCGGAACTCGTTCGGCTGGTAGTACTGCTCGCCGACCTCGACGGTCCGGAAGTTGAACTCGCCCTCCTGGTAGTCGATGGCCTGGGTCTCGTCGGCGTTGATGTGCCACTCGTCGGCGCCCGTGACGAAGGGCGCGATGCCCTCGTCGGCCAGTGCGTGGTCGAGGCGGCCCTGCGTCGCGTCGAAGGTGAAGGAGTAGGGGACCGGCCCGTCCGCGGGTGCGAACACCTTGAGCATGTCGACGTAGCCCCGGTCGAGGATCTCGGTGATCGGGTCCTCCTCGGCGTAAGCGTTGATGTCGCCGATGATGAGGCTGCCGACCGCGTCCTGCCCCGTCGGGTTGTCGTTCATCCAGTCGGCGATCGCCTGTGCGGCTCGGACGCGCACGCCGTTGCAGTTGCCCTGACGTGGGTCGTTGTCCGCCGCCGCGCAGGCGGAGCCCTTCGACTTGAGGTGGTTGACGGTCACGGTGACCGCCTCACCCGTCGCGATCTCGGTGAAGGTCTGGGCGAGCGCCGGCCGGCTGCGGGTGTCGTCGAACCGCGGGTCGACCGAACTGTCGAGGATGGCGTAGTCGCCGGTCAGTTCGACCGTCGACGGCTTGTAGATGAACGCCTGCTTGATGGCGTCGGTGCCGATGACCCCGGTGTCGACGAAGTCGTAGACCTCCTCGCCGTACTCCTCGTTGAGCGCTTCGACCAGCGTGCGGGTCGCCTGGAACTCGCCGCCGTCGTTCTCCATCTCGATCAGGCCGACGATGTCGGCGTCGATCTTGGTGATCGCCGCGACGAGCTTCTCGGTCTGACGCTCGAGCTCGGACAGGGTCTTGGCGCCACGGGCGGTCGGGAAGCCACCGCCCTGGCCGTCACCGTCGAAGTAGTTCAGGACGTTGTAGCTGGCGACCATGAGGCTGCCGCCGACGTCCGGTGGGGTGTGCGGGCGGGGACGGGTCCGGCCCTTCTGGAACTCCTCGGACAGCTCGTCGATGTCGATCGGCTGCAGGCGCCAGTTGTTGAACGAGTAGTGGAGGACGAACGTCTGGTCGATCAGCTGGTCGCCGATGCGCAGCGTGTCGCCGGGCTCGAGGAACGGCAGCGGCGGGGTGCCCTCCGGGCCGGGCCGGTTGATGTTCTGTGCGGTCCGTCCGGAGGAGAGGATGATGTTGTTGGCCGCGTTGAAGTCGACGATGGCGTTGTAGGCCTCGTCGTCGTGCGGGGAGACCACGTTCGTCGGGTTGTCGAAGACGCCACCGGAGGACAGACGGACGTCACCGAAGCGCTCGAGCTGGAAGAACTCGACGAGCGTCAGCTCCGAGTGGGTGACCCGCATCGACTCGAGCGGCTCGAGCAGCTCAGCTCGGTCGCCGGGTGCGACGGGGAGCGGCAGCTCGGCCGGATCCGGGAGCGTGACGTCCAGACCGGTGTCGGTGCAGGTGCCGAAGGTGTTCGAGGAGATCTGGGTGACCTCGAAGTTCTCACCGGCGGTCCCGGCGACGTAGACCAGGTCCCCGAGCTCGGAGTCGTACAGGCCGTGGAAGTCGAAGACGAACAGCCCCTCGGAGGTCAGCGGGTCGTCATCGCGGTCGGCTTCGACCGCCTCGATGAAGAACCCACGCAGTCCGTGCGTGTTCGGAAGACCGGTCGCACCGCCGGAGGGGAAGGCCGTCGTCACCACACCGCGGGTCACGACGAACTCACCGTCGATCGGTGTGGCATCTCCGGGGCCCTGGATCTGGTTGATCGCGGTCAGCTCGCCGTCCTCGACGTCGCACACGTCGTCGGGCAGGGCGAGGAAGACCGTGATGGTCGCCGTGCAGCTGGCGGACTGTGGGGTCTCGTCGTCGTTGCTGAAGGTCACCTGCACCGGGTAGTCGCGCGCTCCGAGGGTGTCGTCGGCGGTGAGCTCGACCGTGAAGGTGCCACCGACGTCGTCGGCCGGTACGGGGTCGACCAGCGCGATGCCGTCGGTGGCGCCGTCGGTGATGGCCGCTTCGGTCACCGTGCCGTCCGCGTCGCTCGCGGTCAGCGTCACGCTGCCGCCCTCACCGCGAGCGAGGGTGAGGTCGTCACACACCGCGACGACCGGCTCGTTGTCATCGCCATCCCCGCCATCACCTGCGCACGGGTTGAGGTCGGTGCTGCTGTTGCGGGGTGCGGGTGTGGCTGCGGTGAAGTCGGCGGCGTTGTCGTCGGTGTCGGTGCAGCCGCCGTCGGCGCGGAAGGCGGCCAGGGTGTTGGAGAGGGTCGGGGCGGCGCCGGAGCCCTCGTAGAAGTCGGCGGTGCCGTACCCGACCAGGTCGACGATGCGCTCGAGTTGCTCCGGCGAACAGGGGGTCGAGCCGCCGTTGCAGCCGAGGCTGTCGTGCCCTCGGCGAGGGCGACCTTGCCGCTGGCGCCGGCCAGGTTGATGGTCCCGGTGGTGTCGGCGGTGGGCAGGGGGTCACCGGTGGCGCCGCCCGCGAGGCTGACGAGGTGGTACTGGCCGGGGGCGAGCTGGCCGGACAGCGCGACGAGCAGGCCGGCGTTGGCGCCGAAGTTGCCGGTGCCGGTCGCGGAGGTGTACTGGATCGACATGCCCGACAGGTCGACCGGTGCGTCCCCGCGGTTGAAGACCTCGACGAAGTCGTTGGTGTAGGGCGCACCGCTGTTGCCGCCACCCCCGTACACCTGACTGATCACCGGCAGGGCTCCGAGGGGTTCCCCGCCGCCGCAGGGGTTGAGGTCGGTGCTGCTGTTGCGGGGTGCGGGTGTGGCTGCGGTGAAGTCGGCGGCGTTGTCGTCGGTGTCGGTGCAGCCGCCGTCGGCGCGGAAGGCGGCCAGGGTGTTGGAGAGGGTCGGGGCGGCGCCGGAGCCCTCGTAGAAGTCGGCGGTGCCGTACCCGACCAGGTCGACGATGCGCTCGAGTTGCTCCGGCGAACAGGGGGTCGAGCCGCCGTTGCAGCCGAGGCTGTCGTTGCCCTCGGCGAGGGCGACCTTGCCGCTGGCGCCGGCCAGGTTGATGGTCCCGGTGGTGTCGGCGGTGGGCAGGGGGTCACCGGTGGCGCCGCCCGCGAGGCTGACGAGGTGGTACTGGCCGGGGGCGAGCTGGCCGGACAGCGCGACGAGCAGGCCGGCGTTGGCGCCGAAGTTGCCGGTGCCGGTCGCGGAGGTGTACTG
The DNA here is from genome assembly GCF_000969705.1 of Nitriliruptor alkaliphilus DSM 45188. Lineage (GTDB taxonomy): Bacteria > Actinomycetota > Nitriliruptoria > Nitriliruptorales > Nitriliruptoraceae > Nitriliruptor > Nitriliruptor alkaliphilus. The sequence goes on from NZ_KQ033901.1 coordinate 2,157,213, forward strand.
GATCGACATGCCCGACAGGTCGACCGGTGCGTCCCCGCGGTTGAAGACCTCGACGAAGTCGTTGGTGTAGGGCGCACCGCTGTTGCCGCCACCCCCGTACACCTGACTGATCACGACGGAGGCCCCGTCGTCGTCGGCGGCCGCCGCGATGGCCAGCGACGGGAGCAGGCTCACCATCAGGGCGAGCACGAGGAACACCGAGGTACGCCGACGCATCAGGGCCTCACGAGGGGTGCAGGTGACGGGGGGTCGCCGAACCTACGCCGTGGCCGGCCGGGCCTCGCCCGACTCCACCAGATGGTTCGCATCGGTGCGCACAACGGACGAGCCGTGCGGGCCACCGGGACGGGGACACGTCACCACGTCGGAGGTGTGCGTCCCTGCCTGGGATCGGAGCGTCGGGCGCCCGAGGGCGGCCGCCGCGTCGTCAGGCGTCCTCGATGCGGGCCAGGACGGCGCCGGACTCGACCACGTCCCCGGCGGCGAAACCGAGGGCGCCCACCACCCCGGCGCGGTGGGCGTTGATGGTGTTCTCCATCTTCATCGCCTCGAGCACGCACACGAGGTCGCCGACGGCGACGGTGGCGCCCTCTTCGACGGCGTACTTGACGACGGTGCCCTGCATCGGGGCCACGAGGTCCTCGGTGGACGCCGCTGTCGCAGCGCCACCACCCTTCGAACCGCGACCGCGACGAGCCCCGGCGGCCTTCGCGCCGTTCCCGCCGCCGCCCCCGCCGACCGCCGCGAGCTCGCCGTAGACCTTGACCGCCAGGCGACGTCCTGCCACCTCGACGGTGACCTCGCGTGAGGGGCCGTCGGTGCCGTCGCCGGCCGCCGCGGCTCCCTGCGGCTCGAGCGAGGACAGGTCCCACTCGGTCTCGACCGACACGGTGGAGTGATCGCCGGCGGCGAACTGCTCGTGGGTCATCGCCAGGCGGTGGAAGGTCACCGTGGTCGGGATCCCCTCGAGCACCAGCTCGTCGAGCGCGCGAGCCATGCGGTGGCGTGCACCATCGCGGGTGTCGGCCCACACGATCAGCTTGGCGATCATCGAGTCGTAGTCGCGCGGGACCTCGTAGTCGGACTCCGCCCCGGTGTCGAAGCGGACCCAGGGGCCCTGCGGCGGGGTGAGCTTGGTGATCAGGCCCGGCGTCGGTACGAAGCCCAGGGCTGGCTCCTCGGCGTTGATCCGGACCTCGATGGCGTGACCGGTGAGGGTCACGTCGTCCTGGGTCAGCCCCATCCCTTCGCCCGAGGCGATGCGGAGCTGGGCCTGCGCGAGGTCGACACCGGTGATCATCTCGGTGACGGGGTGCTCGACCTGCAGCCGGGTGTTCATCTCCAGGAAGTAGAACGTCTCGCCGTCGCTGTCGAGCAGGAACTCGCACGTGCCGGCGTTGACGTAGTCCATCTCCTTGGCGACCTTCACGGCCGCCTCACCCATCCGCTGACGCACGCTCTCGGACAGGCCGGGGGCCGGCGCCTCCTCGACCAGCTTCTGGTGGCGGCGCTGGAGCGAGCAGTCCCGCTCGCCGAGGTGGATGGTGGTCCCGTCGAGGTCGGCGAGGACCTGGAACTCCACGTGGCGAGGACGTTCGAGGTAGCGCTCGAGGTAGCACTCGCCGCGGCCGAAGGCGGCCTGGGCCTCGCGCTGCGCGGCCTCCAGCGCCTCGCGCATCGAGGCAGCGTCCTTGACGACCTTCATCCCGCGACCGCCGCCGCCGAACATGGCCTTCACCGCGACCGGGTAGCCGTGTTCGTCACCGAAGGCGACCGCCACGTCGGGATCGTCGGTCGGCTCCAGGGTCCCCGGAACGACCGGGACGCCGGCGTTCAGGGCGACCTCGCGGGCCGACAGCTTGTCGCCCATCCGGGCGATGGCCTCGGGCCCGGGCCCGATGAACACCAGTCCCGCGTCGGCGCACGCCTGGGCGAAGTGGGCGTTCTCGGAGAAGAACCCGTAGCCCGGGTGGATGGCGTCCACCCCGGCCTCGGCGGCGACCTGCAGGATCTTGTCCTGGTCGAGGTAGCTCTGAGCCGCTGGGGCCGGGCCGAGCAGGTAGGCCTCGTCGGCTGCCCGCACGTGCGGCGCGTCCCGGTCGACCTCGGAGTACACGGCCACGGAACGGACCCCGAGCTCACGGCAGGCGCGGATCACCCGGATCGCGATCTCGCCACGGTTGGCCACCAGGACGGCGTCGAACACCGGTCCACCTCTTCGGTCAGGAGCGTCGGTCGGGAGCGAGGTGCTGCTGCGCCGCACGCGGCGCCGACCGGAGCCTAGTGAGGCCGTCGGCAGCGACCACCCTCGGGGCCACGCCCGCGTGCCCAGGGTGCCGCCGACCGTCGTACCATCGCGCCATCCGTTCCCGCTCCCGCTCCCTGCTCCCGGAAGGCCCCACGATGCCTCGCGCCCGCACGCTCGCTGCCGCCTCCGCCCTCGTGCTGCTCGCCGCCTGCTCCGGCGGCGGGGGTGGCGACGAAGCCGCCGCCGAGCCGATCGTCGCCGAGGACGGTGTGGTCGCGATCACCGGCACCGACCGGTTGCAGTGGAGCGCCGAGCAGATCACCTCCGAGACCGGCGAGCTCACCTTCGAGTTGACCTGCGAGGACGCGGTCAACCACAACCTCGTCATCGACGGCGAGGTCATCGCCGAGTGCCGTCCCGGTCAGACCGGCACCGGGACCGTCTCGCTGGCGGACGGTGAGCACGAGTTCGTCTGCACCATCCCCGGCCACGACCGCACCATGCGCGGGACCATCACGGTGGGTTGAGCCGCACGTCCGAGGTGGTACCCGGGCGGGTGCGCCGCCGCCGCGCGGTTACCGACGTCGGCACACCCGCCGGTACCCTCCGCGGCGCGACCCCGCTCGTCACCGAACCTTCCCCGCGTCCCACCGTGCGCCCCCGAGGAGCTACCCGTGCGCCACCGCATGACCCTGGGCCTCGTCACCGTCAGCGCTGCGCTCCTCGCCGGTTGCCAGTCGGTGCCCGAGGAAGCCAAGGAGGCCGCGGCGTACGAGTGCCCCGTGGGGGAGGAGGGCTGCGACGTCGTCCAGCCCGTCGGCCCCGGCGGCGAGATGACGATCATCGCCTCCCGCGAGGGCGAGTTCTCCTTCACCGTCGAGGACGGCATCGCCCCCACGGGTGAGATCCGGGTGGCCTTCAGCAACGAGGGCACTGCCGTGCACAACGTCGAGGTGCTCGGTGCCGCCGACGGCTCGACCATCCCCGAGGCCCCCGGTGGGGGCGAGGACGAGGGTGTCTTCCTGCTCTTCCCGGGCGAGTGGACCATCATCTGCAACATCCCTGGTCACCGTGCCAGCGGGATGGAGGCGACGATCCAGGTCTTCGCCACCGAGGAGGAGGCCGCCGAGGCCGAGGCCGAGGGCCTCGACCCGGACGAGGACGCTGGCGAGACGGGTGGCGGTGCCACGCCGGGCGAAGAGACCGTCCTCGAGCCCTGAGCTCGCGCTGACGCCACCGCACGCGGTCGCTCAGGCGCTCCAGCCGAGCAACCGGCTCCCGAGCGCCACGGCTCCGAGCACGACGCCGGCGGTGACGAGCGGCACCAGCATCGCCACGATCGGTCGGCGGGCACGCCAGCGCCAGGCGAGGACGCCGGCAGCGGCCCACACCACCAGCAGGACGGTCACCGCCCACAGGGGTGCGACCAGGCCGAGCGCGGCCGTGAACCAGCCCACCAGACCGTGGAGCAGCACGATGGTCGCGCCGGCGATCGCCGCCGACAGCCTCCGTGCGGCGTCCCCGGCCTCGTGCGCCAACTCGTCGAGGTCGGGCTCGTCGGCCGGGATCCCGTCGCGGTCGCGGTCGGCCGTCGGTGACATCGGTCAGCCGAGCCGTGTCGCAGCGGCCAGGTCGCTCGGCCGCGTCGGGGTGCGGTGACCGACCCCTTCGAGCAGCGCTGCCCGCGCCCACGCCGGCGTCCCGACCACCGCGTCGACGCCGGTCGTCACGTCGGGGCCGGCCACCGGGGTCAGCGCGACGGTGAGGGCCGCCAGTTCGGCGTGGGTCGGGACGCCCCCACCGGTCACCTCGATGCGTGCGGTGGGGACGTCGGGCGACGCGTCGGTCGGTCCGGTCACGGGAGGTCCCTCGGCTCAGAGCGGGATGTTGCCGTGCTTGCGGGCCGGGCGGGGCTCGCGCTTGCCGGCGCAGAAGTGCAGCGCCCGCACCAGCTGCTGGCGGGTCTCACGCGGCTGGATGACCGCGTCGATGTACCCGCGCTCGGCCGCGCGCCACGGGTTGGCCAGGTCGTCGGCGTAGCGCTGCTCGAACTCGGTGTGCATCGCGTCCTTGTCCTCGGCCGCCTCGAGCTCGCGGCGGTAGAGGATGTTGACCGCGCCCTTGGCGCCCATGACCGCGATCTCGGCGGTCGGCCAGGCGAGGTTGACGTCGGCGCCGAGGTGCTTGGATCCCATGACGTCGTAGGCGCCGCCGTAGGCCTTGCGCACGATGACGGTGAGCTTCGGGACCGACGCCTCGGCGTAGGCGTACAGCAGCTTCGCGCCGTGGCGGATGATCCCGCCGTACTCCTGGTCGGTGCCGGGCAGGAAGCCCGGCACGTCCACGAAGGTCACGACCGGGATGTTGAACGCGTCGCAGAACCGCACGAACCGGGCGGCCTTCTCGGATGCGTCGATGTCGAGCACGCCGGCGTAGTAGGAGGGCTGGTTGCCGACCACGCCGACCGGGTGGCCGTCGAGCCGGGCGAGGCCGCAGACGATGTTCTCGGCGTAGTGCTGGTGGACCTCGAAGAACTCCTCGTCGTCGACCACCAGGCGCACCAGGTCCCGCACGTCGTAGGGCACGTTCGGGCTGTCGGGCATGAAGGTGTCGAGCTCGGGCACCAGCCGGTCGGGGTCGTCGGCGGACTCGACCGCCGGCGGCAGCTCCAAGTTGTTCGACGGGAGGAAGGAGAGGAGGTACTTGATGTCCTCGAGGCAGCTCTCCTCGTCGTCGGCGGCGAAGTGCGCCACCCCCGACTTGGACGCGTGGCTCATCGCGCCGCCGAGCTGCTCCATCGTGACGTCCTCGCCGGTGACCGTCTTGATGACGTTCGGACCGGTGATGAACATGTGGCTCGTGTCCTTGACCATGAACACGAAGTCGGTGATGGCGGGGGAGTACACCGCGCCACCGGCGCAGGGCCCCATGATGGCGCTGATCTGCGGGATCACGCCCGAGCTGCGCACGTTGCGCAGGAAGATGTCGCCGTACCCGCCGAGGGAGACCACGCCCTCCTGGATGCGGGCGCCGCCGGAGTCGTTCAGGCCGATGACCGGGATGCCCATCCGCTCGGCGAGGTCCATGATCTTGACGACCTTCGCGGCGAACACCTCACCGAGCGAGCCACCGAACGCGGTGAAGTCCTGGCTGAAGACCGCGACTCGCCGCCCGTCGATGGTCCCGTGTCCGGTGACCACCCCGTCGCCGAGGATCTTCTTCTCCTCGAGGCCGAAGCCGGTGGCCCGGTGGACCGCGAACGCGTCGGTCTCGACGAACGAGCCCTCGTCGAGCAGCAGGTCGACCCGTTCACGGGCGGTGAGCTTGCCCCGATCGTGCTGCTTGGCGATGGCGTCCTCGCCACCGCCGGTCGCGTGCTCGGCGCGCCGGCGGTCGAGCTCGGCGAGCTTGTCCTTCGTGGTCTCGGCCACGGGGCACCTCTCGATCGGGTGGGGCGGGAGCGAGCGTCGCCGGGCCGCAGGGTGCTGCGCGCGACCACGAGCGACGGCGGGAGCCTAGCCTCGGGCACCCCCGCGCCCCCCAGTCGGGCCCGCTCCGGGTCGCCACCCGCACCCCGCCACCGAGATCGCCGATGACCACCCTCGACCACCAGGACCGCATCGCGGCGCTGCTCGGCGGACCCCTCGGCTGGCACAGCCTGATCCACGAGCCGGAGGTCACCTCGACCAGCGACGTGGCGCTCCAGATGGTGCGTGAGGGCACACCACCGGGGTTCGTGGTCGTCGCCGACCACCAGACGGCTGGCCGTGGGAGACAGGGCCGGCCGTGGGAGGATGCGAGCGCTGGCGACCGGGTGCGGTCGTTGACCCTGTCGGCGGCCGTGGGGGTGCCGGGCAGCGACGCGTCCCTCACGCCCCTGGCCGTCGGGCTCGCCGTGGCCGATGCTCTCCGTCGTGCCGGCACCACCCCCGGCCTCAAGTGGCCCAACGACGTGCTCCTGCCCGCCGCCGACGGCACACCGGCGAAGACCGCCGGGATCCTGGTCGAACGGCACGCGGTCCGCGCCACCAGCGGTCCGGACGTGGGTGGCGAGGTGCTGATCGTCGGCATCGGCGTCGACCTCGACTGGCGCGACGTGCCCCGCGAAGGCGACGCGGTGACGTGGACGTCGGTCGCCGAGGCCACGGGTCGGGACGTGGATCGGGCCGACGTGCTGGCCGACGTCCTCCGCGGCCTGTCGGTGTGGCTGCGGTCGGTGCCGAGCGACCCGCTCCGCCTGCTGGTCGCCTACCGCGACAACTGCGTGACCATCGGCGCCGACGTCCGGGTCACCTTCCCCGACGGCGAGGTGCTCGCGGGGCGGGCCGTCGATCTCGACCGCCAGGGACGGCTGGTGGTCGAGGCGGCGGAGGTCGGCCAGGTCGCGGTCACCGCCGGCGACGTCGAACACGTCCGACCCACCTGACCGGGACCGGGCGTTGGCTGCGAGGTCCGTCTGGAGCCGGACGTCGGTCAGGAGGGTGGGGGCAGCAGCGCGGGACCGTACGGCCGGTCGAGGACGATGCGGGTCTCGGTCCGCGCCGCACCGTGTTCGGACTTCAACCGCCGCACGAGCGCGTCGACCTCGGCGGTGTCGGCGCACAGGGCCCGCACCTCGTAGTCGGCGCTGCCGGTCAGGTGCACTGCCTCGACGATGGCCGGTTCGCCGCGGATGGCAGCCTCGAAGTCCGACCCGTCGGCCGGCTCGGCGAGCACCACCGCGACCCATGCCTCCAGCGGTCTGCCGATCACCGCGGCGGGCACCCGGGCGCCGTAGCCGGCGAGCACCCCACGGGCCTCGAGACGTCGTACCCGGTCGGTGGTGGCGGACGGCGACAGCCCGATCTCGTCCGCCAGCGCCTGCCACGTCAGACGGGCGTCCCGGAGGAGAGCATCGACGATACGGCGGTCGATCAGGTCCAACGCCGGGGTTCCTGCGGTCATCGTGGCCAGACCTCGCTGAGTTCCGTGTCGGCCACGGTAGCGCCGTCGTCAGGATGGGCCGCACCCCACACACGAGGCAGCCACCCGTGACATCGCTCAGCATCGTCCTCGGCGCGGCCGTGGCCGGGCTCGCCGCCGGCCTGGCACTCGCCGTGCCGCTCGGCCCCATCGGCCTCCTCCTCGTCGACGTCTCCTCGCGGCGCGGCCGCCACCACGGGATCGCCGCAGCCCTCGGGATCGCCACCGTCGACCTCGGGTACGCGACCCTGGCGGTCGGATCCGGCGCCGCCGTCACCGCGCTGCTGGCGCCGGTCGACGAGGTGCTCCGCTCGACGGCCGCGATCCTGCTCGTCGGACTGGGTGTCCTCGGGGTCCGGGCCGCGTGGAACGAGCGGCGAGGTGCCGTCACCCCACCGCCACCCCCTCGAGGCAGCGCCGCACGGACCGGCCTGGCCTTCGCCGCGCTCACCGCGGTCAACCCCGGCACGCTGCTGCACGGGGGGATCATCGCCGTGGCCCTGTCCGACCGGCTCCCGAGCCTGCAAGCCCGCGCCGCGTTCGTGCTGTCCCTCGCCGTCGCCTCGCTGTCGTGGCAGCTCGGCCTCGTCGGGGTCGGGACGGTGCTCGGTCGCCTCCCACGCCCCGCGGCGCGCCGGTGGCTGCGCGCCGCCGGTGGTGCCGCCGTCATCACCCTCGGGGCCGCCATCGGGCTGACCGGTTGACCGGGCGACCGGCCCACGGCCCGCTCGTGAGTGCGGGCCACGCCTGGACGCTCGGACGTCCAACCATCCCGGTTACGCTCGCGATCGACGTCGCCCTGGGAGGGAAACGATGGTCTCGTACGCGCTGAGTCCGGAGCAGGAGGAGTTCCGGAAGGTCGTCGCGCACTTCGCCGACGCCGTCGTGGCGCCAGCGGCCGACGAGTTCAACGCCGAGGGGCGCTTCCCGGTCGAGATCGTGCGCCAGATGGGCGAGATGGGCCTGTTCGGGCTCATCTTCCCCGAGGAGTGGGGCGGCGTCGGCGGCGACTACCTCACCTTCTGCCTCGCCCTCGAGGAGCTCGGCCGCGTCGACCAGTCGGTCGGCATCACCCTGGAGGCTGGTGTCGGTCTCGGCGCTGCCCCCATCTTCGAGTTCGGGACCGACGAGCAGAAGCAGCGCTGGCTGCCCGAGCTCGCCCGGGGCGAGAAGCTCGGTGGTTTCGGTCTGACCGAGGCCGGCGGCGGGTCCGACGTCTTCGGTGCGACCAAGACCCGCGCCGTCCAGGACGGCGACCACTGGGTGATCGACGGCACCAAGCAGTTCATCACCAACTCCGGCACCGAGATGACCTCCATCATCACGGTCACCGCGATGACCGCGCCCGGCGAGATGACCGCCATCGTCGTGCCCGTCGACACGCCCGGGTTCTCGTTCGCCCCGCCGTACCGCAAGGTCGGCTGGCACGCGTCGGACACCCGCGAACTGACCCTCGACGGGGTCCGGGTCCCGCTCGACCACCAGCTCGGCGAACGAGGCGCGGGGTTCCGCCAGTTCCTCAAGACCCTCGACGACGGCCGCATCGCCATCTCGGCGCTCGCCGTCGGGCTCATCCAGGGCTGCGTCGAGGAGTGCGTCCGCTACGCGGGGGAGCGCGAAGCGTTCGGCAAGCCCATCGCCGCCAACCAGGCGGTCGCCTTCAAGATCGCCGACCTCGAAGTCGCCGCCCAGACCTCCCGCCACATGTACCGCTACGCGTGCTGGCGCAAGCTCGAGGGCCTGCCCTACAAGCGTGAGGCGTCGATCGCGAAGCTGTTCTCCTCCGAACAGGCCGTGACCGCCGCGCGCGAGGCCACCCAGGTGTTCGGCGGGATGGGCTTCACCACCGAGACCCGCGTCGGCCGCTTCTACCAGGACGCCAAGATCCTCGAGATCGGCGAGGGCACCAGCGAGGTCCAGCGCCTGCTGATCGCCCGCGACCTCGGCCTCTAGCTCTGGGTCGTCCATCGGCCCCTGGGGGGCCTCGTTCTCCCTCGCCGTGCGTGCTCCTCGATCCCTGGGGGATCTCCTCCGCGCCACCGGCGGTCTCCCTCGCACCACCACGCGAGCGGAGCGGGTGACGGTCGCCGCAGCGGAGGCTGTGAGGCGAGCGGAGCGATGCCGAGCGAGCGAGTGGGTCCGGAGGACGAGCGCCCTCCGCGGAGGCGGCCGTCACCCGCGGAGCGGTCGGCTCAGCGATGCCGAGCGAGCGAGTGGGTCCGGAGGACGAGCGCCCTCCGCGGAGGCGGCCGTCACCCGCGGAGCGGTCGGGTCAGGTGGCGACGAACCGCATGGCGGCCTCCGCGTAGCGCGTGCCGGTCGCTGCCCCCGGTGGGCACGCCTGGTCGAGAGCTCGGAGGTCGGCGTCGTTCAAGCTGACGTCGAGCGCGGCGAGGTTCTCGTCGAGCCGCTCCGGACGCGTCGTTCCCGGGATGGGGACGACGTCATCGCCCTGCGCCAACACCCAGGCGAGCGCGACCTGCGCCGCCGTGGCCGCGTGATCAGCAGCCATCGACTCGACCACCTCCACCAGCCGCAGGTTGGCGGCGAGCGCCTGCTCGGCGAACCGCGGGTTGCCGCGCCGCCAGTCGCCCTCGGGCAGGTCCGCGACCGACCGGATGGTCCCGGTCAGGAACCCGCGACCGAGCGGGGAGTAGGGCACCAGACCGATCCCGAGCTCGCGGGCGGTCGCCAGCACCTCACGTTCGAGGTCGCGCGTCCACAGGGACCACTCGCTCTGGAGCGCGCTGATCGGGTGCGTCGCGTGGGCCCGCCGCAGTTGCTCGGCTGTCGCCTCCGAGATGCCGAGGTGGCGGACCTTGCCGGCGGTGACCAGGTCGGCCATCGCGCCGATGGATTCCTCCACCGGGACCTGCGGGTCCACGCGGTGCAGGTAGTAGAGGTCGATCACGTCGACGCCGAGGCGCAGGAGCGACGCGTCGCAGGCCCGTGCGGCGTAGTCGGGCCGACCGTCGGGGGAGCGGCCGTCGATCTCGAGGGAGTAGGCGCCGAACTTGGTGGCGAGCACGACGTCGTCGCGGTGCCGGGCGAGCACCGGGCCGACGAGACGTTCGTTCGTCTCGGGTCCGTAGATGTCGGCCGTGTCGAACAGCGTCACACCGCGTTCGATCGCCCGCTCCAGGGTCGCCACCGACCGCGCCTCGTCGGCACCCCCGTAGGCGAAGCTCATCCCCATGCAGCCGAGGCCGAGCGCCGACACGGTCAGATCCTGGCCGAGCACCCGCTGCTGCACGTCGTCTCCTCGAGTCGGGAGAAGCCTGACGCTACGACCGGTTCGCCCGGGCCGCCCGGGGTTGCGTGGCGGCGACGCAGGTCGGACGGCCCGTGCGACGGGTCCTACCCTCGTCGCCGAGTGAGCCTGCCCGAGGAGCGTGACCGTGGCCGACCGATACACCTCGATGCTCGCGCTGGTGCTCGATGCGCCGCTCGCGGACGTCAGCGACGTGGTGCGGGCGGCCGGCCGCACCAAGGACATCGACCGGGCCGCGCCTGTGCGGGGTTCGGACGGCGCGGCGCAGGAAGTCCACTGGGGCGGCCGGATGCAGAAGGCGGTGGTCCGCGCGCTGGCCGACGACGACGGGGCACCGCTGCTGCGTGTCGAGACCTACATCGGCTCCGACGGGCTCGCCGAGGGCATGCGCCGGCACGCGCTGCTCCTCCAGGGCCTGGCTCGTCAGCTCAAGGGGCGCGTCCGCGGCGTCCGTGACCTGTCGGCCCTCGCCGACAGGGACGAGGCGTGGCTCGGCCGGCTCGCCATCGGCGTGGTGTCGGTCGACGACGCCATCGTCACGCGCGCGGCGGGGGAGGGGACCTGGTGGGTCCGCACCCACGGCGCAGCGCGCCTCGACGTGCCCGACCTGGAGCTGTACGGCCTGAGCAGAGCGCAGGTGCCCGGGGCCGAGGCGGCGCTGACCCACATCCACGGCCAGCTGCTGCGGGGTGGGATCAAGGCGGCGTTGTCCCTCCCTGATGGCACGCCGGTCTACCTGGTGCCGGTCCTGGAGGCCTGGACCCACGTGCCGCTCGACTGGCCCGGTGTGGGACGCGCCGGCGTCGACCGTGGGCCCGGCCTGGACGGGCCTCGGGCGTCGCTCTCCATCCTCAAGCCACCCCGGTTCGGGCGCTACAAGCGTGACCTGACCGGGGTCCTGGACCACCTCCCGGACGTGGCCACCAGCTGACCCCGGCCGCTGCGGTCAGCCGCGTTCGTCGTGTTCGCGTTCCTCCTCGGTGGTGACCCACCCCTCGTCGCCCTCCGGGCGGGCATCGCCGCACAGCTCGCGCAGCCGCGGGGCACCCTCCTCGGGTCCGATCGCGAGCAGGCGGTCGCCGACCTGCACGGTCCGGCCGCGCTTCGGTCGGTAGGTCCAGCGCCCGTTCTGCTGGATCGCGAGGACCTCCATGCCGGTCTGGGTGTGGAACTGCAGCTCCTTGAGGGTCCGGTCGGCGGCGGCGCTGCCCGCCGCGACCTCGGCGTCGGCGACGATCTCGTCCGCCTCGGCGAGCGCCGCGGCGATGATCGGGTGGGGCGGGCCCTCGTCCTCGATGACCCGCGTCATGGACTGGGCAGCGTCCACGATGCGCTCGGATGCGGAGGCGAGGTGCAGCATCCCGCGCAGCTCGTCGGGGTCCTCGAGCTCCACCGCTGCCCGCAGGACCCACCCCTCGAGCTGGTGGTAGAGCTCGTCGGAGGCGTCCTCGATGACGCTGACCTCGGTTGCGAGTGACCGGTCCTGCAACAGGATGGCCGAGTAGGCGAGCCCCACCGCCACCTCGGAGGCGTTCTTGAGCTCGACGACCAGATCCACCGCGCGGTCGAGGTTGGTCAGCTTGGCACGTTCCGGCGGCGGGGGCAGCTCGCGGGGGACCCCGCCGGCGAGCGCTCGGACGTGGTCGACGCCGTCCTTCGGCCCCTGCAGGAAGAGCACGTCACCTTCACGCAGCACGTCGTCCGGCCCCGGCCCGTAGAGCCAGTCCACGTCCCGGCGGACGGCGATGACCCACATGCCCGTCCGTGCCGGGAGCTCGAGCTCGCGCAGCGACGCGGACTCGAGCTGGTTCTCCTCGCGGATCTTGACCCGCGCCGTGACCTCGGTCGCGTGCCGGAGGTCGTCGCGCAGCTCGGGCGGGACCCCGAGGTCCTTGAGCACGACGCGGGCGATGTCCTCGGCGGCATCGGCGATGCCCTCGATCGACACCGCCATGGACAGGACGCCGGCGAGCTGGTCGGCGTCCTCGCGGGTACGGGCCGCGATCATGCACACGGCACGCAGCTCGACCAGCAGTTCGTCGACGATGTCCTCGAGCCGCAGCACCTCGCGGGCGAGGGCGTCGTCGCCGAAGAAGACCGCCGCGTAGGCGAGGTCGACCATCAGCTCGGCGGCGTCCTTCGCCTCGACGAGCATGTCCTTGATCGTGCGTCGGTTCCTCATGGTGATCAGGCTCCGGGTTGCAGCAAGGTGATGGCGCCGAGGAGGCACAGGACGCCGGTGAGGTCCATCGTGGCGGTGACGATGGGGATGCCGTGGTTGTCCGGGTCGAACCCGAACCGGAACGAGGTGGCTGCCGAGGCGTACGCCGCCAGGGCCAGGATGGGGAACGCGAACAGGCCACCGAGCAGGACCACGCCGACGGTGACCAGCACCGACAGCGGGTCGACGCCCGGGACGATCAGGGCCGCGAGCCAGCCGGCGACACCGACGCCGGTGAACGCCAGGAACGCCAGCAGCGCGATGAGCGAGAAGTCGAGGGAGGCGAGCTTGCCCGGCAGGAGGCGCGGTTCGAGCTGGCCGAGGTGCAGCTTGGAGGCGAGCCGACTGGAGAGCATCCCACCGAGGGAGCCGCAGTTGGCGATGAACGGGGGGATGAGCACCAGCAGCGCCGCGGCGCTGAACTGATCCTCGGCGCGGGCCTCGACCACCACACCGGCGAAGACGTCGATGGTGACCGCGATGGTCAGCACGACGAGGGACTCGCGGACCACCCGTCGGATCGTCTGCTCGGACTGGCGGATCCCGAGGATCGAGACCACGACCGCACCCACGAGCCCGAGGGCGCCGAGCGCCTCGGGGAGCACGGGCACGTCCAGCACGTAGGTCGCGACCAGCAGCGCCGGCAGCGTGACGAGGTCTCCGGTGGCGGTGATGATCGGCGCGCCGACATCGTCCATGGAGAACCCGACCCGGTCCGACCGTCGCGCCATCCAGATCACGACGACGAACAGCACCGCGGACGACAACAACCCGCCGACCAGGGAGATCGCCACGAGGTCGAGCAGCGGGATGGTCGGCAGGCCGAGCGCGGCGCTGATGGCCCAGGCGATCAGGCCGGCCTGCGTGGCGGATGCGACCGACAGGATCGAGGAGGCCTCGACCTGTCGTCCGAGGTAGCTCCTGCGGGTGAGCTGACGGTCGAACTGACCGGTGTAGATGCCGGTCGACAGCCGCGAACCGAGCGCACCGAAGATGGCGCCGCGCATGCCGATGGCGGCCGGGATGAGGGCGAGGAGCCCCGGGATGGACTCGAGCCGGCCCTCGGCGGAGGCCAGGGTGATACCGGCGATGAGGGTGGCGCCGAGCCCGAGGGCCAGCGCGCTCGAGCCCGATCGGATGCTGCGCGACTCCTGGGCCCAGTAGGACCGCACCTCGCCGACCGACAGGCCGAGACCCCGACCGAGCGCGAGGATCGGGCCGGGCACGCGCACGAGGTTGCGGTGGCGGTCGGCCACGTCGCACTCCTCGGTCGCTGGTACCCGGCTGTGGGAGCCTAGTGCTGGCTTCGGGGAGGGCTCCGGGCGTCGGTACGCTCCCGGACATGACTGACTACACCGCCCCCACCCGCGACATCCGCTTCGTGCTCGAGCACGTGACCCCGATCGGTGACCTCACCGCCCTGGACGCGTACGCGCACGCCGACCCCGAGCTGGTGTTCGGGTTGCTGGAGGAAGCGGGCCGGTTCTCGTCCCAGGCGATCGCGCCGACCAACCGCGACGGTGACGCCGACGGGGCGCGGGTCGAGGGGGACGAGGTCATCCTCCCCGGCTCGTTCAAGCGGGTCTACGACCAGTACGTCGAGGCGGGCTGGGGCACCCTCCAGCACCCGACGGAGTTCGGCGGCGGCGGCTTCCCGCTGACGGTGGCCAACGCCGTCAAGGAGACCATCAACTCGGCCAACCTGGCGTTCTCGCTCGGGCCCCTCCTGACCACGGGCGCGGTCTACCTGCTCACCCACCACGGCTCGGACGAGCAGAAGCAGACCTACCTGCCCAAGATGGTCACCGGCGAGTGGTCGGGCACGATGAACCTCACCGAGCCGCAGGCCGGCTCGGACGTCGGCGCGGTGACCACGAAGGCCGTGCCGGCTGGCGACGGCAGCTACCGCATCACCGGGCAGAAGATCTACATCACCTTCGGTGAGCACCAGCTGACCGACAACATCATCCACCTGGTCCTGGCCCGACTGCCCGACGCGCCCCCGGGCACCAAGGGCATCTCGCTGTTCATCGTCCCCAAGTTCCTCGTGAACGAGGACGGCTCGCTCGGCGAACGCAACGACGTCAAGGTGGTCTCGCTGGAGCACAAGCTCGGCATCCACGCCTCGCCGACCTGCGTGATGGCCTACGGCGAGGACGGCGACGGCGCGGTCGGCTACCTCGTCGGCGAGCCCCACACCGGCATGCGCGGCATGTTCACGATGATGAACGACGCGCGGCTCGGCGTCGGCATCCAGGGCCTGGCCATCGCCGAGCGCGCCTACCAGCAGGCGTTGGCCTACGCCCAGGAGCGTCGCCAGGGCCGCGGTCCGACCTCGGCCCCCGGTGAGCAGTCCCCGATCATCGAGCACGCTGACATCCGGCGGATGCTGCTGACCCAGAAGGCCTACATCGAGGCCATGCGTGGGCTGTGCTACCTCAACGCGCACGCCCTCGACCTCGCGCACGGCAGCACCGATGCGGTGGTGCGCGAGCAGCAGCAGAAGCTCGCCGACCTGCTCACCCCGCTGTCGAAGGCGTGGTGCACTGACCTCGGGGTCGAGCTGACCTCCCTGGCCCTACAGATCCACGGCGGCATGGGGTACGTCGAGGAGACCGGTGTCGCCCAGCACTACCGCGACGCGCGCATCGCGCCGATCTACGAGGGCACCAACGGCATCCAGGCGCTCGATCTCGTGGGGCGCAAGCTCCCCTACGACGGCGGCTCCTTCGTGAAGGGCTTCCTCGCCGACCTCGCCGCGTTCCCCGACGAGCTGCCCGACAGCCTGGCCAGCATCGCCACGCCGCTGCGCGAGGGCGTCGAGCTGTTGCAGGACCTGACCGACTGGATCTTCGCGCACCGCGAGGAGCCCAACGAGGTGTTCGCCGGTGCGACCCCGTACCTGCGGGTCTTCGCGACCGTGGTCGGCGGTTGGCTGCTCGCCAAGGGCGCCAAGGCGGCGCAGGACCTGCTCGATGCGGGCAGCGACGGTTCGGGTGCGACCCTCGCGAGGGACGACGCCGACTACCTCGAGGCCAGGATCGTCACCGCCCGCTTCTACGCCGAGCAACTCCTGCCCCAGGTCGCCGGGCTCGCCGGCGCGGTCAAGGCCGGTGCCGGGGACCTGTACGCCCTGTCGGGCGACCAGCTCGCCTCGCGCTGAACCGCCACAGGCAGCGCGACGACGCTATCGTCGAGGTCGACGGTGATGCGGGTGGAGGACGCTGCTCGGGCGACCGTCGGCGTGGCAGGATGGTCGGTGCGACCTCAGGGCGACGCGAGCGCGTCGAGCCCAGATGGTCCGTCGGGCCCAGCCGAGGGCGCCGACCGTGACGCTGCGTACGTGACCAACCTGGAGCGGTTGGCGGCCCTCCTGATCGACGACACCGACCTCGACCGCACGCTGGAACTCGTGCTCCAGGCGACGGCGGAGACCATCCCCGGGACCGCCGCGGCCAGCGTCTCCGTGCGCCACGGGACGGGGTACGTGACCGTGGGATCGAGCGACGACACCGTCGTGGGGCTCGATCACCTGCAGTACCGCCTGCGTGAGGGGCCGTGCGTGGCGGCGGTCGAGCAGGGCGAGCTCCAACAGGTCGACGACCTGCTCACCGAGACCCGTTGGCCGCGGTTCCGGAAGGAGGCGGCGAGTGCCGCCTGTCGCAGCCTCCTCGCGACGCCGCTGAGGGCCCACGACGAGACGATCGGTGCGCTGAACGTGTTCGCTGCACGACCGCACGCCTTCGACGCCCGCGCCGCAGAGCTGGCCCTGCGTATCGCCGTCCCGGCCGCCGCCGCGCTGGTCAACCTGCAAGCGTTCCAGCGGGCCACCGATCTGGCGGCGCAACTGGAGGAGGCGATGGCGTCCCGCAGCGTCATCGAGCAGGCCAAGGGGATCGTCATCGCGCGGCAACGGTGTAGCCCGGAGGCCGCCTTCGAGGTGCTGCGTCGCATCTCGCAGCAGACCAACCGCAAGGTGCGCGACGTCGCCCGGGAGGTGGTCGAACGGCACGGTGGCGTGCCGGGCCGCGGCGACGACGTCGGGCGCTAGCCCGGGAGCCAGGCGGTGACCCGGTCGGCCGCAGCAGCGTCGCGGGTAGCACCGTCCAGGACCACCGTGGGTCGCTGCGCCGCGAACGGGCGCGCCGCAGCGCCGAGGACCGCCAGGACCGCGTCGGCGGTGGCGACCGTCAGGCCGAGGGTGCCTCGCCGGTCACCGAGCGCCGCGGCGTCGGCCAGCAGTTCGCGCTGGTCCCAGCGGCGGGGGCCAGCCGCGAACGCCGGCAGATCGGGTGTGGCCCGCGGTGGGGGTGGCGCGTCGGGGAACGCCTGGACCGCCTCGGCCCACGGCTCGCCATCGCACGCCGTGAGCGGGGCACCGTCCACCGCCGCACCCGTGCGCAGGACGTCCGTGGCGGCCGGTGGGACCGATCGTCCCTCGTCGACCACCGCGACCTCGGCGTCCCCGTCGGTGGTCACCGTGATGCCGGCCCACCAGGCGGCGAGGCACACCGCCGCGAGCGTCCACCCGGCCGGCAGGTCGACGTGCAACCGGTCGCCGGGACCGAGACCGAGGTCGGCCTCGAGCAGGTGGGCGCCCTTGGCTGCCCACTGCGCCAGGCTCGCCACCCCTTGCTCGTCGCGTCGGTCGGCACGCAGCACCGTCACGGCGGGGCGGAACCCCAGGGTCCGCGCGGCGGCGTCCAGGGCCGTCGCAACGTCCTCCGGCACCGTGGACGGGTCCGGTGGCGGGCGCAGCTGCACTCGGTTCTCCTGGGCATCTCCGGGGCATCGCCGGGCCATCTGCGGGGTACGACGGGGGGTCGCGGTGACGCACCGTCACGTGCGGCTCGCCGGGATGGCCGACGATGCTACCTTCGGCACGCCATCGTGACCTCCGGTGGGGTGTGCGCTCCGGCGGGCGTCTCGCTCGACGTCCGACGTGCTCCCCCCTCGTTCGCCGCCCCCGAGGTGCTGCTGCGCCGTGACCGGTTCACGCTCGCTGACCTTCTCGACCGCCCGCCGTCCCCAGCGACGTCGGTGGGTCCGCGTCGTCGTGGGCCTGTTGATCGTGGCGCTGCTCGCCGTGGTCCTCCTGGCCCTGTCCGGCGGGCTGCTGTGGGCCTACGCCTGGGCCCGGCTCGGTGGCACCGAGCTGCCGTCGCTGGCTGCCGAGGGTGACGAGGCGCTCGGCGCAGGCGGTGCGACCTCCCCCGAAGGGACCACCACCGTCCTGATCGCCCTCACTCCCCCTCGCGACGCCACCGACCCGGCCGGAGTCCCCCTCGCCGGGCCGGTCGCCCTCGTCCAGGTCGGCGGCCCTCGCGGTGACGACGCGGCCGTCCTCGTCCTACCCTCACAGCTGCCCGTCAGCGTCGAGGGCGAGGCCCCGATGACGCTCGCCCAGGTCCACGCGGCCGGCGGTCCCGACGTGCTCCTGCGGACGGTCGTCGACTACACCGAGATCGACGTCGATCACGTCGTCATCGCCTCCGAGACGACCCTCCCGCAGTTGGTCGAAGCCCTCGGACCGATCGAGGTGTGCACGACCGGCTGTACCACGGTGGATCACGCCCAGGCCACGACCACCCTCGCGGGGTTGCTCACCGACGACGCGGCGCCCGCCGACGTCGCCCGCGCGCTCGACGAGGTGGCCGCCCTCCTGCGCGGCCTCGGTGCGGCGACCGACCCGGTGGGCGCCATCACCTCGCCGCTGGCCAGCAAGCGCGTTATCGACATCATCGCTGCGGACGTCACCACCGATGCGAACCTGCGGGGCGGCGCCCTCCTCCCCCTCGCCGAGCAGCTCAGCACCACTGGTGCGGTCGCGATCGTGCAGCTGCCGGGGGTGGTCAACCCCGACACGGGCCGCCTCCTCGTGCTGCCGGAACAGGCGGCCACCCGCTTCGCGGTGCTCCGTGAAGGTGGGGTCCCGGAGGCCTCGGCGGATGACGACGAGGCCGCCTTCCTCGCGGCGGCGACGGTCTCGGTCCAGAACGGGACCGGGACCGCCGGGTACGCCGCCGACCTCGAGGCACAGCTGTCGGCGCTCGGCGTTCGCGTCGTCGGGACCGAGAACGCGCCCACGTTCGACGTCGAGCGGACCCAGGTCATCTACGGTCCCGACGATCCCGCCGTCGAGGCCGCGGCGATCCTGATCGCCCGCGAGCTCGGTGACGTGGACCTCGTGGCGGACGAACGCCAGCCGACCTTCGAGGGTGAGCCGGTCTCGATCCGGGTCATCGGCGGGGCGGACCTGGACACCGGGGGTGGATCGTGATCGGCACGTTGGTGGGCGGTGACCCCGGTCCGTGGGGGCCGACCGTCGGGGGCGGTTCGCGCCACCGGCTCGTCCGACGGCTCCTGGCCGCGCTCGGCATCCTCGCCATCGC